>NZ_JADQAK010000001.1:0-361577 GCF_022129285.1 Psychrobacter sp. Ps4
CGCTATTTTAATAAAAACCTCTTATCAGTTGTCCTAAATTAGTTGACCACTACATAGCCACGTAAGCGTTTTAATGCGATCAAGTAATGGGCTGCTTTGTTCATTTGGATGTGCGTTTATCACCCAATGAATGTCAACGTTGTCTGGCTTCTTGAGTAGTTGCTTATCTGCTTCAGTGGTAATCTCAAGGACTGCATAGCCGTGTGCGTCAGCAGGTAGCTGGGCAAGATTGACGGTAATTGCCGGCAGCGCTGTCATATCACCGATCAATAAAAACCAATCAGCCTCATTGTTAATCAGCTTCTTTGGTCCAGGGCCGCCTACCAATATTTGCTCGCCCACTTGGGCGTTACGTGCCCATGCTGAAGCAGGGCCTTCTGTCTCGTGCAACGCAAAATCGACATCTATTTCGTCATCACGTTGAAGGCTGACGGTATAGGTGCGCATCAATGGTCGAGTGTCATCGCCTTGAGGGAATATCAGCTTAATGTACGCGCTTTCTTGATCTGCCGGAAAATCAGTCAGTCCAGCACCGCCAAGCGTGACACGGCACATATGTGGGGTGAGGTATTTACTGCCAATTACATCTAGCATTCTTGGGGTAGGTTTTGCCATATTAATACTTTCCTTCATTTAACTATTCGATAGTTTAGGTCATCATTTGAGATGAGACCACTCTATAAGATTGATATTCTCTAGTAATGGTAAGTTCTACATTGCCTAAAAATTGGCTTTTAGGCTGACGGACATTTGGCGCTCAGGTCCCATCCAGCAATTGTTAATATCATAACAAGCGCCGACATAGGTCTTATCAAAGAGATTGTTGATACTCGCGCCGACAGTGAGCATCGGATTGATTTGATAATTACCGCCAATATCTACCAAAGTCACGCTTGGTAATTCGTCTGAGTTTTGCTTATCAAGTTGCATACCGCCTTCATAGCGCACGCCAGCGTTGAGACTGAGCTTGTCAGTAGCGTAATAATCTGCCCACAATGTTGCCTTGTGCTTAGCCGTTTGCGCAGGGGTATTGCCAACCAAATCAGGGTTGAATTCATCTTCTGTAATTTCAGCATCGGTATAGCTATAACTGGCGGCAATATCTACCCAGTCGTTAAGCATGTGGCTGCCTGAGACTTCAAAGCCTTTGGAGGTAATTTCACCCGTTTGTGTTTGACTTCTATAGTTAATTTCGTCAGCCACCACGACGTTTTTTTGAGTGATATCAAATACTGCTAATGTTCCTTGCGTGGCGCGATTGGCAGAGAGATATTTGACACCAGCCTCTAGCTGATCGGCAGTCGTTGGCTTAAATGGCGCATTGGTAATAAAGTTACTACCGACCACTGGCTGAAACGACTGAGAATAACTAGCATAAGGAGATAGCCCATTATCAAAGTCATAGATAGCTGCGAGACGACCACTGGTTTTCGAGGCATCATTGTCAATGGTTCTATCACTATAGATGGCACCTTCAGAAGCCTTGGTTTGCTTAGTGATACTATCAAAGTTATCATGACGTAAGCCTGCTACTACTATCAAATCTTGCCATTTCATTTCATCTTGTATATAAAAACCAAGCTGGCTTTGTTCAATGTTTTCATTTTGACGATAAGCCTCTAAAGGCAACGTATCGGCATTTATTTGTGAGTAATCTGGATTGGATAAGTCAAGATTTGGCGTGCCATTTGCGCCAGCATCATAATAAGTGGCGGTACTGTCTGTCTCTTGATACTCAATACCAAATAATAAATTGTGCGAGGTACTGGTAGTATCTAACTGATAAGCAAGCTGGTTGTCCGTGGTCCAGTTGTTCATACTTTCATCGGTGGTGTAGGCCACGCGATTTAGTATCTTATCACTACCGCTTACAAACCCGCTGTTGTACATATTACGCTGCTGCGCGTCGGCGTCGGTATAGCGCAGAATGTGTTTAAAGGTGAGCGTATCATTGATGTTCCAGTTCACCGTGACACTTGGCATGAGTACTTCTTTGCTAAAGCGATTCCACTCATCGCCGGCATAGGCATCACTGCCCAGTTTGCCATAGCTGGCATAGTAGACAGTGCCAACGGCAGGCAATGGGGTGGAAGGCACCATCTCTGGATCATCCTGATAAAACAGATTGGCAAGAACGGACACATCTTCTGTCGGTTGCCATTGCAGTGACGGATTGATCAGTGTGCGTTCTTCTTCTGTGGTCTGCATCTGCCCATCTTTTTGTCGTTTTAACGCCACCAGTCGATAATTGAGCGTGTCTGAGATAGGTCCTGTCGTATCGACCGCCACTTCTTTTAGGTTTTGATTGCCGAGTCGCAACTGTACCTCAGTTGCTTGAGTGCTTTTTGGGGTTTTGGCGACTTGATTGACCATGCCACCTGGAGATGCATAGCCATAGAGTGAGGATGCGGGCCCTTTGACTATTTCGACTGCTTCTGTTGCGTAGATATCGACTTGCGGCATCAGATTCCAAGCCCCATCGTAGGGTAGTCTTAATCCATCGTAAAAATTGGAGTAAGTTTTAAAACCGCGAATATTGTATTCATCAAAGATGGACACCGTACCGCGACTCTCAGTACTTACCCCTGGCTCATAACGTAATGCTGCATTGACACTGTCTGCTTGACGTTTTTGTAACAGCGCTTGATCGATTCTCGTATAGCTCATGGGCGCATCATTAGGATCTAACGCTGTTTTGGTGCCCGTACTACGATAGTTGTCGGCATAGACAGTAATGGTATCCAAGGTGGTTGATGGTGTCACGGTCTCATTATTAACACTATTTTCGATGTTATTCGGCATCGTCTCAGCATAAGCTGCGTGGCTCAAACCCATTGCCAATCCCAATTGCACCGCGAGAGTTAAACGTTTTTGACGAATGGATGTAGACGTTGAGATAAGACGCATCATATTTCCTTGTAAGTTATCAAATGCCGGAAGCGAAAGAAAAGGAATAATAACATTAATGATTATCATTATCATTAAAAATTTACAAACAAAGCGTTCTTAGTAAGATGTCGAGTGAAGCAGCCTCATTTTTAGCCCATCAAGATGACTATGATGCAAACATGAAGATTGAGGAAACGCTCTAATATGACGATAATTTTTGACTATAAGCAATGGTGTTTACAGGGCTTTTCTCGTATGATGCAGCCGTCTATTTGGAATCAACTTTTAGATCAACCGGCAGACAGGATTTATTACTACTATTAATAGGTCTAGGTCGTTCATTGAGCAACCAAAGATTGTTAAAGGTCATATTTATGAACAGACATACAAGTCAATCAACCAATACTCAACGCTATTTTACGGTATGGCGTTGGCATTTTTATGCGGGAATGTTTATAGCACCTTTCCTAATTATCCTAGCTTGCAGCGCACTTGGCATGCTGTTGATGTCTGACATCGCAGGTCGTGATGATGACCGCCTCACCATTACCTCCCCAGATTCAGCGATGACAGCACCTATTTCTACGCAAGCTAAAAACGCGTTGAACACTTTACCTAACAGCACACTGGTGAAATATATCGCGCCTCGTGATACGGACACCGTTGCCTTGTTTCAAGTTAAGTCAGACAGTCATGAGAATATGGTGGCGGTGAATCCTTATACGGCTGATATCGTCAAAAGCACACCGACTAATAGTGGTCTGTACTATACCTTTAATGATATTCATGCCGATTTACTATTGGGCAAAGTCGGTGATTATATCCAAGAAACCACTGCCTCATTGACGATTTTAATGATTCTAACGGGTTGGTATTTGTGGTGGCAAAAACGCAAATCACTCAAAGCCATGCTTATACCCAATGATGCTGTAAATAATAAGAAAAAACGCTCATTCATACGTACCATTCATGCGACATTGGGCAGTTGGATATCTGTGTTGCTAATGTTTTTCTGTATTTCAGGAATGGCATGGGCAGGCATCTGGGGCGAGCGTATGGTACAGGCATGGAGTCAGTTTCCTGCGGGCAAATGGGGCGTTGCGCCAATGCCGCTTTCTATTGATCACAGTCAACATCATGTTGGTATGGATATGAATAACGCTGAAGCCACGCCGCACGTTCATGGAGCAACACCAGCCACAGCACCCACGCATGGTGATGCACTAAATACGGGTAGTACCAAAGATGTGCCTTGGGTGCTTGAATTGACACCAATGCCAGCATCTGGCGCTGTTGGCGGCAAGGATGGTATCGCGTCCAATATACCGATTATGATCGATACTGTAGATCGATTTGCCCGTGAGATTGGTGTTGTCGGACGTTACCAATTAAATCTGCCACAGGGTAGTACGGGCGTCTGGACGATTAGCCAAGACTCAATGAGCTATGATATGAAAAATCCAATGGCTGATCGTACGGTACATATCGATCGTTATTCGGGCAATATTTTGGCAGATATCCGCTTTGATGATTACAATGCTTTTGGTAAATTTATGGCGGCAGGCATTGCGATTCATATGGGGACGCTTGGATGGTGGAGCGTATTGGTCAATGTCCTCTTTTGCTTAGCGGTTATTGCTATTTGTGTGAGCGGTTACATCATGTGGTGGCAACGCCGTCCCCGTCATACCAGTGAAAAGCTTGGACTGAATCCACCAGCGCGTGGTCTCAGTTTTTCTATATGGTGGCCGTTTGCCATTCCTTTGTTAGCAGTGGCAATCATATTCCCGACCGCCATCATAGCGATTGTCGCTATCGGATTACTGGACTTTTTAGTCATTTCACGGGTTGGGTTTTTACAGAAATTATTATTTAGAAATTAAATAAAATAAGAGAGCCATTCAAAAAGTCATTTTTATCTAAATAAAATCGGGGCAACTTTCTAAAAGATGCCTCGATTTTTTATTGTTCGCCATTAACCTTTTACTAAGCCAGTATTTACGCCAACATAGCAATGGCATCGGCACTGGCACGTTGCCGCTCTTCAGCATTTAACTCAATCAATCGGCCTTCTTTCATCAGTAATAATCGATCTGCATGTTCAAAGTAACCGTCATCATGACTGATGATAAACAGTGTTTTACCCAAGGCTTTGAGTTCAGGTATCAGTGTTTGATAAAACACGCGGCGAAAGGCAGGATCTTGGTCAGCCGCCCATTCATCGAGTAGCAGTATGTCTTTTTGTTCAGCCACGGCAATGAGCATGGCCAAGCGCTTGCGTTGTCCTTGTGATAGCTTGTCTGTCGATAATTGGTTGTCAGTCACGCTGACTTTATCTTGCAAATTGAGCTTGTGTAGCCATGTATTTACGAGCGCTTCATCGGGTTGCTGTCCCTCTCTACCAATCAGCTGTTTAAAAAGATGCTGATCGCTAAAAATGGCAGAAAAAAGCTGTCGGTAATCGGCGTTGTTTTCTGAGTCAACGAGCTGGCTGTCTATTTTTACAGCACCGATGCTAGGGGTGAAAATGCCTGTAATAATCTTTGCAAGCGTAGACTTGCCGCTACCATTTGCCCCGATTAAAAACACCACATCGCCACGTTTCAAAATCAGATTAACCGATTTTAGGATATCGGTAGAATTTTCATTTTCATTTTCTTTGACCATTACCTCGTTTGCATCGGTATCAATACTTGCATAACGATAGCTAATATCATTGAATGATATGGACTGCCAGTTGTTGACCACAATATCCGTTATAAAGGTTGATTGGCACTCCGCCAATTCTAACGATTGTATTTTGTCCAAGGCAACTTGCGCTGTTTGCATGGTTGGATAAGCACCAACCGCATGGAGCAGAGGTGACTGCATAAATAGAATGGTTAAAGAAAAAGTGGTCGCTACGCCCATGGGTATATCAAGATAGTTGGATACGGCAAACACCACACCAATCGCTGCAAACATCATGATGTTCGACCAGTTCACTGCCGATAAATGATACGTATCCGCTTTAATAATTCGCTCTTGATAAGACTGGGCATGATTTAAAAAATCATGTTTGTAGAGTTTTTCGGCGCGGTGATGGTTCAACGCGAGCTCTTTACGGCCCTCTATTATAGATTGATAATCTGCATATAACTCATCATTGATCTCTCTGATGGCGGTGAGATGGTGATAGACATGTTTGACCAGAATAGTACTTATCCAAATGGTCATCACAATCCAAACCATGATAATCAGTAATAGTGGCAATGACAGCCAGCCCAAATAAAGAGCGACCCCAGTAGATAAAATCACCCCTTGTACCAATTCTGGCATGCGGACAAAGGCAACGGTAATTGATTGAATGTCTGAGGACAGGCTGGCGAGTAATCGTGCGCTACCCAAATGGTCTATTTGTGGGACGTTGGTATCGATGATTTGTTTGACCAGCTTGGTTCTGAGCTCATAGACAAACTTGTGACCGAGACGGGTTAAGGCATATTGTGATAAAAAAGTAGTGACCAATAGCAGGACAACCAAGGCTGAGAATTGACCCAAACTTGCCCACGATAAGGTATTAAAAACAGGCTGACTGATGAAGGTGTGATTGATGAAAGCGATGATGCCCACACTGACAGCCGCATTAACCAAATTAAGAAAGATAACTTTAAGAAAGGGCAGGCGATAGTGTGCCCAAATCATATGGTATAAAGAAACGGTGGTGCGAGAGGACATAATGGCTCAATAATAAAATGGTTTTTTGCGTATTTTTGATAGTATAAAAGGGAGTAGGTTGTGCCTAATCCCTTTTATCTAAGTCTTATAAACATGGTTTAATGGGCAGGTCTTAAAAGTCGAAAGCCGCTGACACTTTTAGGGCAGTAGGCTCACTGGCATTTAAATACCCAGCACCCGCATAACCACCCACTGATTGCCAATAGTCCTCTCCTGTCACGTTAGTAACCACGCCTTTTAGCGTCACGTCTTGTCCAGCAAGCATGGTTTTGTAGCGAGCACCTAGATCTAGCGTGGTATAACCGTCGACTTTTAAGCTATTGGCGGCATCGGCATAACGTGCGCCTGTGTGAATGATATCACCGGTCACCGTCAATCCTTCAACTGCTGCTAAATCATATTCTAGGTTGACGTTGCTTTGTAGCGTGGGCAGTCCGATGACTCGGTTGCCGTCGAACGTCGCATCGCCCGTGTCTTTTTGCTCAGCATTTAAGTAAGTAACACCAGCATTGAAGCGCATGTTTTCGCTTGTGCTACCAAATACAGTCAATTCCACCCCTTGATGTCGATTTTCTCCAGCAGCGGTAAACGTATTGGCGTCATTGAAATAAGCACGCGGCTCATTAGTGCGGAATATTGCCAAACTACTGCCAATCAAACCATTGTCATACTTAACGCCAACTTCAGTTTGCTCACTCACATAAGGGTCTAAATTTTGACCACCATTGGTGACAGCACCACCATTATTAGTCAGAGGTGCCCTTGCACCTGGCGCTAGGCTTTCGATATAGTTACCATAAACAGACCAGTCCATGCTCGGTTGATAGACAATACCAATACTTGGTGTCCACTCGCTTTTATCGTAATCAGCAGTTTGTACTTGAGTATTAGGATTATAGCTGGTGGTTTTTAGATTCTGATGACGCACACCTAAAGTAGTTTTTAACTTGTCATCGAACAATGATATGGTGTCGGCTAGCGCAAAGCTCTGGAATTGCTTCTCATTGGTCAATTTTGGATTGTCTAAGTTGCCACCAAAGGTTGTTGTGCTTGTAAAAGGTACCTCAGCGTAGTCGGTGGGATGGTACAAATTGGTCACGGGTTGATTACCAAAATCATAGGCGAAGGCCCCTTTTTCTTCTTGGTCATAGAGATCCGCTGCTAGTACCCAATTATGAGCCACTTCACCTGTTTGCCATTTACCACGCAGACCGAGCTCAGCACTTTGTACCAAATCTTTTCTAGAGTTATCAAAGCGATAAAACGTACCTGCACCATCAACATTGTTGACGGTTAGATTGGCCAGTGAGTTTTCTTCCTCACCACTTCGCACACCGTAAGCACCATAAGCGGTAATATTATCAGTAAAATCATATTCTCCTCGAATGGTACCAAAGACATCTTCTTCATCTGAATACGTCCAAGGCTGCGCCCAATTCTTTGAGCCGTCTGGTGCTTTTGGTACTCTAGAAACACCAGCAAGTGTGACACTAGGACGGGTCTCTTTGAGTTTGTTGTCTTGCCAGCCCAAATCAGCTGATAGTCGATACTGATCGCCTCTATAATCTAATCCTAACGCTGCCAGACTCAGTGTTGAAGATTCATCATCAATCGCGCTGTCGCCATCTTGATAAGCGGCATTAAAGCGAACGCCAAACGCATCATCAGTACCAAAGCGATCACTGACGTCTACGGCAACTTTGCCTTGATCGCCCTGACCATAACCGAGTGTCACCTTACGTAGCGGGTCATTGCCAGCTCGTTTGGGCAGCAGGTTAATCGTACCACCGGCGTTACCACCACTGGGTGCTGCGCCATTGAGCATGGCGGATGCCCCGCGCTGAACCTCAACACGCTCGAACAATTCCGTTGCGATATACTGCCTTGGCAGTATGCCGTATAGACCGTTATACATGGTGTCATCAGAGGTTGTGACAAAGCCACGCATAAAGTACGCTTCTTGAAAGTTGCCAAAGCCTCTAGCGACACGAACAGTTGGGTCTTTTTTGAGCAGGTCGCCCACACTTTGGGCTTGTTGATTGCCGATATACTCATTGGTATATGAGGTAGTGGAGAACGGCGTGTCCATGATGTCTTGATTGCCCAAGATTCCGACACGGCTTCCTGTCGCTACTTGACCACCTTCATAGGCATCTGGCAGTCCATCGGCTGACGCGTCGGCGCTACTGGTCACGACAATCTCATCGAGTACCACGCTTGGGGTATCGGATTGAGCGTCAGCACTTAAATCTGTTTGTGCCCACGCGGCTTGGCTTGCACCCAGTAGTATTACCGATGTGGACAGACAAGATGAGCACAGTGATTTTAATGACAAGGGATGGCGAGACATATTCAATAGAGTAGGGCGAAATAAAGCAGAGTATAAGCGAGACAGTTGCATGAATATTTCCAGCACATAGATTAAATGCTTATTATAATGATAATCATTTTCATTACAATATATTACTGGATTAAATCTCAATATATTTTTATCGTGTTAAGTGTACGTTTTTGTTAGGCAAAGTAGTAAGTCGTCTAAAGTTGATTAGTTACGCTATGACAGCAGCAAAGATTGCTAATCGCTCAATTTAGCAGTCAGCACAAGTGGTTGGTAAGTGTCTAAATGCTTTCTGCTTATAACTAAATGTTTGCTACTTATTAAATGCTTGCTGTTTGTAAAAAATGCCACTTATGAAAAACATAATGCTTATTGCGCACGCCAATAGACTTTAATGACCATATCCTGACGTGATAACCCAAGGGTTGCCTTTAGTTGCTGTCGTAATGATTTGATATCCGCTGCTTCCAGCGCGCCCCATACCTTGTCAATATTGACAGGCAGTCGCGCAAATTGTGTATTTAATAATGCCATTATTTGCTCAGTAATATCAGTTGTTGGGGTATTAACCAGCTGGCACACATTATCTTGCAAAAAATGCGCATTATGGCGTAGTGGATTACTGAGCGTTAGGGTGTGTAGATAACTGATATCCTCTGGATCATTAGTGATGGCAATGACGAGGGGCGGCAATGGATTCTGCCAGTTTTCCAATAGATTGGCCACCGTAGGCAAGGAGGTTTCATCACAGATGAGTAAGCACTGACCAGTGCTGAGATGTTCTATTTTCTCTGGATATTCACGTACTGTTTTGATTTGACTGTCACAGTTAAGTGCGCGCGCCCAATTGCCTCCTGCCGTGTCGCCGTGAATGTAGACATCTATCCACGCTTGGACGGACGAGCTGCTCGAATCTCGCCATGCTTTTCGCAAGGTATAGTAGCGCTGTAAAGGTTTGTCACTATCTCTTGAATGGTCTTTTGACTGGTGCTTCATAGCAGATAGACCGTCCGAATTCAGCTCAAACAAATACGCGTAGCCCGGATGAGAGAGTGGCGTACTATCGGGTGCGGTTACCAGCAGTCGATACATATTGGGGCTGGCATAATAGCCATTAATGACCGTAAAACGCTGTTCTTGAAGCTTGATCGTGCGCTTGCCAAGCTTATTGGCAGAGGTTTGCAATAGCGTTATATATTGCTCCTGTAGCGTCATAGAGTCACTAATAGGAACTGTAAAATCGATAAAATATTGACGGCTGAGCTTGCTGCTGTTTGTCAAGGTATCGTTGTCATGATGGGCGGTTGTGACATCCATTAATATCCCATCAGTATACAGCTCTGTTATCGAGGCGATCTCGTGCTCACTCACTGCCGTGGTAGTAAAGGCATTGATAAACATCGCGAGTTCATCTTGATGCTCTTCATTGACATGACTCATAAACTGGGCTTTGTCAGCCATGTCGAGCGGTGTTTTATCGAAATCGTACTGAGTAAGTGGTTGAGCCATAAAATGTCGTCCAAGCCAAAATTCAAATAATTATTCAGCAAAATTTTTTTTAAAAATGATTGGCTGCTGGTTAAGGGCAAGATGGAAATGTAATAATTCTAAAACATTCAAATGTTAATGATTATTAATGTCATCTATATTTTTATTACGATAATATACCATAGGTTAATTTATTTACAATCATAAAAGGACTGGTGTTATCGAATGATTAATAGCTTTCTTGTAATGATTGGCAGTGGTGACTCTTAAACTGTGTATAAACGTGATCGCCCAACCTATTTTTGCAAGGTTTAATAGCTTACAAAAATGAGTTGGGCGAGCTAAAGTCGAACAGTAGAGTGTTAAGGAGCAGGTTGAATGTCTATTTTAAATTCCCATGAGGTCGCGGTCGTCGCTGAGCTATCAGGGTAATTGATTTTATCCAAACGCACTCGGGCATAGCTATTGCCTTCAGCGGATCTAATGAGCGCGCCTTGAGCGCTGTCAACCGCTTTGGCATTTAGTTGATGGGTCATGCCATTGTAGGTATACCAGCCAAAGTCTAGGTTCGGGAAATTACCCGTATAAGCAGGATTGAGATCCGAGCCTTTACTATCAATGACCCAGCTTCTGGCACTCATCGGTTTATCGTACACAGCGGTGTTGGTAAGGTCGGTTAAAGTCGCCGCACTACCATCGGTTATAAACTTGCTGACAATGGGCTCACCTTTATCATCATAATACCCTATTGGTGTTTTTGATAAGAAGCCACCAACTTTGCTTTTATTAGTGCCAATCGCAGAATCGCCACCATTTAAAATGACGCTATTACGCTTAAAGCCAATCTGCCAAGAGCTGTTTTTATCGGCGCTACTTTGTCCTGTGGTTAGATCAAAATAGACCCAGTTATCATTGTTTGAGGCATCGATGGTTTTCGTCTGTACCTTGTTCGGTAGCGCCGTATCAATCCAGCGCAGAGTAGGGTAGCCCGAGGTTCCAGCATTATTATAGTAGTTGGTAATCTGCATGGCATAAATAGGCTGCTGTACGCTGCTGTCTGTCATGGCACTGCTATTATCTGTGGTGACAAGGTAGACACGATTGTTCGGGTAGAGTTGATGGTTGTCTTTTAAATTGTATTCAAACCAAGGCTCTGCATCAAAAATACCGCCACTACGGTCTTCATTGTAGTGCATGGTAATATCACGACTGGTATCAGGATCTTGAGTTGCATTGCTATAACGGCTCAAATCTGACCAATCGATTAAACCAAAAACGCCGCCTTTACCTGCGCCAGAATCACCGCTATTTGACCAAAGCTTGACCGAACGCGCTTGATTATCAAACTTGATATCCCACTTATCCTCAGCACACGAGCTTTCAGCTTTGGCATCAAAGTCATAACAGGTCGCAGTATTAGGCGCTAGATTGGTGACTTGCCAAGTGGCCGTTTCGCTAAAGCTGGCACTGCTCACAGGCGGGGTAGTGCCGCCATTTCCGGTATTACCACTACTCGAGCCATCACTGCCGCCACCGCAGCCAGTCATGCTGAGTACTAAAATACTGCTACTAAACAGTAATGTTAATTTGGTCGGCTTGGTGTGAATTGCTGGGGAAATGGGGGTCATATCAGCTTCCTTGATGGTTGTGGTTTCAGATAGAGGGTACAAATACACTTGCTTTAGAATGATTGTGAATCAAAGGCTTACCAATGGTAGCTGGCGCCAAGTAACCACTCGCGATTATCAATGGGACGGTAGTCACTGGTATCGGTAACATCACGCTGCACATCAAAGATATTATTAATCGCTGCATACAAGCTCAAGTTTGCAGTGGCGTCATAATTGAGTTTGCTATCGAGCGTCCACCAAGACGGTGAATACGCCTGCTCGCTGGTACTAATCAGCTGTTTGGATTCATAATTGAGGCGCGGGATTAGCTGTAATTTGTCATTAAGCTGATAATCTAGTGCTAGCATCGCTTTGTGATTGGGTTTATAAGTCAGCTCGGTATCCGTCACATTGTTATGCGTCTTGAGGTAAGCGTAGCTGGCTTGTAGTTTGGCGCGCTCGTCCACTTGCCAGTCAAGGCCAATATCGCCGCCATAAGTTTTGGCGCTATCAACGTTCATATATTTATAAATGGCGATGTTACCGTCGAAGGTAGCGTTGTCTTCATCGGTTTGGATCAGGTCATCTATCTCGTTATAAAAACCATTGACCGTCAAATTCACGGTGTCGCTCAGTTGACCTTGATAGCCGATCTGGTAACTGGTTGAGGTTTCAGGCTGCAAGTCAGGATTGCCCATGACTTTATAACCTAAATTGCTATGGTCAAAGACGTAGTAGCGTTCTTTTAGATTGGGCACGCGATAACCACCGCCAATACTGCTACGAAAGACATGGTCACGACCGCTGGCATCCAAATGGTTGTATTTGAGTGATACTTTTGGCGCCGTATGACCACCAAAGTCTTCATCGTTTTGATAGCGAATACCGCTCAATACTTCCCAGTTATCGCCGATCAGCCAATCATCTTGTAGATACAGCTCACCGACATCACGGCTGACGTCATCGCTGATAAGCTCGCTGACTTGGTTTTTCGTTTGGCTTAACTTGTCTTGCTGAACCTGACCGCCGACTTGGATAAGATGAAGGTGCTTATCGGATAGCAATAGCTCAGGTAAGTCGAGCTGGGCTTGCGCCAACGTCGTACTAATCTCTGTATCACGGGCACTAGTGATGGCTTGCTGTGTTTTAGTATTGGATTCGCTTTGATATTCCTCATGCAGCGCTTGAGCGGACAATCGATAAGTCCTGCTGCGATCATCGACATGCGGCGCGATATCAGCGCGCGCCCCGATACTAAAGCGCTGCTTGGTGATTTGCTCATCTCTTTGCTGGGCCAAATAGCGCGGCGCGACATAGTAATTAAAGCGACTAATATCGTCTTCTTTATAGTGACTGGCTTCTAGCCAATATTGAGAATTTTTGACCAGTCGGTTATCGTTGCGGTCATTGTTATTACCTGATGTGTCGTTACCGTCAGGGCGGTAGCTGAGGCGGGCACTGACTTGTGATTGCTCGCTGGCATCTTTTAATCTGGGCCATGCTTCATGGTCTAAGCTTAAGCCATCATTGTCCAGATACGAGCCTGATAGACGAGCGTGAAAGCGCTGGTTTTTATCCAATGCCCCTTCCACGCTGGCTTCTACATAGCGCTTATTGGCATCTAGCTTTTTACCAGATGGATTTTGCTGCCCATTGCTGGCAATCTCGGTGGTGATATGTCCTGTTGCCGCGCCAATGGGTTTGGTGATGATATTAATGACGCCGCCCATCGCCGCGCTACCAAACTGCGCTGACGCCGCTCCTTGCACCACCTCTATCTGTTCAATATCCATATTCATATATTGATTCAAATTTACTGTCGAGCCAGTGCTGGCTGTGATCGGTAAACCATCAATCAACACCAATACTTGATCACCTGTGAAGCCTTGCATGCTGACTTCGTAACCTGTCTTGCCGTGGACTTCACGTAAGTAGACATTGGGCAACAAGGCCAGCGCGTCTTTTAAAGTATGAGCATGGTTGTCATCGAGCTGCTGGCGACTGAGTACTTGCAGGGCAACTGGCGAATCACTTAAAGCGCGCTCAGAGCGAGTCGCCGTTACCACGATAGGGTCTAAACGTGTGCTCGGCATGGCTGCATCGTCGGGCATATCACCATTCGTCTCTGCGAAAATTGGCGCTGCTTGGACTGAAACTGACGTGAATGCAAACAATGCTAATGCCACACTTATGGCTAGTGGGCTACGACGCAGCGGTGAGGGATGGGTGTTTAGTCCCGTATGAGTCAACGATAAATCAAACGCTAAAATTGACATAAATAAAACAGCCATCGTAAAAAGAGAAAGTAAGAAAGTCGCGTTGCTTAAAGACCTTTTGCTACAAAAAGAGTGATCTAAAGCGACCGTTTCATAGTATTAATTATTAAAGGTTTGGTTACTTGATTCACTAGATTAAGTAACAAAGCCCAGACATAGTATTTCAAAAGATAATAATTATCAAGATGTAAATGATAATTATTATTATTTACAAAGTGAAAAAATGTTGCCATAATGATCTCGCCCGAAGCCTAGAGACAAAATTATAAATGATGAATTGGAAGCGGTAATTGATAAAAATCTGTTTGATAAATACACCCTTGCTGCATCATTGCAAGTCCTGTAGTACAGCAGGCATTGGTCTTATCAAACATCAATCATCATCGTCGCTGCTATTTTCTAAAGATATTCATATCCCAATACTATATAGCCAAGATCATTGGCTTTTTTACTGCTATTCATTTTATGGAGACCATCATGAGTCAACCGTTATCGTTAACCCAAAAAAATACTGAGCTGTGGCAACAGTACCAAGCATTAAAAGCAAAAACGCCGATGCTATTTCCCACAGAAGGCGCGGCTGCATTAGGTATCAGCGAGTTTGAACTGATGTTAGCCTCGCCTTATAGCCAGTATATTGGTGATCAGTGCAAAACTGTATTAAAGCAATTTGAGAACTTTGGTGAAATGGAAAGTATTGTTAGAAACGAGCTAGCCGTGCATGAAAAAACAGCGCCATATCACAATCTTAAGCTTGGCGAAAAGATGGGATTGGCACTCAATGTGGGTGGTCTGGATTTGCGATTCTTTATGTGGCAATGGCAGCATATGCTGGCGGTAACGGATACCAGCCGCGCGGATAAGCCCTCTTATAGTATTCAGTTCTATAACGCCCAAGGTGCTGCTATCGACAAAGTGTATCTACGAGAGTTGAGTGATGAGAATATCAGCCGTTGGCAAGCGATGATTCAGGAGCAGCTGCAAACGGTAAATAAGGAGACGCTGACATTAGAAGCACAAGAGCCGCTAAATGACTGGCGTTACAAGGCATTAAGTGAAGAGGAGCGCGCGCAGTTACAACAAGGCTGGCAGTCAATGACAGACGTGCATCAATTTCACTCATTATTAAAAAGTCTCGGTATCGATCGTGCTAGCAGCTACCGTCAAGCACCAGAGCAGATGACGCAGCAGCTTGATATTAGCGCTGTCGAAGCGGTATTTGCGCAAGCGCGTGATGCCAAATGCCCAATCATGATATTTGTTGGTAATAGCGGACTCGTGCAGATTCAGACAGGCACCGTACAGACTCTCAAGCGCATAGGGGATTGGTTTAATATTTTAGACAAAGACCATAATGACTTTACGTTGCATTTAAAAGACACAGCATTGGCGCAAGTATGGAGCGTTAAGCGTCCAACCAAAGACGGTATCGTGACTTGTATCGAAGGTTTTGATGATCACGGCGTCAGTATCTTTAGTGTGTTTGGTCAGCGTATTGAAGGCACGCCTGAGCTTGAAGCATGGCAGCAAATTGTCTCGACGGTCATCGAAGCGCATCCATATGCAGAAGCCTTAGCACCAGTGGTTATGGCTGAAGAAGAGAGCGTGTAAACCCGTCATAAAAAATCAGCAAATTTTGCGATATTGACACTCACATAACGGATAAGTCATAGCTGTTGTGTGAGTTATTTGGGATGCTTAGTACACGTTAATGGTTCTGTTAATAGTGTCATTTTTTACGTTAGCAAATTAGGAATGCTTATGTCTTCTGCATTATCAAAATCACTAATAACTCATGCAGTGATAAATAAAAAATTGATGAGTCGTGCTATCAGCACTGCGGCCATTATTGGCGCATTTGCCGTGCCCTCACTTTCTGCCCAAGCTTATGATCGTATTGTCGCGATGAGCCCCGATGTTGCAGACGTCGTGGTGGCACTAGGAGCGACCGATAAATTGGTTGGTAAAGATGCGACCAATCATAATCCAGCGTTAAAGAATGTACCAGCCGTGGGTATGCATCGTAATATCACTGCCGAGTCAGTGTTGGCGGTCAAGCCAGATTTGGTCCTCGGTAGTTATATGGTGCAGCCTGCGAGTATTTATCAGCGCTTAAACGGCTTAAAAGTTAAAGCCGTTAATGTCGCGCCTAAAGAAGAGGTAAGCACCTTTGCCAACAGTATTAAATCTATCGGCAGTTACGTTGATAAAAAAGCTGAAGGGTCGCAGCTTGCGAAGCGTTGGAATACAGGGATGAGTCCAATGGCAAAAACTGGTAAGCGCTATTTATTAAGTTACGATGGTCGTATCGTTGCAGGCAAAGGCACGGTAGGGAATGAGTTGATTCGCCGAGCTGGTGGAATTAATGCCGCAAACGTATCGGGTTTAAAGCCTATGTCACGTGAAGGCTGGCTGGCCGCCAAGCCCGATGTGATTATTATTGCCGATCATAATCAGGCAGTGGTTGGCGGGGTCAGTAAATTTAGTAAACGTCCAGAGATTGCAGCAAGTGCCGCAGGCAAGAAGGGCGGCGTACATTTTTGGCCAGCAGATGATTTTCTGCGCTATGGCTTGCATTCGCCTGACGTCTTAAAAAAGCTGAACGCTGTAGCAAAATAGCCTAAGCAAAAATACTTTATCTCATATTCAAAAAAACGACATCTGACATGGCAAATACGATTTCTGCTTCTATTCCTACACAAACTGGAAAACATAGACCTAGCATCTACTATATTGCTGCCGCTGTCATATCTGTGCTACTAATTTGGTTGGCGCTTGGTATTGGCTTTGGCGAATGGTCAAGTCCCAATCATCTTGATGACACCATCTGGCAGCTGCGTTATCCGCGTGTGGTGACGGCATTACTGGTTGGGATGGCGTTGTCGGTTAGTGGTGCAGCATTACAAGCTTTATTTGAGAATCCTTTAGCTGACCCAAGCCTAATCGGTACGTCAGGTGGCGCGGCGCTTGGTGTTGTTTTGGTTTTGGCATTGGGGTTTGGGGGCATTGGGATACCGCTTGCTGCGTTTACTGGAAGCGTATTGGTATGCTTGTTTATTCTCGCTTGTCATCGGTTTTTGGGCGGTGGGCAGATGGGCTTGCTGATATTGGGATTTGTCATTAGTGCTTTTTGTGCCGCTGTCGTCAGCCTGATTTTATTCATGTCTGATGACATGGTGCTGCGCTCCGCTACCAATTGGCTGTCAGGTAGTATGGCGGAAGCGGGCTTTGTACCGCTGAGATATTCGATTATTTCTATGGTTTTAGGCTTAGCGATTTTATTACCGTTAGGTCGTCAGTTGGATGGACTGATGCTTGGTGAAGCCGCTGCTAAATCTTTGGGTATCAAAGTGGGTGTGGTTCGTTGTTTGGTCGTGATTGCCTCGGCATTATTAACAGGGGCAGCGGTGTCTTTAGCAGGCGTCATTGGTTTTATTGGCATGATGGTACCAAACCTGCTGGCTATTCTGTTTGGCGGCGGACGTATGCGTCTCATGATTTGGTCTGGCTGGCTTGGGGCGATATTATTACTCGTCATTGATGGCGCGGCGCGGTATGTTGCTTATCCAGTGGATGTGCCCGTTGGCATCGTTTTAGCGTTGCTTGGCGGTCCATTCTTTATTTGGCTGTTTGTGCGTAGTAGCCGCCGCTAATTGGAGAGAGTGTTTATGTTTCATTCATTTTTTACGGCTATATCAAAGACATCATTAGCGAGTCGAGACAGTCGTATAAATAGTAGTGATGAAGGCGAGCTGTTGTCGATGCAAGATATTCATATCTCGCACGGTCATAAAACATTGTTAAGAATAGACAAGCTAACCGTGCCAAGCCAAAAGCTGGTCGCCTTTATCGGACCAAATGGCGCGGGTAAAAGTACGTTGCTGCATACGGTTTTAGGTCAACACACAGGAACCGCGCTTAAAACGGATGGTCACATTACGATTTACGGTCAGCCGATCAACGAAGTCATGAATGATGGTCATATCGCTTGGGTTGGACAACATGAGCGTTTTGAGCTGCCGTTAACGGTATTGGATTATGCGCTGTTAGGGGTCTCGCCAAATCTTGCATGGTATAAGCGCCCAAATAGCCATCATGTTGAGCGCGCGCAACGTTTGTTACAAGATTTTGAGTTATCAAGTTTGGTCAGTGCCCGTGTGCAAACCTTATCAGGCGGTGAAAAGCAGCGCTTGGCTATCGTAAGGGCGCTAATGCAAGACACTAAAATCATGATGTTTGATGAGCCGACCAATCATCTTGATATTCGCCATCAGCGTTTTTTACTTCATTATTTGCATAATTTGGTACGACAGCAACGCAAAAGTATCTTGGTTGTGTTGCATGATTTGACCCATGCGCATCGCTATACTGATGAAGTGGTGCTATTAAGCGGTGGACAAGTTGTTGCACAAGGAACGCCTAGTGAAGTGATGACACGCTCGCAATTAAGCGATGTTTATGATGTTGATATTAAGGTGCATCAAACTGAAGATGGTTTGGTGTTTATATGATTCTGAGCACTTGAGCCATTATTTTGACTTTAAGATAGGCATTTGATGATCAACTTGGCTTTTTAATCTGTAGATATCGCACGGATTTATTCGGCAATAAAAAACCCTTCATGCTATATGAATAATAGCAAGAAGGGTTTTTTTTGCATCTTAACTATTGTAGCGAAGCAAATGCTCTTAATATAACCATGCAAAATATAACCATACCAACAGGATGATTTTCAGTTAATAAATAATTTTAAACCTAAAAAATGTTGCAGTAAACTCGCATAACGATCGGATTTAGTAGAAACTGTAAACCACTAGGTATTTGTTCTGAACGGGAGAAACTCATTGCGCGCTATTCCTTATAAACTGATTGTTAGCGCACTACTGCTCATCATTGTTGCGGGCTTTTTTGCCTTTCGCTGGTGGCAAGGACCACTATTACCAAGCTATAGAATATCTTCGATGCCTTTGGTGCAGACGGTCGTAGCGACTGGACGGGTCGTTGCCGTATCGAATACTGACATTGGTAGCGAGATATCAGGTGTTGTATTAGAGCGACGAGTAGCAGAAGGCGAACAAGTCGCTGCAGGAGATTTATTATTAGTACTAAGCTCCGATGACGTTGCAGCCCAAGTGCGACAAGCAGAAGCCGAGCTGGCGGAATTGATTAGTAGCACTCGTCCACAAGCAGTGGTGGACTTGACCAATGCCGAAGTAGCGTTGGCGCAAGCTGACCGTAATGTCGAGCGTAGGCGCGAATTGGCTGCTATCTCGGCCATCTCTGATGAGGAAATGGAGCAGGCGATTCAAGCCCAAGCTCAAGCACGCAATAACCTTGAAAATGCACGCCTGAGAGCGAATGCACTCTCCTCTGGTGGTGTTGAAGAAGATTTATTACGTGCTCGTATCGCCGCATTGGAGGCTCAGCTCAACAAAGCGCAAGTACGTAGCAAAGTATCAGGCACTATTCTGACCCGTAATGTCGAGGTAGGCGATTTGGTACAGCCAGGTCAGAGCTTGTTTACTATTGCCCTCGATGGTAAGACTGAAATACGAGTACCGCTTGATGAACGTAATTTATCTCGGTTGGCTTTGCAGCAACCGGCTGTTGCTATTGCTGATGCCTATCCGGATAAACCGTTCCCCGTACGTATTAGTTTCATTGCACCAAGTATAGATCCGCAACGCGGTACGGTAGAGGTGAGATTATCCGTCGATCCTGTACCTGATTTTTTGCGTCAAGATATGACGGTATCAGTGAATATCGAAACGGATCAACGCGCAAAAGCCTTAGTCATTCCTAATGATGCACTAGCCAATGTTAAAGAAGACAGCGCCGAAGTATTATTATTGCGTGATGGTAAAACACAACGTCAAGTAGTGAAATTAGGGTTACGCGGTCTATCAGCATCAGAGGTGCTCTCAGGACTGAGCGCAGGTGATGAGATATTGGTTGATGCAACAGTCTCACTGGCTGATGGAAAAAGAGTGAGAACCGCGCTTCAAGCAGCACCTTTTACCTCTCCTGATGCTGACAAGATGAAGACTATAAGTGATAAGAGCCAAGCAGCGGAGACAGTCAATTGACGGCTTTTTTCGGTAGACTATGGATTGATGCCACTATTGCCATCAGTTTTTTGCGCGAGGGACGCATACAGTCGTTGATGATTACTCTGGGAGTAGCGATAGGTGTTGCCGTTATTATATTTATCACCGCACTCATTCAAGGATTACAGACCAACCTTATTGAAAGCACCCTCGGCAGTCAGGCACATATTCGCTTAGTAGCGCCAGACGAAGTCAACCTAATAGCGCCATCTGCTGATGATACGCTGCAACTGATACAAGAAGACAAGCGTCCACAGCGGCTACGTTCTATTAATAATTGGCAGCAAATCACTGATACGCTAGATCAACTGCCCTTGTTAACTGCCGTATCGCCAAACGTGTCTGGGCCTGGGTTCGTCCGGCGTGGTGAGGCATTAGAGTCGGTAATACTAGTAGGTACTGACTTGGCGCGCTATCAGAATATAATCCCACTTGATGAATACTTAATCAGTGGTGAGCTGCGAGTGGGCGCAGATAATGTATTGATTGGTAGCGAACTGGCTAAAGATTTGGGTGTAGAAGTCGGCAGCAAATTACGTTTAGATACGGGTCAAGACAGCAGTAGCAGCAATAATCTGAGTAACAACATTAGTAGCAACCTTAATAACAACAGTGCTGTAGTCAATATCGCTGGTATATTTGAGCTCGGCGTACGAGAGCTTGATGCGCGCTACGTCTATCTAGACCTAAAACAAGCACAGTCATTACTTGGCTTGCCGGGCGGTATCACAGTCATTGATTTGACGGTTGAAGATATCTTTGAGGCGGAGGAAATCGCTGCACAAGTGGGTCGTTTGACCTCACTGCAAGCAGAAAGCTGGATTGAAACCAACGCCCAACTGCTGAGTGGTCTCACGGCTCAAAGTTTATCTAGCAATATGATTGTTGTTTTTGTGGCGATCTCGGTGGCTTTTGGTATTGCCAGTGTGCTGTCGGTCAGTGTGGTTCAGCGTACGCGCGAGATTGGTATCTTACGAGCCATGGGTGCAACTCGTCAGCAGATTCTGCGAATATTCTTAATTCAAGGGGCTATATTTGGCTTGCTAGGCTCGATTGTCGGTAGTGGTGTCAGCTATGTATTGGTCTGGTCTTTTAATACTTTTGGGCCCGATATATTTACCATTCCCATATCGATAAACCTGATCTTAGTGACTATGTCATTAGCCACGCTAACTGGTGTGATAGCAGCTGCTATTCCAGCGCGGCGCGCAGCAGCACTTGATCCAGTGGTGGCTATTCGTTATGTCTAATCATGATTCCAGTGTTACTTTTAATAAGACGTCAACTCCTATGTCCAGTCAATCTCACGAAGTTCTGCGTTTAGAGGCACTAAAAAAGTCTTATAACATCGGTCAACCTAATGAGATTGAGGTACTGCACGGTATTGACTTAACCATCAGCACTAACGACTTTGCCGCCCTGATTGGTCCTTCTGGTTCAGGTAAAAGCACTTTGCTAAATGTACTAGGGTTACTAGATCAGCCAACCAGCGGTGAGTTGTATCTATTGGGTCAAGCGACCAGTGCTATGAATGATGCCGGTCGCACTGCTTTACGTGGCAGTAGTATTGGCTTTGTCTTTCAGTTTCATCATCTGATTCAAGCGTTTAGCGCCTTAGATAATATCTTAATGCCTCTAACGTTGACGCAGGGTCGTCCGGATAAGCTTGCTATTCAAAAAGCGCGAGAGCTACTAGCAGCTGTTGGTCTGGAGCAGTTCGCTGATAGTAAACCTAATGAGCTCTCAGGTGGCCAGCAACAGCGTGTGGCAATCGCACGAGCCTTGATAACTGAACCGGCATTGCTATTGGCTGATGAACCTACAGGTAATCTGGATACCGTGACGGCTGGAGAAGTGTTTGAGCTGTTCCGAAAAGTCAATCAGGAACGTGATTGCGCGGTATTGTTGGTTACCCATGATCCACGTTTGTCAGCATCTTGTGATCGAACGATTAATTTGGTTGATGGTCGTATTGATAGTGATACGTTGAATAATTGAAAAATATCGTAGTGATAATAAAAGTCATATTGGCGGATTACTTATCTGCTTAACAAGAATTCCTATAAATACCGCCGTCAATATAGTCATTCCACTATAAAAGCATTACAGCGTTAGCCTCGCTTGAAGTATTTAATATACATCTACACTCGGTTGCCTTGTACTACTTTTAAATTGAATCGACTATAGTGACATCAATAAAGGTAGCGGCTTTGATTGTATGAAATCTCATAGAAAACACCCAATAATAAAAAACCCTTTTTTATAAAAATTTAAGGTAAAAGCTAAATATATCTATATTTCTAGGTCAATGTATTCGTGTCATCACCTTTAGAGCCATGCTCATTCAAAATGATTTTGTTATCTATTGTTAAATACCAGTAGATGCTATGTATAATGCAGCACTAGCATAGCTTTCACTCAGTATGGCTTTCACTCATATGCCTTTAATAAGAAGATTACATTATGTCAAACAAGCGTCCTTTATATATTCCCGTTGCAGGCCCCGCTCTTTTAGAGACTCCTTTACTAAATAAAGGCAGTGCTTTTTCATCAGAAGAGCGTGATAGCTTTAATTTAACTGGGCTATTACCTCATAACATTGAGACAATTGAAGAGCAATCACTACGCGCTTATCATCAACTGCGCTCATTCACTAATGATATGGATAAGCATATTTACTTGCGTAACATCCAAGATACCAATGAAACTTTATTTCACCATCTAATTGAGCAGCACATTGAGGAAGTCATGCCGCTCATTTATACCCCAACTGTGGGTCAAGCATGTGAAAAATTCTCGCAAATTTATCGCCGTAAACGGGGTTTGTTTATCTCATATCCTGAGCGCCATAAAATTGATGACATGCTGCAAAATGCCACCAAGCAAAACGTGAAGGTAATCGTTGTCACTGACGGCGAACGTATATTAGGTCTAGGGGATCAAGGTATTGGTGGTATGGGAATTCCCATTGGTAAATTGGCTTTGTATACCGCTTGTGGTGGTATTAGCCCTGCGTACTGCTTACCGATCTTATTGGATGTTGGTACCAATAATCAACAGCTACTTGATGACCCTATGTACATGGGTTGGAGAAACCCACGCATTTCTGGTGACGAGTACAATGAGTTTGTCGACTTATTCATTCAAGCCGTTAAACGTCGTTGGCCAGAGGCATTATTACAATTTGAAGATTTTGCCCAAGAGAATGCGACACCATTATTGAATAAATATCGTGACCAATTATGCTGCTTCAATGATGACATTCAGGGTACTGCTGCGGTTTCAGTCGGTACCTTGATTGCCGCGTGCTTAAATAAAGGTCAGAAGCTTAGCCAACAAAAAATAGCATTTTTAGGCGCAGGGTCTGCTGGTTGCGGTATTGCTGAACATATCATTCGCCAAATGCAGCGTGAAGGGTTAACGGAGGCGCAGGCTCGCAGCCAAGTATTTATGGTTGACCGCTATGGCCTGCTTACTGATAACATGACGGAGCTACAAAAATTCCAAGAACCGTTAGTACAAAAAGAATCCGCTATTGAAAGCTGGGATAAAAGTAAGAAACTCGGTTTAGCGCAAGTGGTTAAACAAGCAAAAATAACCGTATTGTTTGGTGTCAGTGGACAAAAAGGTCTGTTCACCCAAGAGGTGATCGAATCCTTGTGTGTTAATACTGAGCATCCTATTGTATTACCACTTTCAAACCCCACGTCTCGTGTGGAAGCGACACCGCAAGAAGTGACTAATTGGAGCAAGGGTAAGGCAATTGTTGCAACAGGTAGCCCTTTCCCTCATACCACTTTTGAAGGTCAGTCTTTCGAGGTTTCTCAGTGTAATAACAGCTATATTTTCCCCGGGATTGGTCTGGGTGTTTTAGCAGCACGGGCCACGGGTATCAGCGATAATATGCTCATGGCGGCAAGCCAAGCCCTTGCAGATATATCAATGGAATACGAAAAAGCCCCTGGTGCCATCCTACCGCCTATTAAGGTGATCAGAGAGATCAGTGAAAAAATAGCGTATGCAGTGGCATTGCAAGCGGCTCAAGATAAGCTAGCACTACCTATCACAGCGGAGAATTTACAACGTCGATTAAAAGCGAATTTTTGGTTACCTGAATATCGTAATTATCGCCGTACTTCTTTCTAATGTTAGAAATTAGATATAACAAATTCTAATATTAGGCACATTATCTAAGTAAAAAACTAAATGAAAAAAGGTTGCTAACGCTATATTACATATAGTATTGGCAACCTTTTTTACTGCTATCCAATCCATTAGTTTACCAAGTTTACTTTTACCGATTCTTCAGCACAGTTCAATGATTGTTTTCTATTAAATTCTAGACAATAAAAAACCCTTACAAGCCAATGCTTATAAGGGTTTAAATATGGTGGGCCCAGTAGGACTTGAACCTACGACCAAAGGATTATGAGTCCTCTGCTCTAACCAACTGAGCTATGGGCCCTAACGCTAGACGGACAATGATACCTGAATTTTTTAATTTTTCAAGTAAAAGATAGATAGTAATCAAGATATTTTTTATGATGCTCTACTTTTCTATCAAATATGACCATCAGCCAATGTCAGGCTGCGACCACCATCAACAGTAATAATCTCAGCAGTAATATAATTGGCCTGTATTAGGTACAACACATGATGGGCAATCTCGTCAGGTCGACCTATACGCTGCATAGGAATTGAGTCAATGATATCGCGTTGCTGCATCTTTTTAAATTTTCTTAACATTGGTTTCGTACTTGCAAGTGCTCAATTCTGGCTTGTCGTAATGCCGCACCAATCGCAGGGCCTGTTAGCGCTGAGTCAATATCCTGCATACTAATGGCATGAAAGCTATTCAGCGCTAGCATCATCTGACGGTGCTGTATTGCCAATTGCAACACGTGGCTGGTCACTAATAGCTGCGATAACTTATCAGGCTCTTTATGAGCGCCGCAAGTTTGTATGAGGTCAATTTTGTCAGCCGCGCTTAAATGGTTTATTGTGCTTAGCTTTGTGGCTTGCTGAGCGAAGAGAGTCGAAAATTGAGTGTGTGCCTTTGGTACCTTAGCGGCGTTGCCTATATCATTGATACCTTTTATATTGACTGCTTTATTCACGTTTTCATTTGTATGTTCTGAGGTAAATAAAAATGAATTAAGGCTACTCATTAATAGCGTCCAACGTTGTGACAAGTTCAATTTCATTTGCCCTGCGAAATATAGCGCAGTCTGTACCGTTTCACGTATCTGAGTATTAGCCCAAGCTTGATGTAGTGGAGCAAAATATTCTGTGAGCGCACCAATCTCAAACAGTTGTTGCCAGTATACCTGCGGCGATAGCTGCATCGTTGCACGGCTAGATTCCTGCCAAATGCGCTCTGCACTTAAATGCGCAAGCTCTCCAGAGTCAACCAATTGGCGCATCAAAATCAAAGTTTCATCAGCAATGACAAAACCTAGATCATAATAACGGCTATAGAAGCGAGCGGTTCGAAGCACTCGTAGAGGGTCTTCGCTAAATGCACCTGATACATGACGCAAGGTTTTGCTTTCTATATCAGCCATGCCACCATAATAGTCAATGACGTCACCGTTGATTGGCGTATCATCAGTTAAGCTAGTGACTTCTATCGCCATGGCATTAATCGTCAAGTCTCGACGTTGTAGATCCTCTTTTAAGCTGACATCAGGACTGGCATGTACGCTAAAGCCTTTATACCCCAAGCCTTCTTTGCGTTCAGTGCGTGCCAGTGCGTATTCTTCATGGCTATTAGGATGCAAAAATACAGGGAAATCTGCACCCACTTGTTGGAACCCTGCATCAAGCATTTCTGCAACAGTTGCACCAACGACGACAAAATCTTTATCTTTAATAGGACGTGCTAACAGTTGATCGCGTACCGCGCCGCCGACAAGGTAAATTTGCATGAATGCCTCTATTTTTTATTTTTATTGAGCAAGTGATGACTGATATTGAATAAGGCTACGTTGCGTCTTAGCTAATGTATAACAAGCAAAAAAACCAGCCAACGCTATTTAATAGCATTGACTGGTTTTAGTATAGCAGACGGTCTCTATAAATGAATAATAGAGACCATCTTGATAACACATACTACTAGGTAGCGCAGGATGAATTACTGATTTTCGCTCGCCAAATCTTGAGCTTCAGTAACGGAAAGAGCAGTCATATTGACGATACCACGTGCAGTTGCTGATGGTGTGAGAATATGTACCGGTTTGCTAGTACCTAATAAAATAGGACCAATAGAGGCGCTACCAGTTGCTGTCTTGAGTAAATTAAAGGCAATATTTGAGGCGTCAAGTGTTGGTAAGATGAGCAGATTTGCAGCACCTTTTAACGGACTTGATGGCATGTTGTTTAAACGAATGTGTTCGTTCAGCGCGGCGTCACCTTGCATCTCGCCGTCAAATTCAAAGTCTACATTCATATCTGTCAGCAGTTCATATACCTTGCGCATCTTGACAGCACTGGTGCGATTTGAAGCGCCAAAGTTAGAATGAGAAACTAGTGCGACACGTGGTGTAATACCAAAGCGACGTAATTGATCAACTGCCAAGACAGTCATTTCAGCCAATTGTTCAGCCGTTGGATCTTCGTGGATATAAGTATCAGCGATGAAAATATTACGATCTTGCATGAGTACTGCATTCATAGCATAGAAGTCGTTCACACCTTCTTTTTTGCCAATAACGCTTTGTACATATTTTAAGTGCAACTGATAATGGCTAAACGTACCACATACCATGCCATCTGCAGCGCCATTTTCGACCAATAGTGAGCCGATCAATGTGGTCTTACGACGAACATCACGGCGAGCAAGTTCAATACTTACACCAAGACGTTTGTTCTTCTCGTAGTAACCCTGCCAGTAGTCTTTATAACGAGGATCGTCATCGATATTGACGATAGAGATGTTCACACCATCTTTTAGACGTAACCCTAGTTTTTCGATATTGGCTTCGATGACTGAAGGACGACCAATTAAAATAGGTTGGGCTAGCTTTTCATCAACGACCACTTGCACAGCAAGTAAGATATTATTGTCTTCACCTTCACAGTAAACGATACGTTTTGGATCGGCTTTAGCGCGAGCAAAGATTGGTTTCATCACGAATGCAGAGTTATAGACAAACTCAGACAGACGCTGACGATAAGCTTGCATATCAGCGATAGGTAAGGTTGCAACGCCTGAGTCCATCGCAGCTTGAGCGACCGCAGACGCGATCTCGATGATTAGGTTTGGCTCTAAAGGTCCTGGAATCAGGTAATCACGACCGAAACTTTGCATTTTTTCAATGTTTCTAGCGCTGGTGGTTGGCGTTGCTTCAACGTGTGCCATCGCAGCGATAGCTCTTACACAAGCGACTTTCATCTCTTCGTTAACAGTCGTGGCACCAACATCTAATGCGCCGCGGAAGATGTAAGGGAAGCATAAAGCGTTGTTTACTTGGTTTGGATAGTCTGAGCGACCCGTTGCCATGATGACATCTGGACGTACGGCGTGCGCCAATTCTGGCATGATCTCAGGTGTTGGGTTGGCAAGGGCAAAGACGATAGGGTCTTTTGCCATACGGCGAACCATATCTTCAGATAACGTACCAGGCATCGATAGACCAAGGAACATATCGACATCATCCATCACTTCGTCGATAGTGGTCGCAGTCGTCTCACGCGCATAGCGCTGTTTGGTTTCGTCAAGATTTTCACGGATAGTCGTAATGATACCGCGTGAATCTGAAACGAAGATATTGTTTTTGTTTACACCAAGTGCGCAAATAATATCTAAACAAGAAATGGCGGCGGCACCAGCACCTGAACAGACGATTTTGATCTCTTCGATTTTTTTGCCAGTAATCAATAGCGCGTTGAGCATTGCTGCTGCAACAATGATTGACGTACCATGTTGGTCATCATGAAAGACTGGAATGTTCATACGCTTACGTAATTCACGCTCAATTTTGAAACATTCTGGTGCTTTGATGTCTTCTAGATTGATACCACCGAAAGTAGGCTCAAGAGAGGCAACGGCTTCGATGAATTTGTCTGGATCATTTTGTGCAATTTCAATATCAAAAACGTCGATACCTGCGAATTTTTTGAATAGAACCCCTTTACCTTCCATCACAGGCTTCGATGCCAATGGCCCGATATTACCTAGACCCAGTACCGCAGTACCGTTGGTGATAACACCAACCAAGTTGCTACGGGCGGTATATTTAGCCGCTAACGTCGGATCTCTTTGAATCTCAAGACAAGGAACTGCCACACCTGGTGAATAGGCAAGTGCTAAGTCACGTTGGTTTGCCAACTGCTTAATAGGGGTGACAGAGATTTTGCCTGGACGTGGGAACTCATGATAATGTAAGGCAGCTTGTTCAAACTGCTCTTTTTCTGTACTAAGGTTATCCGTATTCAAAGTGGTATCGTCATTCATAATAATTGCCATGGTTAGAATAAATTGGAATAAAGTAAATGGAGATAAAAATAACGTTTTACCCTCAAAAAATCATGGAATAATAATCCTCTAAGGGCAACGTGACGCTAAACAGTTAATAATTCAAAGTGTCAGGATTAGCGATTAAGCATTGAGCCAAAAAAGTAATCTAGTGGAATAGTTATTCTAGCACTATTGCCAATTCACTGCCTAGTCAGCTGCCGTGAACGGCGAGAATAATATAGTAAAATGATATTCATTATTTAGCCAATTAATAATGCCAAAAAATAGGGTTAAATATCAACCTTAATCTCATAATGTTTCAAAATATTACAGAATAGCAGTTTAATAACATATCATTAAGACGAGCAACTAATCGGCATTTGCGGCGCATGTGGGGTAGGCGGCATCGTGTCGAGAAGGGTAGCGATTGCTTGTACCTGATAAGGGTTAGCCAGTAAATCGAATACTCGACTCACTTCTTCGAACTGTCCTTGTTCTGCTGCCGTAATGGCACGCTGCGCCATACTATTACGCAGTACATAAACAGGATTATTGTGCTGCATATCATCGATAACTTGCTCAAGTGGCAGCTGCTGTATTTGAGCCATATAACGAGTCGACCAATCTTGCCAGACTTGCTGGGCATCATCGCTAAGCTCATTCGTCATGATTGACAATAGGTGCTCTTCATAATGGTGCTCATTCGGCGCGACCAAACCGAGTAGCGCACGGAAGCTATTGGTATAGTCCAGCAAGTTGTCTTCTAACAAGGTTAGCCATTCGAAAGCCAAGGTTAGACTCTCTTTTGCATGCGGCAGCCCAAGCCTACGGCACAATCCTTGCTGATAATGCTGCATAAAGGTAGCCTCATAAGGCGCTAGACAGTCCGCTAACGCCTCACGCGTTACGCCCTCTAAGCGCATAAAATGTGGCAGCCAAGCATTGAGATTCCAGTGACCAATAGCAGGTTGATTCTGATAAGCGTAGCGACCAGTATGATCAGAGTGGTTGTTGATCCAAGCAGGATTAAAACGCTCCATAAAACCAAATGGACCAAAGTCTAAGGTGCTACCAGTGATAGAGAGGTTGTCAGTATTCATCACGCCATGCGCAAAGCCAATCAGTTGCCAGTCAGCAATCATTCGTGCGGTTCGCTCAACCACCGTGGTTAAAAATGTCAGTATGGGAGCGTCACTATCACGGCACTCTGGATAATAAGTATCAATCATATAATCGGTAAATTCAGCAAGTAAGTCAGGGGCAAAACTGGCGATCCACTCGATATGACCTAAGCGAATATGACTATCAGCCACGCGCATCAATGCCGCACCTGCTTCCATGCGCTCACGGCGCACCCTCGTATCGGAGACAACAAATCCCAAAGCATTAGAGGAAGGAACACCTAATTGTGTAAGGGCATGACCACATAAATACTCGCGAATAGTGCTGCGCAAGACAGCACGCCCATCACCCATCCGCGAGTAAGGCGTCAGACCAATGCCCTTAAGGTGCAAGTCTTGCAATTGATTATTTTTATCGAGCACTTGTGCCATCAGTAAGCCGCGCCCATCACCCAATTGACCTGCCCATTGTCCAAACTGGTGACCCGCATAAACCATGGCCAATGGCTTAAAATCCGCTGGCACGTATTGACCACTGAGTATCTCTACCCAATGTGTCATCAGATCTTCATCATCTGTCCAGCCTAACTGCTGCGCAAAGTGCATGTTGAAGTGTCCAGCACGTGGATTGTCCAGCGGCGTCGGCGGTTGCTCATGATAAAGGCGTGTGTCTAGATTGATATAGGTATTTTGATAGCGCATACAAGCCGTTCCTGCTTTTGAAGTGTAAGTAAAGTGTAGGGGTGATAAAAACACTATAGCATAGCCTTGATATTACATCGTTTCACTCTGTCCATCTCTTGTAATAGCGCACCCAAAAACCATGAGTACTATTGAATGCATTTAGCCTATCAAACAAAGATATTGCTTCCACTTGTCCTTTTGATTTCTATAAAACAATGTTCGACACGATCTATAAAGGATGAGCAAAAAAATCCCTCTATCTGTAACAGATAGAGGGAAGGAGAAGCTTTACAATTATCGTTCATCACAAAGATAATAAAATACAGTTTAATAATCAGCGATTATGCCGCTTTTTTACTGATGCCGATAGAGCGAAACGCAGTTTTCAAATTGCTATTATGCTCAAGAATTTTTTGTTCAATTTTGGCATAGTCGTGCTTTAGCTCATCTTCCATTTCATGCAAGCGATCGGCATATTCTGTTTTTTTCAGCTCAATCGTTTTGGCTTTGAGTGCTTGCCATTCTTCAACAGTCTGCATAAAGGCATCATATTCAAACTTAATACGGTCTTGGAAGCTTTTCATGGCATGAGGAAGATCAAGACCGCCCACTGCTGCCGTATCAATCTGCTGCTGTGCCGCTTTAAATTGCATTTGTACTTCTGCATGCTTGATAGTGGTGTCATCAACGGTACGTAGCTCACTGGTTAAGCCCAGCTTCGATAGGCCAGCAATCAACCATTTAGTAGGATCATACTGCCACCATTTTACCCCGTTACGATAGTCGTATTGGAAGAAGTGATGGTAGTTATGGTAACCCTCACCCCACGTAAAGATAGCTAAGAAGAAGTTATCACGGGCAGTATTGGTATCCGTATAAGGACGCGTGCCAAACATATGACATAGCGAATTAATAAAGAAGGTAAAGTGATGCGTCAGTACCAGACGTAGTAAGCCTACGATGACCAAAGTACCCCAAACATCACCCAATAACCAACCGATCGCAGCGACTGCACCGATGTTCAATGCCGCAACCCAGAGACCATAATATTTATGCTGAATCTGTAAGGTTCTATCTTTGGTTAGGTCAGGGATATTTTTATAGTCAAATTTACCGCTAGGATAATTGCGTAGCATCCAGCCCATATGACTAAAGAAAAAGCCACGCTTTGCTGAGTACGGGTCTTCTAAGCGGTCATCGACATGACGATGATGCGTACGGTGACCAGAAACCCAATCAAACGCTGAACCTTGTACGGCAAAGGTAGAACCTAGCAATAAAAAGTTTTTGACGATTGGATGCGCTTTATAAGCACGATGCGATAGCAGGCGATGATAACCAGCGGTAATACTAATGCCTGTCCATACCATAAAGGCACCAAATACGCCCCAAACTGGCGCGCTAACATCATGAGTAAACAAATACCATGGTGTAATGATCGCAGCAGCAATAGGTGTGGCTACTAGAATAGTCGCTGGAATCCAGTTGATCGGCGCTTTGGTAAACTCAAACTCGCGCATATCAATGCTGTCTTCTTTAGTAGAGACATCTTGCTCTCCCGCAGCATGGGCGTAGTTGCGTTTGGCAACAGGCTGCTCATTAAGCGAGCTTGCAGTTTTACTCTCGTCAAAACGTGTCTTAAAACGTGTGGCTTGAGTGCTGGCGGCTTTGATAAGCGTATCACCAGATTTGATAGCGAAACGTAAGCCTTTAAGCGGTAAGCCAAGTGCTTTTTTTGCAATCATATAATATCCCTAGCGGTATTAATTTAAGCCTATATGATACCTTAAAAAATCAATAAAGTGAACAGTTATACACTGTAAAAATATTGCTAAATAACAATAACTTGTATTGATTATGGAATGTATTAACGAAAATAATGGATGACTTATCAGGCATTGAGGAGAAGTGTAAGTAACACCGTAGATATGTAGATGATTTTAAATAAATCAAATAAAGGCGATGCTTATTAACCCAGCAGTAAATGACTTGGATAATCAGTGATGATGACGTCAGCTTGCCATGCGATCAGCTGTTTAATCGTGTCAATATCATTGACCGTCCACGCACTCACTGGCAAGCCATAACGGTGGCTATGTTCAATGACTGCTCGACTAATAAGCGGATAGTGGATACCTAGCTGAATACAGCCAAGTTGCAAGGCGGTATCCGGCGCAGTCATTGAGACTTCAGGTGTGCGAATGAGCAAGCCGCGAGAGATATGCTTTAGTAATGGATGACGTTGTAAGCGAACATGTAGCTCTACATCAAAGCTGGTCAGCACAATGGGTAGTTTGGCAAGTGGGCTATCGATGAGGTTGCGTGTCAATGCTTTTACCAATTTAGCATAATCAGTACGGTCATGCGTTTTAATCTCCAGTTCAATATCAGTAAAGCCCTTTAGCAACGGTGCTACCTGCCCTAATGTCATAATCTGATGACCAAACTGCGAATGGCGTTGAATCTCAGTAAGATTTAACTGATCAACACGTGCTTGCTGACCACACATGCGTTGCAGCGTGTCATCATGAAACACGATTAAATGACCATCCGCGCTCAGTTGTACATCAAACTCAACCCCTGCTAGACCCTGAGTGTTGAGACGTTGAGCGTACTCAAAGCCTGAAAAGGTATTTTCTAATGCTTCGCCGCGCGCACCGCGATGACCCAATAAAAGCGTGTTTTCGAAATTTATCATAATTTATATGGTTGGTTAGTGATACGCGCAATCATATAGTGCTAAAACAACAGCGTCTAATAAAATTTGCTCGATAGAGCAATATTACTATGTGGTTCCTTTTATCCAAAAACCTTATAGATATGAGCTGCGCGAAATCTTAGAATAGGTTTACTGTCTGTCAAACATTCAACAGACCCTAGTTGATCGCGGTAGTCTAAAAGCGTATTTATAACGAATTCATAAGTATGTATTTGTTATGTTTTTGCAACTAAGTACAGGTTTTACCTATAATGAGGGGCGTTATTTGTATATCCATGGGCTACACTAATGAACATTTTATTTAAACACCGTATAATAATCTGGTTTTCAAACCTAGGGCAGCTAGGGTTGCGGTTTGAACATCAATCACTGTCCATCAGTGGCGGTACGTATTAGTAAATTGGGAGCAAAAGAAATATGAGCGTAGCAAATAAAAACGTGAGCAAGTGGTATAAAGTGGCTGGTATTGGCATGGTATGTGGTTTAGCGCTTGCTGGCTGTGATCGCTCAGAGAAGGAAGATACCACCGAGACGGCAGAGCTCACAGAGCAAGAGTCTGCGTCTACTGAAAACACCGCAGCTACTGCGGTGAGCTGTGATGACCCAATGGTACAAGATCGTCTCAAAACGGCTCTAAAAAACACGCTTAATCAACAAGCACAAACGCTGGCTGCCAACTACGCAAATGATGCAGAGATCAGTCTCGCTAGCGGCGCTATCACTAATAAAACCAACGGCATTGTGATTGATGTACAAAATGCTGCAGTCTTACAAGCAGCCAATGACAATGGTATGACGACTTGTCAGGCAAGCGTGAGCATGACGTTACCAAGCGAAGATTTGTATCAAGCCAGTCAAGTACAAGCAGCCAACAATCTGCCGAGCCTACAATCACGTTTAGCGCAAAATAACATTCGTATCAATAATAACATGTTGGTTGATGATGCCTTTACTTATGTCGTTGGTACTCAAGGCGGCCAAGTACGCACACGTATTGCTGGGCAGCCAGCATTGATTACTGTGGTCGCCGATGTGATGGCAGGTTCTGTATTTAAATCAGCGATGGATGAGCAGCGCGCCCAACGTAGCACTGAGCGCCGTGCAGCACAAAACGATGACAGTCAGTCAGCACCCGTTCGTCAGCCTCAAGTAGTCAAGCCAGTTGAGCCAATTCGTCCTACTCAGCCTGCCACGCCGCCGACTATTAACAATCCAAGCAGTAGTAATACGGATAGCAGCGCGTCAGCCACTCCTGAGGTTAAAACCCCATCCACACCAGCCGTACCGAAATCAGTACCTAAAGATGAAAGTATCGATATGGTCATTATTGAAGATGACAGCGCTACTTACTAATTAGTAAGATTTAAGCTGTTCTCGAACCATATTTTCGTTACTGAATAGTATCGCTTAGTCAATAAAAAGCCCGCAGTGTTAAGGTTGCGGGCTTTTTTATATTTTATGCTAGGGCTTGATTCTAAGATGTTATTTTAGCGTTTTAGTCCACTGAAGTAGTCCTGCGCAATTATTTTTTATCAGCGAATTTTTGTAATACCTGACTGTCCCATAAGACTTCAGAGACTTTGTTGGGATCTGTACAAAAGCGAGCAGCGACAAACAACCAATCCGATAAGCGATTGATAAAGCTCACGGCCGTACTGCGAATCGCTTGTGGACGCTCTTGCTGTAATAGCACTGCTTGGCGCTCAGCACGGCGACAGACCGTACGCGCAACGTGCAGTTGGCTGACCAATACCGAACCTGTGGGCAAGATAAAATCTTTTAGCGGCGGCAAGGTCGTATTCATCGAATCAATTTGCTGTTCTAACCATGTAATGTGAGTGGCATTGACGCCTTCATATTCTGGCATAGCCAGCTCACCACCGATATTAAACAATAAATGCTGAATGATGACTAACGCTTGAGAAAACTCTTTCTCTATAGATTGCCCTTTATTATGCTGTAATTGAGCGCGTACCAGACCAATGTGTGAGTTAAGCTCGTCGATATCACCCATTACGCTAAATAGATTGTCTGCTTTGCTGACGCGGCTGCCGTCTGCCATGCCAGTGCTACCGTCATCTCCAGTACGCGTATATATTTTGCTTAAACGATTGCCCATATCTAAATCCTTAACAGTTTTTATGATTGAATGATGTTAGTTGCGGGCTCATTGTAGTATTTTATGGCTGTTTTCGCTAAGATAATGGGTTAGGTTTTATGTTGCCGCTATTTTTACAGTTATAGCGACCATAGTCAGTACTGTTTAATACCCAAACATTGATTATATTTTTGTTTTTATTTTATCTATTTCATTTATATTAAAAGGCTTTTTAACCATGACCACACCACTTGCCGATGCGATGTCTCAGCTTGCTATTTATGACTCACTGACTGGCGGAAAACGTCAGTTTGTACCACTCAAATCAGGGCAAGTGGGCATGTATGTGTGCGGTATGACCGTTTATGATTATTGTCATATTGGGCATGCGCGGGTGATGGTTGGTTTTGACATGGTAGTGCGCTGGTTGGCTCAGTTAGGCTATGACGTTAATTATGTGCGCAATATCACCGATATTGATGACAAGATCATCGCTCGTGCCACCGAGAACGGCGAAGAGATTGGTACGTTAACGCAGCGTTTTATTGAAGCCATGCACGAGGATGCAACCGCTCTTGGCTGCGAGATGCCAGACGCTGAGCCGCGTGCGACTGATCATATCGATGATATGCAGCAAATGATTGAGACCTTGGTTACAGGTAATTATGCGTACGCAGGCGACAATGGTGATGTCTACTATGCCGTCGATAATTTTGCAGATTATGGTAAATTGTCTAAGCGTAATCTCGACGAGATGCAAGCAGGTTCACGTGTCGATGTCGAAAATGACAAACGCAATCCGTTTGATTTTGTCTTATGGAAGGCGGCAAAACCTAATGAGCCACAATGGGCGTCGCCATGGGGCCAAGGGCGTCCAGGTTGGCATATCGAATGCTCAGCGATGTCGACTAAGTGCTTAGGTAATACCTTTGATATTCATGGCGGTGGTCATGACTTGCAATTTCCGCATCACGAAAACGAGATAGCGCAGTCTGAAGCCGCGACTGGCTGTGAATACGCGCGTAACTGGATGCATGTTGGTTTCATTAATGTCGATGGCGAAAAAATGTCCAAGTCGTTGGGTAACTTTTTTACCATTCGTGACGTGATGGCAAAATATCTGCCTGAAACGGTGCGCTTTTTCTTATTATCAAGCCATTATCGCAGCCAAGTCAATTTTTCTGACAACGCATTGGATGAAGCACATAATAGCCTAAGCAGATTATATAATGCATTAAAATTGGCCGAACAACAAAAAGGGCAGACGCTCGTAGTCAGTGATACGCTGATAAAGGATGCTTATAGTAGCAGTGCTGGACAAGACTTTATCAAAGCCATGAACGATGATTTTAATAGTTCAACGGCGATCAGTGTATTGTTTGGGCTGGCGCGTGATATTAATAAAGCCATTAAAGCCGAAGAGGTAGACACTGCATGGCAATTAGCAGAGCAGCTCAAAGCGTTGGCACAGGTACTCAATATTTTACAGCAGCCAGTTCAACAGTTTTTGCAAGCAGTGATTGGTGAACTGGCGGATGATGGTTTAACCGATGACACTATCGATGGTTTAATCATTGAGCGTGCGGATGCCAAAACCAATAAAAACTTTGCGCGTGCTGATGAGATACGTGAGCAGCTAAAAGATGCTGGTATTGAGCTTGAAGACAGCCGTGCTGGCACGACATGGCGCCGCGCTTAAGGCAATCATGTTACAGAACACTCATATAGATAGTCATAAACTAAGTCAGCTTTGAGCTGGCTTTTTTTATAGGCTAAACTAGGGTATATCATCATTCTAAAAATGGTGCTAAGAACAAGATAAATTGCAGTCAAACCATAAAGATGAAGCTAAATTGGCTATGTAATCTATGTAAGAATAAGCTTTGTAGGCAAACTTCAAGAGATGCAAACATCAAGTGAATTAATGGCTTTTAAAATATGAATATTCTCAAAAAGAGCATTGTTGGCGGTCATTGTATAGCAACTGATACCGACGGTGACTACTATCCTAACGGCCAACGTTGGAATGTGCGCGCCAGTACTTTGTCATTACTATTAGTTTTTTTTATAGTCAGCATGAGTGCTGTGTTTGCATGCGCTAATGCCGCAAGCACTAGTGATATGCAAAGCGATAGCGAACAAGTTGATGATGAGCAGTCCAGCTCGTCATCGACTTCAGTCAGCAAGCCCGATAATCTGGCTGAATATGCCACTCAGAAAATCAATACAATTAAAGACGAAAGCCTCAGTATCTCTGGCGTTGCAGAAGAAATATTTGATCCTACCGAGCGTAATGCAGTAGAGCAAGCGGGTAATTTGCAGGGCGATTCTGGACTGACGGGTGAATACAATGAAAGTTATTATTTGCTAGACAAGCTCAATGTAGGCTTGCCGCCATTGTCTGAACTGCCAAATTTAACCACGCCACTAGCGACTTTAGAGTTTTTTCAGTCAGCGGTCATGAAGCAACAATACGACTTGGCTGCTTATGCACTCAACATGAATTTAATCGATCAGAAAATTCAGCGTAACCACGCGCTTGAGTTATCAAAACGGTTGGATTTTTTGTTAACGGAAAAAGAGCTTTACGTCTTTGATGATCTGCCAGATCGCCCAGATGGTTTAATCGAGCCGCCACTTGGCAATACCAGTAGTATCATGGGTATCCCTAGACGTTCGATTCAGCTAGGCTATATCGACTATCGTGAGCGCCGTGTTCCCATCTATTTGCAACGAGTACGGGTTGGTGAAGCTGCGCCTATTTGGGTGTTTTCTGCACAGACCGTTGATAATATTGACAATCTCTATGAGCAATATCATCCAGCGGAATTTGAGCGTTATTTACCTGGGTGGTTAAAACTTAAGATTTTTAGTATCGCACTATGGGAGTTTTTGGCATTAGCACTGTTTTTCTTAGTGACCATGGGAGTAGGGTGGTTACTCAGTAAAGGCACGGAAAAAATCATCAGCCGTTATATCGACGATGAAAAATACAGCAATTATGTTGGTAGTACGAATGGCGTGGCAGATTTGGTTAATAAGCTGACCGTGCCGTTGACTTTTACCATCAGTTTTTTGCTCGTCTTTACTTTGGTGTCAGGCGGCTTTCCTTATTTGGATGCGGTAGCTTCATCGACTCGTCCGCTTATCTGGATTGGGCTAGTGTTTAGTACCTTATGGCTTGGCATCCGCGTGATTAACTTTTTTGCTAATCGCTATCAAAGCCTACAAATTGAAAATCTGGCTGAAGAGCACTTTGATAAAGAGCGCCGTCGCCGTACTTATGTATCGATATTTCGCCGCGTCTTTATTTTTGTCATGATTTTGGGCAGTATTTGGATTGGTCTCAGTGAATTTGCCAACATGGAAGGCCTTGGTAAGACGCTATTGACCTCGGCTGGTATCGCAGGCGTGGTCATTGGAATTGCCGCGCAGCCGATACTGGGTAACATTATTGCTGGGGTACAGGTGGCCGTGACCCAGCCGGTACGAATTGGCGACAGTGTGATAATGGATGGCAACTTTAGTACCGTTGAAGACCTGCGTTATACGTATGCGGTACTCAAAACATGGGATGAACGTCGATTAATCGTGCCGATGCGTGAACTGATCACCGAAATGGTAGAAAACTGGTCACATACCGAAGTACATCAGACCTGTCCTGTGTTTTTATATGTCGATTATGGTGCAGATATTGATGCCATTCGCCAGCAATTTATATCGGCGGTTAAAGACAATAAGCTTTGGGACAACAAAACTGAGCCTGAAATGTTTGTCGTTGAGGTGACTGCCAACATTATTCACCTGCGCGGCGCTGTTTCAGCGGTAGGTCCTATAGAAGCATGGACACTGGCCTGTGAGATACGTGAGCAGATGTTGAATTACTTATATAGCAAACAAAAAGCTTATCTGCCTGCTGAACGTTTGATATTGAAGGGTCAAGACCAGTAACCAACGATTGAGTGTATTTTCTATGCTTTTAAATAGCTGGGCTTTACAGATGTCGATATTGATAGACAAGCGCTAGCAAAATAAGCTGACAAATATAGCATGCGATTTGTCTGATTATTTGTTATAATATGGCGTTATTTTTAAGGGATAAATGAGCGATTAAGAGTAGGGGCGCGCTATATTTGTGCAAACTTATTAGCATCAATCAATGGCAATTTTCGAGTGTCTCTGTTTGTTTAATCACAAACACCGGCTGGTTCATTGCTGATTATCTAAAACTTTGTGATACGAGCTCTTTAATTTTAAGACTTTAGCTTCATAAAGTCATATCGGTGATTTTGGTTGATTGTCTTAATGCCAAAAATATCCCACCCATCAAAATAACCACCACTAGGGGTCTGTATGTTGCGAATTGTCGATGAAGCCTTAACCTTTGATGACGTTTTATTGTTGCCAGCTTATTCTGAAGTCTTGCCAAAAACTGCCGATCTGACTACCCGTTTGACCAAAAATATCACGCTGAATCTACCGCTGATTTCTGCCGCGATGGATACCGTGACCGAATCTGAAATGGCCATTACGATGGCACAGTTAGGCGGTATGGGTATCTTGCACAAGAGCATGGATATCGCCAAGCAAGCCACACAAGTACGTCGCGTCAAAAAATTTGAAGCAGGTACGGTCGTAGATCCGATCACTGTGCATCCAGAGATGACGATTGGTGATCTGCTACAGCTGACGCAAGATAATAATATCTCAGGCGTACCTGTGGTAGAAAGAGGTACTGATAATGTCGTGGGTATTGTGACTCACAGAGATTGGCGCTTTGAAACCAATCTGTCTTTGCCAGTCAGCAAAATCATGACGCCAAAAGATCAGTTGGTCACAGTACATGAAGGTGAAAGCAATGAAAACATCAAGCGTCTGCTACATGAACACCGCATTGAAAAAGTCATTGTTATCGACGATCATTTCCGCTTACGTGGTTTGATTACGGTTAATGATTTTGCAAAAGCTGAAAACAATCCAAATGCTTGTAAAGATGAGCAAGGTCGTCTACGTGTTGGTGCTGCTGTTGGTACTGGTGCAGATACCCAAGCGCGTGTTGAAGCGTTAATCGCTGCTGACGTCGATATCATCGTGGTTGATACCGCACATGGTCATTCAAAAGGCGTGATTGATAAGGTGTCTTGGATTAAAAAGCACTATCCACACGTACAAGTCATCGGTGGCAATATCGCAACAGGTGATGCTGCACTTGCACTACGTGATGCAGGCGCTGATGCGGTAAAAGTCGGTATTGGCCCTGGTTCTATCTGTACGACGCGTATCATCGCTGGTATCGGTGTGCCGCAAATCTCAGCCATCGATAACGTCGCTAGCGCATTAAAAGACAGTATTCCACTGATTGCTGATGGCGGTATTCGCTATTCAGGTGATATGGCAAAAGCCATCGCCGCTGGTGCTTCGTGCATCATGGTAGGCTCATTGATGGCTGGTACTGAAGAAGCGCCGGGTGAAGTTGAGCTGTTCCAAGGTCGTTACTACAAAGCTTACCGCGGTATGGGTAGCCTTGGTGCGATGTCAGGCTCAAATGGCTCATCAGATCGTTACTTCCAAGATGCTAAAGATGGCGTAGAGAAATTAGTACCAGAAGGTATCGAAGGCCGAGTTCCTTATAAAGGTCCAGTTGCTGGTATTGTTAATCAGTTGGTTGGCGGTTTGCGCTCATCAATGGGTTATACTGGCTCTGCGACCATCGAAGATATGCGTACCAATCCGCAATTCATTAAGGTGACATCGGCGGGTATGAAAGAGTCGCATGTCCATGATGTTCAAATCACTAAAGAAGCACCGAACTATCGTGTGAATTAAAAGGTCTTTTATAATCCTGCATTACGTCAACGATAGCTATTTTGCAGGGCTGCAGTGACCTTAAGATACAAACAGCCAACAATGCCTTGTTATTGTTGGCTGTTTTTTTTGTAAAATACACAAGCGGATTATAATAATAACTACTTAGACTGTTTATACGTTATTGTTTGCGTATTCGTCTGGTTTTCACTCTTAGATTTGGGAGCATACATAATGAGCTACTTTGGCACCGATGGTATTCGCGGAAAATTCGGTGAGTCGCCGATCACACCAGACTTTATTTTAAAGTTGGGCTATGTGACGGGATGTGTGCTGATAGAGAATAATGACAATCCTGCTCGCAAGCCAAGCGTGGTCATTGGTAAGGATACGCGGCTGTCAGGCTATGTTATCGAAGGGGCATTGCAAGCGGGGTTTAATGCGGCTGGTGTTGATGTGCATATGCTTGGACCATTACCCACACCAGCGATTGCGCATTTGACCCGTAGTTTTAATGCAGATGCTGGGGTGGTTATTTCAGCGTCGCACAACCCTTACTATGATAACGGTATCAAGCTGTTTTCAGGTGATGGCAAAAAGCTGACTGATGAGATGCAAAACTCTATTAATGACAAGCTAAAAGCGATTATGAGTGCCTCTGAGGCGGACAATAACGTGATCATGCCTATTCTTGATCCTGCACAATTGGGGAAAAACAATCGAATTAATGATGCCAAAGGTCGCTATATCGAATTCTGTAAAGGCAGTTTTCCCTATCAGTACGACTTGAGTCATCTGACTGTCGTTGTAGATTGTGCCAATGGTGCAGGCTATAGCGTGGCACCGAGAGTCATGCGTGAGTTGGGTGCCAATGTGATTGCTATTAACAATACGCCTGATGGCATCAATATCAATGCCGACTGCGGCTCTACCCACCCTGAAGGCTTACAGAAAGCAGTGATTGAGCACGAGGCAGATGTCGGTATCGCACTAGACGGTGATGGTGATCGTATTGTGATGGTTGATGAGGCTGGTAATCTGGTCGACGGCGATGGCATTTTATACGTACTTGCTACCCAAGGTCAGACTAAGGCGAAAGGTGTGGTTGGTACGCTGATGAGTAACATGGGCTTAGAGCTGGCGCTCAAAGCGGCAGATATTAAATTTACGCGTGCAAAAGTAGGCGATCGTTATGTGATGCATGAGCTTGAAGCGAATGGCTGGATACTGGGCGGCGAACCATCGGGTCATATTCTATGTTTAGATAAGAGTCGTACGGGTGATGCCATTATCGCCGGCTTGCAAGTGCTTGCGGTGATGGAAGCACGTGGTAAAGCGCTAAGTGATTTGACCGAAGGCTTTGAAAAATTGCCACAAAAACTGGTCAATGTGCGCTTAAGTAAAATGCAAGATCCGTTTGAGCATGAAGAGCTGGTTGCTGCTTTTGCAAAAGCACAGGCCACTTTAGAGGGTCGTGGTCGTCTGCTCATTCGCCAATCAGGTACAGAACCTATGATACGTGTGATGGTTGAGTCGGATGATGAAATAGAATGTGATGTATTGGCAAATGATTTGGCTGACCATATCAAAGCAGTATTGGGTTAAAGTGATAATGTAGTTATATTAAAATAAGGAATATTTTATGAGCATGGATTTTACCGATCAGCGTTTGTCATACGAAAAAGGTGAGCTTGATCAACAGTCCGTCCCAGACTCTCCATTTGAGCTACTAAAAGAATGGATGAATGAGGCAATAGCACAAAAGGTGCAAGAGCCTTATGCGATGAGTCTGGCGACGTGCGGTGCTGATAATAAACCTAGCGTGCGCATCGTACTTATGCGTGAGATTACTGAAAATGGTGTGGTGTTTTATACCAACTATGAAAGCGCTAAAGGTCAAGATATTGCCGAAAACCCGAATGTCGAAGCGCTATTCTTTTGGCACGAGCTGGAGCGTCAAGTACGTATTAGTGGCAGCATTGCTAAAATCGATGCTAATAAGTCAGCTGCTTACTTTCAAAAGCGCCCTCACGACAGTCAAGTGGGTGCATGGGTCAGTCAACCGCAAAGTGGCGAGGTTGCTGATCGTGAAGTGATGCAAGCCAAGTTTGATGAGCTGCAAAACCAGTATCCAGAAAGTAGCCAAGTGCCAACACCAGAGTTTTGGGGTGGTTACGAGATTAGCATTCATGAGATTGAGTTTTGGCAAGGTCGTGCCAATCGTATGCATGACCGTATTGTCTATACTAAAGACAATGGTGAAAGCTGGACTACCAAGCGCCTTTTGCCTTAAACATATTTGCTGTTTATATTTAGATATAAGCAGAGAGTGATTTCTTAGGTGCTGTTGCTGCTCTAAACAGCAACAGCACCTAATTTTATTAAAAGCTTTATGGTATAAGCTCGAGTACTTGCGACTTTTTTAGCTTTCCTGGGAAGTTTCCTGTAAATATACGGCAATATAAAGTTTTGTCGTTCTCTAAGTATGTTGAAGAATCAAGTTTGATGCTATAGATGTATTGATCTGAAAGTGTGTCAGCAGTAAGTTTGGTGTTTTTAGGAATATTGCCGCTCAAATAATTATTCGAAGAGTAGTCAGGAATGTATTTATCATCATAGATTCGTTTATCGTTGATACAATGTATATAACTCCCTGTATTTCTAGTTGATTCACGTATTGAAAAATTAGCTTCTGATAAAAAAGTTATTTCATAATATGATGATGTCCGTTTAAACTCGACCAATTGAACTTCCGTATTTTTATGATTTTTTATGCACCCTGATAAAATGAGTAAAGCACTTAACCCTATTATCTTATTCCGCATTATCATTCCTTTCATATAGTCAATTTATCATAAACTGACTATAAACATACGCAGCATCAAAAATGATGAATAGTAGCAAGCAAATATCCTTTTACCTTTCGTTTCTTTGAGTATCGACATCGACCGACACCGACATACCGGGGCGCAACTGAGCAAGCTCAGGTTGTCCTTGCTCCAAATCTATTCGTACCGGAATACGCTGAGCGATTTTAATATAGTTGCCAGTCGCAGGGTTTGATGCGCCTGCGCTAAATTCACTGCCAGTCGCTGGTGAAATATTACTGACATGACCACGAAATTTAACGCCGCTCAGCGCATCGACATGAATAGTCGCAGGCTCACCGACAGTCATATTTGCCACTTGGGTTTCTTTAAAATTGGCGATAATCCACACGCCTTTTGGTACCACATACATGAGCTGTGTGCCCGCGCTGACATATTGCCCCGCTTTGACGCTGACTTGACTCAGTTGTCCTGATTCAGGGGCAGTAATAATCGTATTGTCTAAATTAATCTGTGCTTGCTTAGCAACTGCTTCTGCATTTTTAATATTGGCATCGAGTGATGAGCGGCTACCACTAGTTTTTTTGCTAGCCTCAAGGGCGACTTGTAAATTGGCTTCTGCTTGCTGCACGCTCGCTTGTGCTTGAGCGAGCTGAGCTTGGGCATGAGCAACTTCTGCTTTGGATACTGCGCCAATCGCATCAAGTCCTTGATAGCGCTTTACATCTTCGCGTGCACTATCAACGCTGACTTTGGCACTATATAAGTCCGCTTTACGTGCTTCGATTTGTGCCTGACTGGTGCCCGTATCTTGCGCATTGCTTGAGCGGTCGGTCATAGCGACTTCGATATTGGCTTGTGCTTGTTCGAGCTGCTGCAAAAAGGCACGGTCGTCTATCTTGACCAATAAATCACCTGCTTGTACATTTTTAAAATCTTGCACTGCCACTTCTGTGACATAGCCAGAAACTTGCGGGCTGATAATCGTTGTTTGACCTTTTACAAAGGCATTATTAGTCTGCTGAACCGTAGGCGTAAAGGGCGGTAGCTTCCATGCATAAAGAATCAAAAGGACGCCAATAATGATTAGTGCAATCAATAAGCCTAGATTAAAGTAAGATTTCTTTTTAGGCGACCAACCTGTAGCGTCAGGAATAGGCTCTTTTGGCGGCATTGGCGTTTCATCAGCATCAGCAACGGACGTTATTACCGAGTCCTCTGTTTTCGGTACGGTCACAGTATCATCATTTTTCGATTGGTTTAGAGGCGTCTCTATTGCTGCTGCCTTGGATGATGTCTGATTTTTTTTAGCAGTATTTTGGGTGGCATCTTGAGCAGTGTCTTGATTATGGCCATCAAGATCATTTAATTTGTCTTCGCTCATGATGCGCTCCTAATGAGATTAGTAAACATAGTGGATAACTTTTTAAAATATAGTAATTAGCATAAGAAGAAAAGGTAACAGCAACAAATCGATATGATTATCACCTGTTATTTTTTGCCCATCATTTCTGCCAATGTGGCAAGTTCTTTACCAAGTGGATTGCGTTTATGATAAAGGTAATAAAAATAAACCATCAATAAATATAGCGCGGTGATGGTGGCGCTCACCGCCATCAAAAAGAATAAATCGTCATAAGCGGCGACCGTTGCTTGACGTTGCACACCCTGTAGCATCTGGGTCATCGTAGCAGGATCAGTGGTATTCATTGAACTGACCATATCGGCATAATGCATCTGAGTACGAATGGTGGTAAATGCTTGAATACCTGCCGCGCCTGCCAAACCGCCGATCGTTTGTGAAATACCAAAAATCACCGAAAAGCTAATAATATAGGCAGGTCCGTTAGCAATGGCGCGAAACATACCTTCAAATACCATTGGTCCCATAAAGTAAACGGCAGCAAAAGCGATTATAAACTGACTGAAATAGAACATATAAGGGGCAGAGTTCAGCGACACACCCGTATCTATCCATGCACCAATCGCAATCAATGCAACCGCAAAAATCACTGGTCGGCGCAGATCCGTCGCTTTGGTGGTAAAAATGCTAATCACTAATGCCAGTATGCTAGCCACTAAGATGATGGCATAAAAAACAATCAGCTGGTCATTACCATAACCAAGGTTTGCTAATAATCCTGCGGCGCCCACACTTTGCTCAGACAGCAAAATACGCATAACGGCACCAGTAATCATAAAGGCAATAATGGTGCGGCTACGCATCCAGCGCACTTGTAACATAGGGTTTTTGCGGTGCGTCTCAATCCATAAAGCAATCGAGATAGTCACGACGGCAATGATCAATGGATAGCTAAGCCAAGGCATTGTCCACCATTGAATTCTACCTTGTACTAAAAATACCGATAGGGCGGCAAGACCACTGGCAAAAAAGCCAAAACTCACCAAATCAAGTTTTTCAAAGACCTTTTCAGTGTTGCCCGGTGGTAGCTCAAGAATGTTAATAAGCCCAAAGCAAATCAGCGATAATCCCACTTGAAATAAAAATAAACCTTCAAGCTGACCATCAACGGCTAAATAAGGCGAGATAATCCGTGACAGTGGAATGCCAAACTGCACCAAGCCGAACCCCAATATCAGTCCGCTGATACGCCGAGCAGTTGGCATGCCTTGTAGACAATAAAAAATAGACAATACCGTCATTGCACTAGCCACCACACCACTAAAGCCACGGGCGAGCAGTTCTAAATAATAAGGCTCAATGCTAACCCCAATCGTCGTACTGAGTAGATTGCTACTGACCAACCACTGCATACTGGTGGCTGCCAATAAAAAGAACAAAGTGATTTTGCTAAATAACGACATGCCAAATTGCTGGCGAATTTTGTACAGCAGCACCGTGACACAAGCATTGGTCATATTGTAAGCGACTGATATCCAGCCACCTTCTACTGGTGTTAAGCCCATTTCACCTTGGATTTGAGTGAGATTCGCGACCAATAGACCATTCTGAAAGCTGGCAGTTAAGCCAATAAATATTCCAATCAGTAAATAAAATACTTTACGGTGCACAGGGTGATCAGGGGTGGCAGGCGAGCCAAGCATGAATGGTCGTTCATGGGGCTTAAACTGGTATTCAGTACTCATGGATGGATAATCTGCGTAGAGGGATAAAATGGTGTATAGCCGTTGTTAAACAAGCATCGCGCTCGTCGGATAGTCATGAAGCTCAAGACGTTCAAAGTCATTTAATAAAAAGCCATTTAATAAAAAGCCATTTAATAAAAAGCCATTTAGTAGACTGATAAAACCAAAAAAGTATTCTAAACCCTGTTTTGAATATTTTATCATAATTTTTGTTGAGCATTTATCACGCATAACTAACGCATTGAAAATCAAGTTAAAAGATAGATGCTGCTGTCTGTCAATGATAGACGATAAGAAACACAGTGCTATAGTCAGAGCACTTTTAAACCGCTACGGTGTTACCCACCCTAGATGTACTCAGTGTACTATCTGCGGTCGGTCGCCTTGTAGCGATTCTAAAATTCCTTGACTATATGTCACATAGCTACGACTCAGGTCATTTTTGCCCATAAAAAACAGCTCTATAAAGAGCTGTTTTTTTATACATTAAATAGTCGATAAACAGTTAGACCATGGTACTAAATAGAGTGATCATGATTCGCCTCTAAACGCATGCTGCGCTGATAGCTATCAAGACTGGCAAGTTGTAAAGCATACTGCTTGATATGCGGATAATCATCTAACGCTTCGCGCTTAGCCAGCATGATTAAGTCAAAAGACAGCATAAAATCAGCACCGCTTAGCTTATGACCAACGATAAATGGCTTATCTGCAACTTCCTCGTTTAGATAGCTCAACAGTCTGTGTTTTTCTTGACTGATATAACCATCTAAAAACTCGTTATCGACGATACCGGCTTTTTTGGTAAATAGCTCCAGTAATAACGGCAACATGAGCGAGCTTTCAGCAAAGTTAATCCATTGCAGATAATGTCCATAGTCTAAGCTATCAGTTGCAGGACGTAAGCGCTCTGGCGCAAATCGCTCAATCAATAACTCAGTGATTGCACCCGACTCGGCATAAAGTTGACCATCCATCTCGATAACCGGAGATTTACCGAGTGGATGTACCGCCTTTAAACTGTCTGGTGCCAAATGAGTATTAGGATCGCGTTGATGACTAATGATCTCATAAGGCACGCCCAGCTCTTCTAAAAGCCATAAAATACGTAATGAGCGAGACTGGTTGAGATGATGTAAGCGAATCATGATAGTGGCCTTTTTGCATGGTCTATTATATTAACGTTAGAAAGATATTAACCTTTCAGCTTAGTGATTAAGCGCTTGGCAGCTTCTTCTGATGAAGCTGGGTTTTGCCCAGTAATCAGCAAGCCATCTTCGACCACAAATGATTCCCAATCAGCGGCTTTTTCATAGTTACCACCATTGGCTTTTAGTGCATCTTCTACTAAGAATGGCACGACATCTGTGAGACCAACGGCGTCTTCTTCTGAATTGGTAAAGCCAGTCACTGTTTTGCCTTTGACTAAATACTCACCGTCAATTTTGACATTTTTAAGAGCGGCTGGAGAATGACAAACAAAGGCGACAGGTTTGTCTTGTTTGACGAAAGTCTCAATCAAATTGATCGAATTTTTATCAACTGCCAAGTCCCATAGTGGACCATGACCGCCTGGATAAAAGACTGAATCAAAATCTTCAGCGTTCATATCAGCGAGTTTTTCAGTATTGGCAAGATGCTTTTGAGCATCGCTGTCTTCTTTAAAGCGCTTGGTATCTTTCGTTTGCGTGTCTTCAGTATCGCTGCTCGGATCAAGCGGCGGTTGCCCGCCAGCAGGAGAAGCAAGTGTCACATTGACACCCGCATCGATAAAAGCGTAATAAGGCGCGGCAAATTCTTCTAGCCAAAAGCCCGTTTTTTTACCAGTATCGCCTAACTTATCATGTGAGGTTAGTACCATTAAAATATTCATAGTCGTCCTTATTTATTATTAATGTTGTCTTTAAATCATGGATTGTTAGCAGTCATGCTTAATTAATCATCTGTAATCAATATGAGTATTTGCAATGACTGCTAGCTGTATTCATAGAACAGTATTCATGGTTGAGAGGTCATTTTCAGTGGTTGTCTTAGCAAGTTATGTTGTTAAGTCGTTATTTGCGATTCAACCAACTGATAACCATTGGCTCTGTTATTCAATATCAGAAACTTTAACCACTGTTTTACCAAAGTTATCGCCATTTAACATGCGCACAAAGGCATTTGGTGCATCGTCTAAGCCTTCAGCGATATATTCTTTGGTTTTAACATCGCCTGACTCGACCCATTTACTCATGGTTTTTAAGAACTCTGGGAAGTGATCGCCATATTCTTCAAAAATAATGAATCCTTTGATGGTGAGACGACGGCTTAGAATGTTGCCCATTAATACGCCTAGACGATCTTTACCATCAGGCAGCTCGGTGGCGTTGTATTGCGAGACCAAACCACAGACTGGGATACGTGCATGAGCATTTAATAATGGCATAACGGCATCAAACACTTTGCCACCGACGTTTTCGTAATAGATATCGATGCCATCTGGGCACGCCGCTTTTAATTGCTCGGCAAAGTCATCCGCTTTATGGTCAATACAGACATCAAAGCCTAGCTCATTGACAGCAAAGTCACATTTTTCTTTGCCACCAGCCACACCAACGGTACGTAAGCCATATTGGTTGCCAACTTGACCTACTGTTGCACCAACGGGACCCGTTGCGGCAGCGACGACCAAAGTTTCCCCTTTTTGCGGCTTACCGATGTCGGTCAAACCCATGTAACCGGTAAAGCCTGGCATACCTAGTACGCCTAAACCATAAGAGGGATTTGACATGTTTTTGTCAAGCTTTAAGACGCCTTCGCCATCACTGACGCTATAGTCTTGCCAGCCTGAGTTTGAGACCACTAAGTCACCCACAGCAAATTTGTCGATATTGGATTCAACGACTTGGGCAACCGTTCCACCCATCATGACATCACCCACTTCTAGCGGATCAGCATAGCTTTTCGCATCGCTCATACGTCCACGCATGTATGGATCTAAGGATAAGTAAACGGTACGCAGCAGCATTTCATTGTTATTTGGCGATGGGATATCGCTGGTTACCATATCAAAGTTTTCAGCTTTTGGTTCACCTGTTGGACGGCTTGCCAATTTAATTTGACGGTTTGTTTTTTGATTTTGTTGTTTATCAAAGCTCATTATCAGATTCCTTTTCTATTTATTGATTTTAAGATTCTATTGATTTTAATATTTACTGGTTTTGATATTTAATGGTGAATGGAGTAGTTACTCAGTGCTGAGCAACTACTATAAATAGCATAACAATATGTGTTTCTTATTACGGTGGTGTTTTTATTAAGCAGCTTTGCTACTAATAGCACGTTGTAGAATACGGCGTGACACTTCTAAATCATTGTTGCTATGCTCGCCTAACTGAACCATGTTGTGCGTTTCAAGCTGCTTGATAATTGGGTCAATAGCTGACTCATCAAGTTCTGCATCTTCTAAACTGACGGGCAAGCCAAGGTCGCGGAAGAAGTTTTCAGTGTAAACAATGGCAGTTTCAATGACAGCGTCTTCGTCTTGATGAGTATCATCGAGCGTAATATTCCATACGTTACGTGAATACTGAAGCAATTTTTCTTTTTTACTTTCTTTTAGCTCACGCATCACTGATGGCAATAAGATAGTTAATGTACGTGCATGATCGATGCTGTGTAACGAGGTTAGCTCATGACCGATCATATGTGTCGTCCAGTCTTGCGGTACTCCTGCACCGATTAGACCATTGAGTGCCATTGTCGCTGTCCACATAATATTCTTACGAGTTTCTAAGTTCTCTGGATCTTGTTTAACGATACGACCTTCATCAATGAGGATTTTCAGCAAGCTCTCAGCAAAGGCATCTTGCACTTTGGCATTGACTGGATACGTTAGGTACTGTTCCATGACATGGACAAAGGCATCCGCAACACCATTCATCACTTGACGCTCAGGTAATGTCAGTGTTTTGATTGGATCTAATATTGAGAACTTAGGGAAGGCAAGTGCGTTGCCAAATGGTAGCTTAGCTTGACGTTCACTATAATTGATGACGCCGCCTGAGTTCATCTCAGAGCCAGTGGCTGGAATGGTCAAAACAGCACCCAAATCGATGGCAGAATCAATGTCTCTGCAATAGCTGGTTAGTGCGTTCCATGCTTGTTCGCGTGAGACAGTCGTGCCATCTTCTTCAGTAAGTGACGATACCAATGCCACAAATTTACTACCATCAATGACTGAGCCACCACCGATCGCTAGCAAAAAGTCAATATTGTGTTCATTGACCATGTCTGCTGCTTTTAAAAGCGTCGTGAATTCTGGATTGGCTTCAATACCACCAAATTCGAATACGGTACGTGTACCGCTTGCAGCCAAGGCTTCTTTTACTTCGTCTAGCGTACCTGTGCGCTGTGCCGAACCGCCACCATAAGTGATAAGCACACGGGCATCAGTCGGTACCAATTCTGATAGTTGTTTGATTTGACCTTTACCAAAGACGATACGTACTGGATTGTAATATTGGAAGTTATTCATAGTATTCCTAAAATTATTAAATATTTGTGTTGGGCGTATGGGGTGCAAAAATCTCAGTGGCAAATTAGCCATTCGTTTTTGCAACTGTGGGCATTGTACATTAAATAGACCAGTCGTCTAGTAATTTTTACAAAACTCTCTTATAACTCAATTTTTTGCTTTAGATATAGGGAAGTATAAATGGCTAAAAAGCGTTTAACGCACGGGATTAGCGTCCCAATTGAGAAGTGGTCATCTGCCATACTTCTGCAAGCGGTGTATTGGTTTGGCTAATCTTGGCGATTAAACTGGCACCAAGCCAAGCAAAATACCAACGTTTTGCCATGCTCTCGGCCGCGATATTGTCAGGTTGTGGTACAGAGTCATCCGCCCAGCCTGCTTTGATTTGTTCGGCAAGCCAGCTGATGGTCTGCTGGTAACCAGCATTCAGTGTGATGCGCATAGGTTCAGACAGATCTGCAACCTCAGCGCTGAGCTTAACCACCAAGCACTTCTCATGATCACAGCCATTTTGCTGGGTGTCATACCAGCTTTGAAAGTAATCATAAATCTTTTGCTGAGCATTAACTTTTTGACGACTAATGGTGTCTAAGCGTATCTTATAGTCAGTAAAATAATGACTGATGATAGCTTCACCGAACGCTTCCTTTGAGGCAAAATAATGGTAAAAAGAGCCTTTAGGAATACCGGCTGTGTCTAGTATTTGTTTGATACCGACGGCAGTAAAACCTTTTTTGGAAATCAGTTGATAGCCTGTTTCTAACAGATGCGTTTTGGTATCTGGTGGGATTGTGGTTGAGGCCGCAGACATAATGGTAATGTCCTCCTATATTTTTTATGAATGTATTTCAGAGATAAGGTATGGCGAATAATGCTACTTAGCGCGCTATTAACAATTATTCATGATACTTTCTATGGGTCGATGCAGATTTTTATTGTTGCTTATAATTGTTGCTTATAATGAGTGCTTATTGTCAGGGTTGATATGGTCACGTTACGTTTTTTCAACAATACTTGCTGACAAAATACGCTTATTTGTATGAGGTCTATGGTAGCATTAGACCAGTCGTCTAGCAAGTTTCGTTTTGATGTGCTTAATCAAATGTCGCGAGCGCAGGCTATTTAATATAAATAACTGTGTTAAGGGTTATTTTTTATCTGCCTCAATTTGCTAGCCATACTGTTTTATTGACAACCAACATAACATCCATAAAATAAATGAGAAAAATTATGTCACCTGATACCGATAATACCAAAGCCAATGCCTATAATGATTTCCACCTACAGTACATTGCAGGGGAATGGCAAATTGGTCAAGACGATAGCGTCAATACCAATACCAACCCCTACAATGGCGATACACTTGTAAAGATTCAGCAGGCGACAGAAGCGCAGCTTAATGAAGCTTATCAAGCAGCAAGTGCGGCACAAAAAGAGTGGGCACAGCAAACGCCAGCGACACGAGCAGGTGTACTATATAAAGTGGTTGAGATTTTAGATCAGCGCCAAGATGAAATCGTCGATTGGCTCATTAAAGAGTCGGGCAGTACCCGTGTTAAAGCCATGGTTGAGTTTGCTGCTACCCGCGCCATTACCCTTGAGGCTGCGACTTTCCCCAGTCGTGTACACGGCGAGATTCGTCCCTCTAATACCCCTGGCAAAGAAAACTTTGTTTACCGTGAGCCCATCGGTGTCGTCGCTGTCATTAGTCCGTGGAACTTTCCATTACATTTGACCCAACGTTCTATTGCACCAGCCTTAGCACTTGGTAACGCTGTGGTACTCAAGCCTGCGAGTGATACCCCAGTGACTGGTGGTTTGCTGCTAGCAAAAGTATTTGAAGAAGCAGGTTTACCAAAAGGCTTGCTCAATGTGGTTGTTGGCTCAGGCAAAGAGATAGGAGATGCGATCGTTGAACACAAAACCCCAAGCTTTGTATCATTTACTGGCTCTACTTCAGTCGGTAAGCGCATTGGCGAGTTGGCCAATGGCGGCGACTACATTAAACAAGTAGCGCTTGAGTTGGGTGGTAACAGTCCATTTGTGGTACTAAAAGACGCTGATATTGAGCAAGCGGTCAAAGCAGCAGCCTTTGGCAAATTCTTACATCAAGGTCAAATCTGTATTGCTATTAATCGTATTATCGTTGAAGACGAGATTTATGATGACTTTGTTGAGCGTTTCTTGGCACACGTTAAAACGTTAAATGTCGGCGATCCGAGCAAACAAGACACGGCGGTTGGTCCGATTATTAATAAAAAACAAGTCGAATCGTTGAAAGAGAAAATCGCTAATGCGCAGCAAGAAGGCGCAAAAATGATATTAAGTGGTGAGATTAAAGGACAAGTTGTACCGCCGCACATCTTTACTGAAGTGACGCGCGAGATGGATTTGTCACGTAATGAGGTATTTGGACCATTGGTCGGTATCATCCGTGCCAAAGATGAAGATGATGCGTTATCGATCGCCAATGACTCAATGTTTGGTCTGTCGAGTGCGGTATTTACAAAAGATATGGCAAAAGGCATGCGCTTTGCTCGCGGTATCAGAGCAGGCATGACACATATTAATGATATTTCAGTCAATGATGAAAGTAACTTGCCATTCGGTGGCGAGAAAAACTCAGGTATTGGTCGTTTTAACGGTGAGTGGGTGCTAGAAGAGTTCACTAGAACGCACTGGATATCTATGCAACATGAGCCACGTGAGTATCCATTTTAAGCGATGTATATTTTCAATGCTCTAAATTAAAGTTTTAATAATAAAAAAGCCTGCAAATAAGCGGGCTTTTTTTATGGGAACGTTGAAAGTGTGATTATTTAAGGTGAAAGCCTAGCAAACCTTGTATCTCCTCGACGGTCATATGTCTAACGAGCGCCTGATCTTCTACCGACAAGCGATTGGTGTGCTCTTTTATCATAGTATGGATGCTACGAGCGACCTCAGAGGTGCTAGCATAATACATTTGCGGCTCTTCTTTGGTGAGTTTCATCAAAAACTTATCGATGATTTTGCGCTTTTCATGGGAAGCGTGTTCTTGAGTCATGACATTCTCCTAATTATAAACCATCTAAGCAGTCAGCTCAGTGATAGTCAATGCTTATGGCTATTATAACGCAGATAACAACGAGGATAGCGACTTAAGTTGAACGGGTAACACGCTCTATACTGTGTGTCACATTCTAAAATATTATAGTTTAGACTCAGCTTCAAGTGAGCGCGTTTAACTACTTGGGAATCGAGAGTATGTCAAATCACCAATCAGACAACGCATCAAATAAGTCAGTCAAAAAAGCGGTATTGGTCTTATTTCATAACGATTTGCGCATAGAGGACAATGAAACGTTAGTCAAAGCGGCGACATTGGCTAAAAGTAATCAAGGCAACCTGATGCTTATCTATGCTGATTTTTTGGCTGATTGCATTCAATCGAGAGAGAGCCGTCAAGCTTACCACTTTAATGAGAGGGGCGCTGCTCGTCAGCAGTTCTTGTCTGAGAGCTTGGCTGATTTGGATCGATCGCTTCAGCGCCTTGGTAATCGATTGCTGTATCTGTCGCCAAGCTATTCATCAAAGAGTCAGCTGTCACCAGATAAGGTGGAGTCTGCCTTAAACGCCTTTACTCAGTTATGCCAGCTCATTGAGCAGCAACAAGTCACCGATATCTGTGTCAGCCACACGGCAGATTATAATCAAAATAAAGGCTATGCTGCCTTGCAGAGCAAATATCCGCAGATAATATGGCACAGGCAATCAACCCATACGCTATTTGCTGATTTACCGACACAAGACCTGCCCAAAAGCTTTACCCAGTTTCGTAAAAAGGTTGAAGCAAGTCATGATTTATTGAATGCTGACGACGACGTGGCTGTTTCTCCTACGCCAAAGTCGCTACCGCCAATGCCTGATGCGTTGATAGGTCATAGTAAATACCTTTTTAAAACACAACCATCTGATGAGCAAGCGCTTAGTTTTAAAGGTGGTGAAACAAATGCAATGCTTCATTTAACTCACTATTTTGATTCTGCTGCGCCGCGCACTTATAAAACCACACGTAATGCACTGGATGACTGGACGCATTCCACTAAATTCTCGCCTTGGCTGGCAAATGGTTGTTTGTCTGTGAAAATACTATTGAATCGCTTACGTCATTATGAGCGTGAGATTATCGCCAATGAGTCAACGTATTGGATATGGTTTGAGCTGCTGTGGCGCGAGTATTTTTATTGGTATGCGATTGAGCATGGTAGCAATCTGTTTTTGTTTAAGGGGATTGGTCATCAATTACCAGCTACTTATTTTGACGATCAGCGTTTGCAGCAATGGCAGCACACCATATCCTATCGTCAATGCCTGCATGAATCAGCTAAAGCAAACAGGGTATATGTCCAATCGTGGCAGACAAATCGTTGCTAGCTGCTTTATCCATGAGCTGGGTTTAGACTGGCGTCACGGTGCAACCTATTTTGAGCAGCATCTTATCGATTATGATGTCGCAAGTAATTGGGGGAATTGGCAATATCTAGCGGGCGTAGGCGCTGATCCAAGAGGATGTCGGCAATTTAATCTTCGCAAGCAAACCCAGCAATACGATCCCAATGGTGAGTTCATTGATAAATGGCAAGGCGGTCATGTAAGTTAAAGCAGTTTGTGGATTTTAGATCATAAATGCTGAATAGCACGTTTTAAACCGCTTAATAGTCTTATCAGCGGTTGTTTTTTATGCTAATAGCAAACCGTTATAATGAGTTATAAAATTATCACTATTGTATAACTTATAACATTCATCTAAAATGAATCTTTAGGTTAAACTCTATTCACATGCTTCTAAGAAGACTGCCATGCAATCGATCAACTTACCCAGCAAGCCGCCCAGCTCTCCGCATCCTATTCTGAATTTGAGCTTTCGAATATTTTTTAGTGCTGCCGCGCTATTTGCTGTGATAACGATGCTGCTATGGTCTTTTGTATTTACTGGTCATACAGATATTGACGCACAAGCACTGAACCCATTGTATTGGCACGGTCATGAGATGGTCTATGGTTATGCCTTGGCGGTCATTGCAGGATTTCTCCTCACGGCAGTGAAGACGTGGACAGGGGTAATGATGCCGCATGGTTATAAGCTGCTGGCTATATTTGGCTGTTGGCTGCTGGCACGTTTGAGCTGGGCAGGTTTTGGGCTTGGTATGACGGTTGCGGGTAGCAGTATATCGTTGTTATATATCGCCGCAGTATTTGACTTATTGTTTATCGCTTCGATGGCATTTGTGATATGTCGAGCGGTATTACAGGTCAAGCAGTATAAGCAAATGGGTATCTTAGCGAAACTGGCATTATTGACCGTTGGCAATGGAATCTGCTACTGGGGTATTATCAATGCCGATATGAGTATGACTAAAATAGGTATTTATCTAGGGTTTTATTTAATTATCGGTTTGGTGCTGACCATTGGTCGCCGCGTGGTGCCATTCTTTATTGAACGTGGTCTGAGTCTTGGAACGACGGAAGTCATCAAGTTGCGCAATAGTAAAGTACAGGATATTGCGAGTTTATTGTTTTTCTTAGCGTTTTTTATCAGTGACTTGTTTTATCCTAATAAGTATCTGCTGACTATTACGGCACTTGGCGTAGCAGTGGTTAATATCGTCCGTTTGGTAGGCTGGTATCATCGCGGTATCTGGCAAAAGCCATTGCTTTGGTCATTATATGTTGCATTTTTGGGCATGTGTTTGAGTTTTCTGCTGTATGCGCTGCAACCATGGTTGGGCTATACTCATAGTATTGCGATGCATGGGCTTGCCATTGCAGGCGTTGGTATGATGACCGTAGCGATGATGACGCGGGTATCGCTTGGTCATACGGGACGCAGCATTCATCAGCCGCCCAAGACGGTGAATATTATGTATGGTCTGATGGTATTGGTATTTGTCAGTCGCGTGCTGTTGCCGCTTGCCGATATGAGTCACTATCTATTATGGATCATGATTGCCCAAGGGGCGTGGATTGCTTGCTTCGTGCTATTTTGCATCAGTTATTTGCCGATGCTGGCACGTCCTAGACCTGATGGTTTGTTTGGTTAGAGCCTGTAGAGCCGTTATAATGCTATCGCCAAAATAATAGGGGATTTATCCAAGTCTATCGACTGATTGTTGATATTTTTAAGTAGATTATTTTGCAAATGTTATAAGGTTTTAAGACCTTTGTTTTCCAGACACTGTTTGTTTGAAATACCGTTTGTTTGAGACACTGACTTTTCAAGACCCTCATTTTCAAAATTATAGAGTTACATTGCTAAAATTTAGGCTGATACATACTTGAGAGATTTATATAAAATAGGAGCGCAAATAAATGCGATTGACCAATTATAGCGATTATGCACTGCGCTCATTGATTTACTTGGCGGTGAGACCAGAGCCGCCATTACTCGCAAATATCAGTGGTATTGCCGACAGTTATGGCATTTCTAAAAGTCATTTGACCAAGATTATTCATCAGTTGGGTCAGCTTGGTTATATAGAAAGTGTGCGTGGTAAAAATGGCGGTATACGTTTGGCTCGTGCGCCAAAAGACATCAATTTGGGTGTATTAATTAAACAAATAGAGCCAGACTTTGATTTGGTCGAATGCTTTGCGACACCCGCGAATGATAAGGGTAGTGATGGTCGACAGACTGGTTTGCCTATTACGCTTATTGATGAAACGACAAATAACGCTAGAGGCTGTGTCATTAGCCCAGCATGCCAACTAAAAAGTGTATTCTTTGAAGCATTAACGGCATTTATTAACGTCCTTGAGCGCTATACCTTGGCAGATATCATCAATAACGAAGATGAGCTAGCGTCTTTATTGTTTCGTTAATAACTTTTGATGTTGATGGCGTCATTGCAAAAAAGGGAGCGACCATCTTGGTCACTCCCTTTGTTATACTTCTAATGTGAGGTTATACGGTCAATTAAGCTTTTTCTAATTTTGGACGGGCTTTATCAATGGCTTTTAATAGCGCCACTTCAAACTCACCGTCATTGAATGTCACTAAATAGGAATGTGCAGCGCAGAAATTACGCACATCGCGCCATTCATGTGCCAAATTGCTTGCCCAATCGCAATATTGCTTGCCTGCATCGGGCTCATTTTTTAGCGCTTTTTTGGTCGTTGGGTGTAGTATCAGTTCGGGTAATATCGCCTCTAATAACTTCATCGGTGGACTCATAAAGGTATCATCGACGTGCAAGCTTTGACTGGCAGGATGATAGGCTAATAGTGAGCCTGCATGAATCATCTCATTGGGTGAGATATAGTGGATGCCTTGTGACATTGAGAACTTAAGCTCAGGGTAACGCTTGGCGACCGCATCGCTTTCAACCAAGTCATCTGCCCATTTTACTTCAGGTACTTTTTTATGGTGGCGGCTACTGCCATAAAAGGTCGCCTGCGGGAAGTCTTTTGCCATTTGTGCACAGTGCACCGTATGGAATGGGTGGACGTTCAGTACTGCTTCGACATCTTGACCATTATTGGTTAATGCCATCACCTCATCGCGTACGTCACCAGTCAATGAATAGCTATCCAAAAATATAAACTTTCCTGAATTTAACTGTATAAGTGAGCAGTGAGTGCCAATGTTTAGAACACCGCCAATGCGAAAAGATCCGCGTATATTCCAAAATCCTGCCCCTAAATCATGAATTTTATCGGTCATTGAAATTATTCCTTAGTGTTTTTATTCGAGTTTTTTAATGTCTTAGTAATTTTAATAATAAATATTTCTCATCAATAGATGACAACTTATTATAAATGACCTCTTATTATGGTGAGTCATGTACCTAAAGTCTGTTATAAAAAAGATGTTGATCGTTAGGTTCAGTGTATAACGTTAAAGTCTGATATAAGCCTATATTAACCGAGGGTCATTGTCATTCATAGCTTATAATTTATAGATTATTATTTAATGAATCTGTATAATCACTATCACTATCGCTATTTAATTTGTATTTGAAGGTTGAGTCATGAGATTTTTTGGAAAAATGAGCGCATCAGCGGTTATGGCAACGATGTTATTAGCAGGTTGCTCAAGCCTAAACAATGATAACAGCGTCACTAAAATGGACACTATCCAAGCTGCTCAAACAGCACCAGTCCCACAAGTGGGTTTTCGTTTCAGCACTACTGAGAATTTTGATCTTGCCAATCAAAACAAACTTTCTTGGCGTGTGTTTTATGACAAACCCTCTACAGGTGCAGATGCTACTTGGTTTGACGCCGTAAAACATGGTGATCTAGCCACGGTCAAATACATGGTTGATAATGGTCAAGACTTAGAAGTTAAGGACACAGGTAGCCTTAATCAAACGGCGTTAGGCTGGGCTGCCTTTATCGGCTATGAAGATATGGTCGATTACTTAGTCAGTAAAGGCGCTGATATCTATGCTAAAGATGACGGTGATGTGTATAACGTCATGAAATCTGCTGTACTGGGAAAAAATACCAATATTGTCAAAAAAGTACATACGTTATTGAATGAAAAAGCGCCTGTGGACTTAAATGATCAGACGGTAGAAAGTGATGGTGAAACCTTGATTATGGTTGCAGCTAGTAATAATCGCCTTGAAACTGTCAAATATTTATTGGCGCAAGGTGCTAATCCAAATCTAGTGGCAACGACCAAAGACAAAAAAATGGGCTCGTATAATCAAGGTGCCTATTCATATGCGTGTTCGCGAGATTTGGTTGATATGCAAAAGCTATTAGCCGCCAATGGTGCTGTGAATCATCGCACTGGCAAAGCGAGCTGTGAATAATTGTGTTAATGACTTTACAAAAAAGGCTGCCATTTCGGTAGCCTTTTTCTATGCTAAGCGCTCCTAAGTCAGAGATTGACCATCAGATTGTTTATCAGTACCTAGTTTATAAGTGCTTTTCTCATGAATGCCTCGTTTATGAGCAGTTTTTATAGTCGTAAGCGGATATACGAGGATTGTTACCATAATTGTCGTTACGACATAAAAACTGATCGAATCGGGTATCGCCATTAATATAGCGATGCATCCAAGCAATACCTGGCTTGCTCAGTAATATCTCATTAAAACGATAACTTGGACAAAAATGGCTACCATTCTTTATCTCAATCTTCATTTTTGCGCCTGTAGCTTTATCATAAAAACGACTGCTGTATTTTTTATTTGAGGCAATACGGTCATTTTGGCAAGTAATGAATAAAGCAGGCGTGTTCATTTCGCCATACTCTTTATCATGATAGGGCGTTTGCGCAATAATCGCTCGAACCGTCTGACGTTTTGTCGCTAGCTGGAGCGCACCGCCGCCGCCCATTGACCAGCCAATAGCACCCAAGCGCGTACTATCTATCTGAGCGCCTACCGTATTGTCACGAAGCATATGATCGAGCGCGGCACTTAACTGCGCCGCACGGCTCTCTGGGTCATCATAAATGGAGTTGGTATCGATGGTAATAACCACAAATCCCCAAGATGCCAAACGCGGCCCCCACCATTTAATAGAAGATTCGTAGGACACATAACCGGGTATCACTGCGATTCCGCCTAACAGACCACAGCCGTCTGCGTTGGTTGGATAATAAATGGTTCCGCCGCCAAAGCCGTTGGCTAACTGACGAGGAACGGGTTTTTTGGCCACCGAAAAAGGCCCCTTATCACGCGTATCTGACAGATTAGCCGCTGTAATAATACTGTCGGCGATACAGTTTGATGGCACGGCTGGTGTTGATACAGGCGATGTTATTGCAACCGCTGACGCTATCGGGGTTGATACTATTTTGGTCGATTGCTCTTTAATTGTGAGCTTGTTCGTTGCGGCTACTTCGTCTAACGTAACTGCCGACGCACTTATAGAAAAAACTAGGGCACCTATAGCGACAATCCATTGCGAATAAAAAGGGTATTTGGGCATGATAGAGAGTCTGTTATAGGTGAGTTGGATTTTGTCGCAGGTTATATTTTGTGGATATAAGTTTTTGTGAATTGCATTTATATATAATAGATCAAAATAATAGTAGACAGTAATCTGCTTGCTGTCAAAAATATACGTCACCTACGCAGTATATAAATCAGCAGTTTTTAGTGTTCAACAGACCCTAAGCATCAATAAAGCAATACCGATAACACACCGAAACCAGAGTCTGGTATTTGGTGTGCTAAAATCATACATGACGCCTATCCCTAGCATCAGCCATTATTTACATTATTATTTTTGTCATTATTTCAGCTATTATCGTCCTATTTCTATTACTCACGCCAGATCATCCGCGTCCAACATAGCCTGTATCCCTGTGAAAAATACCATCAGTAAACCCCAGAATAATATGCCAGAACCTATATCTACACCAATCAATAATGCGACATCGTGGGTCTTAAAACTCACCATTGGCTTGATTGGGATGTTTGCTTTTTTGCAAGTGTATTCTATTCAGGCCATTTTGCCCGTATTAATGGTAGACCTGTCTGCAACTGAGGTGCAAGCTGGTATGATCGTCGGTGCAACGGTGATGGCGATTGCTATTATGTCGCCATTCTTGGGCATGCTGTCTGACGCTGTGGGGCGTAAATCCTTTGTCGTTGGCGCGTTATTATTTTTAGCGATACCAACTGCTTTAATTGCCCAAAGTCCGAGTATTGGTTGGATGGGCATGTGGCGGTTTATGCAAGGGTTGTCTGTACCGGGCATTACCGTGGTGACGATAGCTTATATCGGTGAAGAGTTTGAGGGACGCGCTGTCACGGAACTGATGTCGTTCTATGTCTCAGGCTCGGTACTTGGCGGCTTTATGGGGCGATTTTTACTTGGGCACTTGCACGAGCTTATCGGCTGGCGTGCAGGCTATTATGTGATGGCAGCGATGACCCTTATCGGTGCGCTGTGGGTCGGCAAGATGCTACCATCGTCACAGCAGTTTGTGGCCAATCCGAATTTTCGTTCCGCGATGCAGACGCTCGGTGAGCATTTAACCAATCGTTATGTGGTGACGGCGTGTCTGCTAGGAGCGTGTGTTTTATTTTCACTCGTGGGTTGTTTTACCTTTATCAATCTACATCTTGCTAAGACGCCATATGAGTTGAGTACGGGTGCGCTTGCCAATATTTTTGCCGTTTATTTGATAGGCGTTGTTATTACGCCATTGTCGACGACCTTGCTACGTCGCTTTGGTTCAGCGCGCACAGTACGTGTGGCTGTTTTCGTTTCTATGATTGGGGTGCTGTTAACACTAGTGACGCCGTTATGGGGCATTATTATTGGTCTTGCTATTATGTCCTCAGGTGTCTTTATCACCCAAGCTGCTACCATCAGTTATATCGCCGTCAATGTTAAAAAAGGGCGCTCATTGGCGTCTGGTTTATATTACATGGGGTATTATGCTGGCGGTACGATGGGTGCGTGGTTATGCGGTATGGCTTATGCGCGCGGGCAGTGGTCGCTCACAGTATGGCTGCTCTTATTTGTACAGATTTTGGCATTACTGGTTGCCAGTTTTGGCATGATTAAAACAAAATCACGTGTGGCTTGATGGCTGTTTTTGAGCAATTTTCATCAAGCTATTGCCTCTTAGGATGTTTACGTAAGGTTGCTTTACATAGCATCTATTTTTTCTTACTATCGATATAGCCTGTTCAATACACCCTAATAATTCTATTAATACTGTTAGCCACTATCAATTTTTAAACAGCCAATTTTTAAATAGCCACTGGTTAAACCGCAATTTTTTATAAATAAAAGCTAAAATAACTAGGGCTGCGTGCCATCAATTATTTATGATTCACCCGCATAATAACTTATCCGCATGACCAACAAGGACGTCACATCTATGTCAAATATTTACCACAGCGCCCCTTCTGCTTACGATTATCCCTTATTAGTTAAGCAGCTATTGAACCGTGCCAAAACGGTGTCGCTAGAGCAAGAAATCGTTTATGCTGACAAAAAACGCCTTACCTATAAAGATTTATTCAATCGTATCAATCGCTTGGCCAATGTCTTAGCAGGTTTAAATCTAGATGCAGGTGATATAGTGGCGGTGATGGATTGGGACAGCCATCGTTATCTGGAGTCGTATTTTGCGGTACCGATGTCAGAGTATATTTTGCAAACCGTTAATATCCGCCTATCGCCAGAAAAAATTCTTTATACCATCAATCATGCTAAGCCGAAAGTGCTGCTGCTCAACTCTGAGTTTGCGCCATTGGTCAAAAGCTATCAGTTTGAAAACTCTAGTATTGAGCACATTATTTGGCTAGATGATGATGGCGTGACATCTGAAGGAGTCTTTGGTGGTAATCAAAACCGAGTAGTGGGTGAGTATGAAGCGTTATTACAAGCTGCCGATAGTGAGTTTGACTTCCCAGATTTTGATGAAAACACCATTGCCACGACGTTTTATACCTCAGGCACGACGGGCGATCCAAAAGGCGTATTTTTTAGCCACCGCCAGTTAGTATTGCATACCCTCACCGAAGCGGCGACACTAGGTATGCTGCCCGACAAGCAAGGCGTCAGTTACGGTGATGTCTATATGCCGATGACGCCGATGTTCCACGTTCATGCATGGGGCTTTCCATTTACCGCGACCATGGCTGGTCTGAAGCAAGTGTATCCAGGACGCTATGCACCAGATGTGTTAATGGATTTGATTATTAATGAAAAAGTCAGTATTACCCATTGTGTCCCAACGATTTTGCAAATGGTGCTCAAAGAAGCGCAAGATCGCGGTGCTAGCTTTAATGGTTTAAAAATGATCATCGGTGGTTCAAGATTGACTGAAGGTCTGGCAAAAACAGCCATGGCACAAGGCATCGAAGTATATACCGGTTATGGTATGTCAGAGACAGCGCCCCTTATTAGCTTGACAGAATTTAGTCTCGACGAGCCTAAAATGAGTGAAGATGAAGATATCGCTCGCCGTTGTATGACTGGTAAGCCCGTACTGATGGTGGATGCTCAAATATGGAGTAGCAATAATGAGTCGGTTGGTACCGGTCAAGACAATACTGGTGAGCTGGTATTACGCGCACCTTGGCTAACGCAAAGCTATCTAAAAAATGACGATGCAGGCAAAGAGCTGTGGGAAAACGGCTATATGCACACCCAAGACATTGCTTATATACGTCCTGATGGTTATATTAGAATTACTGATCGCTTAAAAGACGTCATTAAGTCAGGCGGCGAGTGGATATCGTCATTAGAGATTGAGACGATTTTGTCGTTACATCCAGCGGTCGCTGACGTATCTGTGATTGGGGTACGTGATAAGCAATGGGGTGAGCGTCCATTGGCCTTGATTGTGTTAAAACCTAATGCTCAAGACACGAGCGTTGATGATATCAAAGCCATCGCCGAGAAAGCCGTAGAGCGGGGTATTATTCCGAAATATGGTGTGCCAAGTCAATTTAAGTTCGTCAATGAGCTACCAAAGACTTCTGTTGGTAAACATGACAAAAAAGTGATGCGTGAGATGTATGCTGATCAAACTGAGGTATAGGCTTAAAGTGGCTTAACTATTGAGCAGATAACTGGCTTAGTAGTTGACCTTTATTGTTAGCTCTGCTACATTTTAAACCGATACCTACTAAATCGATACGTAGTGTATCGGTTTTTTGTTCTATTAGAGATAGCTGGCAGGGATAGCCAATCTTTACTATGACATTATTAGACAATATTACATCGTATTACCCATCATTTATGCTAAGGACAGCTATTATGAGCGAGCAAACCGCCACTTCAGTGACCAACCAATCGTCAGACCAAGCTCAGACTTCTCAAGCGTCATCCAATACCACTCAAACTTTTGCTGAAATTTATCACTCTTCTATTGAAAATAAAGAGCAGTTTTGGGCAGAGCAAGCAAAGCGTATCTATTGGCATAAAGAGCCTGAACAAATCCTTGATGACAGCAATCTGCCATTTGCGCAGTGGTATGTCGGTGGCGAGACCAATCTTTGCTATAACTGTGTGGATCGCCATCTTGCAGAGCGCGCAGAACAGGATGCTTTTATCTGGTTATCCTCTGAGATTAACCAAGAGTTAATAGAAACCTTTCCTGCAGTCGTCGATGCGTTTAAAGACTTGGGTAATAACGTTGAGCTTTATACGGACTATACCAAGCGTCGTCTGACCTATAATGACCTATATAAAGAAGTCAATTATTTTGCTGATGTGCTACAGCGTCATGGTATTGGCAAGGGCGATCGCGTTGTCATTTACATGCCGATGATTCTAGAAGCCGCTTATGCCATGTTGGCTTGCGCTCGTATCGGTGCGGTACATTCGGTGGTATTTGGTGGTTTTGCGGCTCATAACTTAGCCATTCGTATGGATGATGCCGAAGCAAAAATGGTCATCACGGTGGATGCAGGTTTGCGCGGTGGTAAAGTTATTAATTATAAAAACCTTGTCAATCAAGGGGTCGAGCAAGCAACAGTTAAGCCCGAACATGTATTGGTTATCAATCGTGGCATTTTACCATTTGAGCCAAAAAATATTGATGTTGATTATGCAACCCAGCGCCGTATCAGCTGTGAAGCCAATGCGATTGTCGAGCCAGTTTGGCTTGAGTCAAATACGCCATCATATTTACTTTATACCTCAGGCACTACGGGTACGCCAAAAGGCGTGCAACGTGATACAGGTGGTCACGCGGTTGCGTTAACGACGTCGATGGACTATATCTACGATGGCAAGGCGGGCGAGACATTTTGGGCGATATCAGATATCGGCTGGGCGGTCGGGCATTCTTACACCATTTACGCACCATTGCTGGCTGGCATGACGAGTGTGATGTATGAAGGTCTGCCGCATCGCCCAAACCCCGGTATTTGGTGGCGAATTGTCGAAGCAAACAAGGTCAATATCTTATTCACGGCACCGACGGGTGTCCGTATGCTGAAAAAACAAGATGAGACATGGATGACGCGCTATGATGTCTCCAGCGTCAAATCCTTCTTTTTGGCAGGTGAACCACTGGATGAATCCACAGCCAATTGGCTGACTAAGCATTTAGGTGTGCCAATTTTAGATCATTATTGGCAAACAGAGTCTGGCTGGCCAATTCTGAGTAACACGCCCAAATTTAATCATAAGCCGCACAAGCAAGGTTCACCCGGTTATCCCATGTATGGTTATGATGCGCATGTCATTAATGAAGAAACAGGCGAACCTTGTAAAGCTGGCGAAAAAGGACTGCTCGCGATTCGTGCACCATTGCCGCCCGGCTGTCTGACCACGGTATGGCGAAATGACGAACGTTTTGTCAGTAGCTATTTTGGTCTGTTTGATGGCAAGCAATACTCAACCTCAGACTATGCCGTGACTGATGAGGAGGGTTATTTTTATATTTTAGGACGAACTGACGATGTGATTAACGTCGCCGGTCATCGTATTGGCACGCAAGAAATTGAAGAAGCGATTAGTACGCATCCAGAGATGGCAGAATGTGCGGTTGTGGGTATTCATGATGAATTGAAAGGAGAGTTGCCGATAGCCTTTTGTGTGCTGAGAGATCATGAACAAGTCACGACCACCGAAAATCGTTTCCGTATTGAGCAGCAGGTCATCGGTGCTGTGGTCAAATCCCTTGGTGGTATCGCAAGGCCAGCGGCAATTTATTTCCCGCAAGCACTACCAAAAACGCGCTCTGGCAAAATCTTACGTCGAGCCATTCGTGCTTTAGCAGAAGGCAACGAAACAGGAGATATGTCAACGCTTGATAATCCAACAGCGATTGACGCGATTAAGCAGTCTATGAAAGACTACTAATACGATGGCGTATTAATTGAAAAAAGCCATCTGACGTTAATATTGAAAAAAGCTCATGCACAATCATGGGCTTTTTTGTTTTTAATTTAAGGCGTCTCCTAATTTTTATCAGCACTTAGTCGCTTTCGCTCAAACTGAAAATATATCTTATATAAAGTTTTTTTCGTTAACATAAACTCAGATAAAATTTTGACAAAGCGCTTGACCCTAAAAATGATTTATTGGTATAGTCAATAACGATACGAAATAAATCATTTTATAAATTATGTTTGATCGATAAAAACTCATCATTTTTTCTCTCTTTTTGAATATTAAGACACCGCTTAAGGGTAGTCTCGCAAACAAGATAAGGATATCTTATGCACCACGTCAAGCAGCTTATCAATGGTCAATTTGTTGATTCTAATACCAGTGAATGGATTGATATCACCGATCCTGCCACGCAAGAAGTCATAGCCAAAGTTCCGCAAACTACTGACAATGAAATAAATCAAGCGGTCGCTGCTGCTCAAGCAGCGTTTCAAACGTGGCGCAAAACGCCCATTACCACACGTGCCCGTATCTTTTTAAAGTATCAGGCGCTGATTCGCGACCACATGGATGAGCTAGCAGAAATCTTGACCGCAGAGCAGGGCAAGACTATTGCTGATGCACGCGGTGATGTATTCCGTGGTTTAGAAGTGGTTGAGCATGCTGCTGGTATTGCCAATTTGCAAATTGGTGACTTCGTTGAGAACGTTGCATCAGGCGTTGATACTTATAGTATTTGGCAGCCATTAGGCGTCTGTGCGGGTATCACGCCATTTAACTTCCCAGCGATGATTCCACTGTGGATGTTCCCAATGGCGATTGCCACGGGCAACACTTTTATCCTAAAACCATCTGAACAAGATCCGATGGTAACCATGCGTTTGGTTGAGCTTGCTGTTGAAGCGGGTGTACCTGAAGGTGTGCTAAACGTCGTACATGGCGGCAAAGCTACCGTTGATGCGATTTGTGATCATCCAGATATTAAGGCAGTTTCTTTCGTTGGTTCGACCAACGTCGGCAAACACGTTTACGAGCGTGCCAGTCAATCAGGTAAACGCGCACAGTGTATGATGGGCGCAAAAAACCATGGCGTTATCTTGCCGGATGCTAATAAAGAGCAAACGCTGAATCAACTAGCAGGCGCGGCATTTGGTGCTGCTGGTCAACGCTGTATGGCGTTATCTGTGGTTGTCCTTGTCGGTGCTGCCGGTGAGTGGATTGATGATATCAAAGCCAAAGCTGAGGGTTTAATCGTCTCAGCTGGTAAGCATGATAAAGATTTGGGTCCCCTTATTTCTCCTGCCGCAAAAGCGCGTGTTGAGCATTTGATTGGTACTGGTGTAGAAGAAGGGGCGAGTTTGATACTGGATGGTCGTGGTATTACAGTTGAAGGTTATGAGAATGGCAATTTTGTTGGCCCAACTATCTTTGATAATGTCACAAGCGATATGCAAATTTATAAAGAAGAAATCTTTGGACCTGTCCTGTGTATCATGCGCGCTAATAGCTTAGATGAAGCGATAGAGATGCTGAATGCCAACCCGCATGGTAACGGTACTGCTATCTTCACTCAGTCAGGGGCTGCAGCGCATAAGTTCCAACAGGATATCCAAGTCGGTCAAATCGGTATTAACTTGCCGATTCCTGTGCCACTACCGATGTTCTCATTCTCAGGCTCACGTGCTAGTAAGCTTGGTGATTTGGGTCCTTATGGTAAGCAAGCGGTGCAATTTTATACCCAAACCAAGACCGTTACGGCGCGCTGGTTTGATGATGAAGCAAGTCGCGGCGTCAATACGACTATTTCAATTTAACGCTGAATCACCTATATTTGCACTGACGACTTAATATACCCTATTCAGCACAAGGATGACCCCATGGATTTTTCATTGACCGATGACCAAATTGCCTTTCGCCAAACGGCCAGACAGTTTGCCCAAAAAGAGCTAAAGCCCAATGCCGCTGAATGGGATCGCACTTCGCATTTCCCAATTGATGTCATCAAAAAATCAGGCGAGCTTGGCTTTTTGGGGTTATATACCAATCCTGAGTATGATGGCTTAGGTCTGCCGCGTTTAGATTCTGCCATGGTTTTTGAGGAGTTGGCATGGGGTGATACCGCAGTAGCTGCTTATATGAGTATTCATAATATGGCAGGCTGGATGATTGGCGAGTTTGGCAGTGATGCATTGTGCAAAAAATATTTACCCAATATGGTCAGCGGTGAATGGCTGGGCAGTTATTGTTTGACCGAGCCTAATGCCGGTTCTGATGCGGCATCACTGCGTACCAAAGCCGATAAGCAAGGCGAGCATTATATACTGACCGGCGAAAAAACCTTTATTTCAGGCGCAGGCTCAACCGATGTGTTAGTGGTTATGGCTCGTACGGGCGCTGCAGGACCCAAAGGCATCTCAGCATTCGTTGTCGATGCCGATAGTGCTGGTATCGAATACGGCAAAAACGAGCATAAAATGGGCTGGAAAGCACAGCCAACGCGGACGATTAGCTTTAAAGACGTCAAAGTGCCAGTAGAAAACCTCATTGGTGAGGAGGGTCAAGGCTTTCGTATTGCTATGAAGGGGCTTGATGGCGGCCGGATTAATATTGGTATCTGTGCAGTAGGAACAGCGCAAGCGGCGCTTGAGACAGCGACCAATTACGTGCAAGAGCGCAGTCAGTTTGGCAGCCCGATTGCCAGCTTACAGTCGGTACAGTTTAAGCTTGCAGATATGTTGACCCAAACCATTACCGCACGGCAAATGCTCTATTTAGCGGCGAATAAAGTCGACAATAATGATGCACAGGCCTCTACTTATTGCGCAATGGCAAAGCGTTTGTCTACTGACTTGTGTTTTGATGTCGCCAATGAAGCCTTACAGCTGCATGGCGGTTATGGTTATCTCAATGAGTATCCGCTTGAGCGCCATGTGCGAGATTTGCGTGTGCATCAAATCTTAGAAGGCACCAATGAGATTATGCGCGTGATTGTCTCACGTCAGCTGCTACAAGACGATGCGTTAAGCCAGTTACGCTAATCATTTTATATGAATAGATAATTTGCCTATTCGAATGTATGGATAACGCAATTTTATAAAAAATTATAACAAGGATATTTCATGACGGATTATGCCAACTTAAAACTATCGATTGATGGTCATACTGCAACGCTAACATTGAAAAACCCACCTGCTCATACGTGGACGATGGACAGTCTCAATGCGCTTAAGCAGCTGGTCACTGATCTCAATACCAATGATGATGTTTATGCGTTAATCGTCCATGGCGATGGCGAGAAGTTCTTTTCAGCGGGCGCTGATTTAAATAATTTTGCAGATGGCGATAAAGGTCGTGCGATCAGTATGGCGATAGCCTTTGGTGAAGCGTTTGAAGCGCTGTCAGCCTATCGCGGCGTAAGCATCGCTGTCATCAATGGTTATGCGATGGGTGGTGGTCTTGAGTGCGCACTCGCTTGTGATATCCGTATCGCAGAAGACCATGCACAAATGGCATTGCCTGAGACTGGCGTTGGTTTGTTACCTTGTGCTGGCGGTACCCAAAATCTAACAGCTTTAGTAGGTGAAGGCTGGGCAAAGCGCATGATATTGTGCGGCGAGCGCGTCGATGCCGAGACAGCCTTGCGTATTGGTTTAGTAGAAGAAGTTGCTATAAAAGGTGATGGATTACAAACAGCACAAGCCTTGGCACAAAAAGTCGCTAAACAATCACCAGTTGCGGTCAGTTATTCCAAAACACTTATTCAAGCTGCTAGAAATACGCCACCTGCACAAAACCTTATCCATGAGCGTGAAGCCTTTGTTAAATTGTTCGACACTGAAGATCAGCGCGAAGGTGTACAAGCATTTTTAGAAAAACGTAAACCCACTTGGCAAAATAAATAAACGCCATAAAGTCAAACTTAATGATACTATTTTTCTTTTAATATTTGTAGGTCACTTTTATGACAACAGCTATAGAAGGCAAACCAGAAGCGCCGGTACTATTCAGCACCGAACCGACAGATTGTGGTCACCTGATTGGGATAATGACGTTAAATATGCCAAAGTCTCTTAATGCCCTTAGCGTTAAGATGTGTCAATTGTTATCGCAGCAACTAGAGCAGTGGGAAAATGATGAGCAAGTGGTGGCATTGCTATTAAAAGGCGCAGGCGATAAGGCGTTTTGTGCTGGCGGTGATATTCGTAAGCTTTATGACAGTATGTCTAGTGATGCACCGCTACCGAATCCTTACGCGACAGAATTTTTTGGTCATGAATATCGTCTTTATCGGAAAATGCACTTTTATTCCAAACCACTAATACTCTGGGGTGACGGCATTATTATGGGTGGCGGCATGGGCTTGATGGCAGGTTGTAGTCACCGCTTGGTCACAGAGCGTACCCGTTTTGCGATGCCAGAAGTAACTATTGGGCTGTTCCCTGATGCTTCTGGCAGTTGGTTTTTGCAGCGTATGCCAGCTAAGACGGGCTTGTTTTTAGGGTTAACGGGCGCGATGTGTAATGGCAATGATGCGCTATTAGCCAATCTTGCAGAGTATCCCGTCGCCAGTAGTGACTATGATGCCGTCATACAAAGTTTAAAACAGAGTGATTGGCAGGTTGCCGCTAGTCGTACCGATAAATGCGATAACAATAGTGCTCATAGTATCGTTAGCCGTGTGCTTGCAGCGCAACCAATTGCCGAGTTGCCTGCTAGTAAATTGGCAATCCATTGGCAATCTATTCAGCAGTTGATGAACAGCGGCGGACTGGGTGATATCGATGCTTTATTACAAAGTGATGCGGCACTCGCAAAAATAGATACAGAGTTTGCCAATGATAGCTGGACGCAGCGAGCAGTAGATACTTATCGCCATGGCTGTCCAGTTACCGCTGCTTTAACTTATGCGCTTTATTATAAAGTCACTGACTTATCACTAGAGCAAGTTCTGTATTTAGAAGCCAATGTAGCCGTACATTGTGCCGCCAATCCTGACTTTAAAGAAGGGGTACGTGCGCTGCTCATTGATAAAGATCGTAATCCACAATGGTCGCGTTCACTAGCAGACTGCCTAAGTAGCGAAGGGCAGGCGTACATACAGCAGCACTTTGTGAATCCTTATGCTAAAGGTGAGCATCCGTTAGGCGATTGGTTGGGTGATGAGGCTTTAGGCAGTCAGTCTGTGCGTTAAAAATTGAATTTATCAATTCAATATAGACATCAAATTAAAATTACACTCAATTAAATAGTTTACAGCTATATGTGTAGCAACGCCTGCGCGCATGATTAATACTAACCATCAAGGAATGATGAGATGAATACAAAGGATGTAAATGCCACCGATAACGATACTACTAAGCCAAATATTGCTTTTATTGGGCTTGGTAATATGGGCGCACCGATGGCAGAGAACTTGTTAAAAGCAGGTTATACGTTGTCGGTTTATGATTTATCCGCAGAGGCGACCACGCGCTTGCAGCAAGCAGGTGCCAGTGTAGCAGACAGTCCTAAAGATGCTGCACGTCATGCACAGGTCGTTATCAGTATGTTGCCTGCTGGCAAGCACGTCCATTCTGTCTATTTAGGAGATAATGGCGCTGACGGCCTACTTGCAGAGTTACCGAAAGGTACTTTAGTCATTGATAGCAGTACCATTGCAGCCGCTGATGCAAGGAAGGTCGCAGAGGCTGCAAGTAAGCTTGGTATAGACTTCTTAGATGCCCCAGTCTCTGGTGGTACGGGCGGTGCTATCGCTGGTACGTTAACCTTTATCGTCGGTGGCAGCACTGATGCCTTTGCCAAAGCTGAGCCGATACTGGCTGTGATGGGCAAAAATATCTTTCATGCAGGCGAGCATGGCGCAGGACAAGTGGCAAAAATTTGTAATAATATGCTGTTAGGTATTCTGATGGCAGGAACAGCAGAGGCGATTAACTTAGGCGTCAAAAACGGTCTGGACCCTAAAGTACTATCAGATATTATGCTGCAAAGCTCAGGTCGTAACTGGACGCTAGAGGTATACAACCCTTATCCGCAAGTGATGGAGAATGTCCCATCGAGCAATGGCTATCAAGGCGGGTTTATGAGTAAGCTCATGCAAAAGGATCTTAACCTTGCCATGCAGACCGCTGAAGATACCAATGTAGAGACGCCAATGGGCGCTAAAGCGACTGAGCTTTATGCTGCACATACTGTCGAGAATGGTGATAGAGATTTCTCAAGCATTATGGCGCGACACGACAGCTCTGTATTGACTTAAATTATCAAAGTACCTATGAAAAAGGTCTGCATTAGTATCTTAATGCAGACCTTTTTTTTGCTTATATTGCATCATCTAGCTGGGTAGGTCATAGACGAGAGACTGAATATCTTTCGCTGCTTTTTGCAGTCGTGGGACATGGGTTAAGAGATCATCTAAAGACACTCTTATGGTCGGTGCATGAAGATACAGCGAGGCAAGGTAGCGCGACTTCCTATCCCGTATCGGTACGGCGATTGCCACCATCTCAGAGATAAACTCTTCATTATCGATACCAATACCTGTTTCAGCGATACGATCAAGCTCAGCGTTTAGCGCATCGATATCGGTAATCGTATTTTTGGTAAACTTATCCAGTGACAGGTTTTGCAGTATTTTGTCGCGGCTTGTGCGCGGTAACTGGCTTAAATACAGCTTGCCAGTCGCAGTACACCACATTGGTGATTTTGCGCCCACTGGCAAATAAATCTGTATCGGCAAGGTCGTATTTGCACGGTTGGTGTAGATCATGTTCATCTGATAAGGCACACCGATCCCGCAGGTCTCTTTTAGCTCATCAACCAGCTTTTGCAAAATCATTTGTCGCTCATTAAAGAACAATCGCTGTTGCCAAAGCTCAACACCCAAGTTGCGTACCCGCTTGCCCGGTATAATACCGCCGCCAATATCCACAGTCACGAATCCTTCATCGAGCAGATTTTGAATCAATCGATGAATGGTCGGCTTTGGAATATCAAGCTCTTGCGATAGCTCAAGTGGCGAGAGCGGTTTTGAGGCATAAGACACCGCCTCGATAATCTCTAACACACGGGTAATCGACGATACTTTAGGCATATGAGTGGCTCAATAAGAATAAAAAGAATATAGTAGGAAATACAACAAGGCATTAACAGATAAAAGTAAATACGCAGCCTTGCGACAAATTTTCCTATTCTCTAATTTAGCATAATATCAAGCTTAGACAAGATCTAGTTACTTTATATGCCAATACTAAATGCATCAATACTAACGTCACACAGTCATACGACATTGAAATTTATACTAATGCTTTATTTTTCTGAAAAGTTTTCTAAAAGCAATAATTACTACACCATCTCACAAAATACAACAAACTGTAGTAATAAGCTATATAACTGTCATTGAGTTAAATAAAGAGGTAGGTCATTATAATGACATATTTTGTAATATCCTTACATGAAGATTAAGCTAACCAATATTCATGTTTGCGCTGCTGAGTTACTTTAAGAGCATTGTGTAACAGAAAGTCGAAGTTTTGCGGATTGGTGTAGTAATTATTACAATATCTATGCAATCTTTACATAACGGCAAATAAAAAGCGCTCCTAGAGGGGTGACTTTTCCGGCCAAAATTGTTTTAATCTGCTCAACAAAATGATCGATTTAAGAAAAGCTAAATTGTCATTTTTTATGGGCGACTTATTCCACACTTTAGGAGAGTATTTATGAGACTTATTAAATTAACAGCAATTTCTGCTGCCGTTTTAGCGTCAACTGCTGCACTAGCTGCTGAACCTGTTATCGTTGTTGATGGTAACGATGCAGTTGTTTACGAAGCTGAGCCTGTTGCTGTTGCATATGAAGCTGAGCCTGTTGCTGTTGCATACAATGCTGACGCTGGTATCGTTCGCAACACTACTGGTGCTGTTGTTGGTGGTACTAAGACTTTCTTCCAAACTGCTATCAACCCAGCTTCTGTTAGCGCTGAAGTTGGTACACTAGGTTACGGTGCTAACATCGGTTGGTCACTAAATGAGAAAACTGAACTACAAGCTGGTTGGGCAGGTGGCGATGTTGCTGACCTATTCGGCGGTGATTTTGACGCAAATGACGTAAACTATGACGTTGATTCTGACTTCAGCAACCCATACCTAGGTGTGCAATTACGTCCTACTGGTAACTGGTTCACCATGGGTGCCGGTATCATCGTACCTGACAACGATTTTGACGTAACTGCTAATCCAGATGGCGGCGTATACAAAATTAATGATGTATCATATGTTGCAGATTCTGTAGGTGCTTTACAAGGCAGCATGGAACATCGTAACAAACTAGCCCCTTATGGTACTATTGGTTTCCGTCCTAACATCACTAACAACTTCGGTTTATTCGGTGAAATTGGTGCAGCATACATGGGCAAAACCAATGCTACTGTAACTGCAAGTAAAACTGGACCAGTACGTGTAGAAGATGGTTTTACTGATGGTGGCACGATTGTACCTGGAGTAACTCCTGGGGATGTTGCCGCTCTTGCTGAGAAAGAACTAGAAGATAAAGATTATCTTGAGTGGATGCCAATTGTTAAGCTTGGTGCAACTTACCGTTTCTAATCTAATCACAGTTTAAGTACTGTTATTAGAAGAAGAGTAAGAAAAAACGATCCTTTTTAGGGTCGTTTTTTTTGTTTGTGAAAGGGTAGTTGTTAGAATGAATTATATGTATAAATAATCTAGAAAATAACGATGGTTTGTTGCGCTGACAATACCGCGATACGGTAATCGGACTTAATGTCTGCTATGACCATTAAATATGACGGTTCTCTAATAGTATGAATCAAATCAGCAATCAGGTAGGAGTAATCTATTCCTAACCCTTGTACCAGTTTGTATTGATGAATTTTGATAAAACTTTCTTTTATTTGCCACAGTAATTTAGCGATAATCTTACGCTGAAGTGGGGACAGTGCTTGTAAAGCAGCCATCTCATGCTCAGAATAAAACCGCTGTGCCACGCGCCATGCTACATGATTGGTTTCAATATCAATACCAATGGGACGGTGACGACTAATGACCACGGTTACTTTACTGTTCAATGATGTATTGATTGTCTGAACGGTATTTTGATTAATATCATGATTCTTGCTGCCTGTATGACTAAAGCATACGTAATATTCACTGCTGCTAAGCCGGTACGGGAAATTTGACTCATCCAAAGTATCGCGCAACTTTAGCTCATCCAGTAATTGTTGTAGCAATAATCGAACGCCTTTACGTTGTATGTGACGTTGATGCTGCGCCATTTCACGCATTGATAAACTTACTGGTGACAGGCAGTAATGCCAATTAAGCTCGTAAATTTTCTGAAAATCTACCTGTGATATATTGTTCGCGGATGACCACAGTAATTCATCCCACAGTCTTTTAAAGTTGAGGGATGAACACTCGCTTACTTGTGCAGTGGCGCACCACGTTGCAGGATCGAGCTGGATATATTGTACATGGGTCAGGTTTAAGATAGAGCTTGGCATCATTAATTACATCTATTGGATTGGTTCGCTTAGTAACATGCAAAAAGCCCAGCGATATATTATTGCTGGGCTTTCAATTATAAAATATGTTGAGCTTTATCGACTGTGATTGGTTTTACTGGTGTTAGTAAGACAATTCAGCACGGCGATTTAGTGCGTAAGCTTCTTCAGTATTACCAGCGGCAGCAGGGCGCTCTTCACCATAACTGATGATGCGGATATTGTTTACTGCGACGCCTTGAGTAGCAAGGTAATCACGTGCTGCAGCAGCACGGCGCTCACCTAGTGCCATGTTGTATTCACGGCTACCGCGTTCATCAGTATTACCTGCGATAACAACGCTGGCTGCTGGATTTGAGTTGAGCAAGCTGGCATGTTGATTAAGAATGCTCGCTGCTTGTGAAGTAATTTCGCTGCTATCAAAAGCAAAGTAAACAACTGCCTGTAGGTTTTCTGCGCCCATAATAACCGCGCTTGAGTTATCTACGATGACTGCGCCAGTGTATCCAACTTGACCACCTGGGATACCTAGTGGGGCAACCACGACTTCAGAAGTAGCACGTTTGGTCGCACAACCTGTGGTTAGTGCCACAGCGCTTGATAATACAGCGAGGACTGCGATCTTAGAAAAACTGGTTGACATAATGAGCTCCTAAAATTTTAATTAATTAAAATTGTTTTTTTTGAACTGCTTACGATAAAACTTAGGCAATTGCTATCTATCATATACTAAATGTTACTTTATGTAAGTAGTATTACTGTAAATAATGCTAGAATTTACAGATAGATATGAGATCTACTACCAGCGGTGCTTGCCCCAATTTTCAGGATTGGCCCAATAATCCGCATTTAACCAATTTGGCAGCTGTTTATAGTCATATAAATTGAACTGCCAAAGTCTAGCGGACGCTGATGACTTTACAGATGAAGGCTGCTCTGATTTGTCAGTAGTATTCATCTCTAAAGATGGTTCATTCAAGATATCAAATGGGGTAAAGCCATAAGCTTTTAGATCTAAGGTGTCATCAAGGGCGATTAGCAGGTGTGCCGCATAAAGATCTCGATAGCGCATGAGCAGCGGAATATACTGCTGCAGAAACTCTGGTGAGAGTGTGGGCAACCAAAAACAGGCGAGCTCATAACGTTCAGGTAATTGTCGTTGATTGAGCTCTAATAATGTCGATATTTGTGGTGAGCGGGTATTTTTTAGCAGTGTCTTTAATGCTAACCGCGCATTTTGATCTGGGACGACCCACAGCAACTCAGTGTCATTATTAGTAGATTCAATCGTTGTGGATGCGTTCGCTTGTATGGTTAGTGAGGGCAAAAGAGCCTCAACGTAATCTATCAGTAATGGTAACGTAATGTCTGAGCGACTGTCGGTTTGCTTTATCATATAATAGGCCGTTTATCGAGTGTTGGTCATCAGTGACCCTATTAAATCATTTTAATCGCGATTATCCAATGGGTGATTGATGCTGATTATGCTGCTCTTTTAATATGTCGACTCTCTTATTCTTTTGATATATCGACTATCTCATTGCTATCGCATTTTGATAAGTATCAGGGACGATGAACATAATAAAATTGGGACCTGCTCTTGAAATTTGGCAGTTTAGGTCAATGTAGCAAGATACCATTATCATGTTAATGGTCATAAGATTATGCTAATTGATGACCTGCCTTAACCTAAATTATCCCGCTTTTTACCATATATATTTTTTGCCATAAATAATAATAGGAATACCCATGTCTATTGCTGAAACTGATGCTCAAATCATTAATCCTGATATGCCAGATGTGCCACCGCATGCACCAAGTAAAATTAATTTAAAAGATTACCAGAAACCTAGCTTTGATGTGGAAACGGTTGATTTAGATATTAAACTGTTCGAAAATCATGCACAGGTAGACAGCACTCTGAAGATGGTACGTCAAACAGCAGGAGATCTCGTATTGTTCGGTGAGGAGTTGGAACTGATCGCCATTACGATGAATGGTAAGCCATTGACGGCTGAGGATTATCAACAACAAGCAGGCACGTTGACGATTGCTAATGCACCTGATGTGGTTGTTTTACAGATTCAAGTACGTATCTGTCCGCAGACCAATACCGCACTTGAAGGGTTCTATATGGCGGGCAGTGGTGATGAGACGATGTTTGTCACCCAGTGCGAGCCGGAAGGTTTTCGTAAAATCACTTTTTATCCAGACCGCCCCGATGTGCTAGCGATATTTACCACGCGTCTTGAGGCGGATAAGCGTTATCCAACACTATTGGCCAATGGTAACTTGGTTGAAGCAGGTGAGGTGGCAGATGCCCCAGACCGTCATTATGCGATATGGCATGATCCAACCAATAAGCCAAGCTATCTATTTGCCTGCGTTGTCGCTGATTTAGACGTATTAACGGATTCTTATACCACTAGCGAAGGTCGTGAGGTGTTGCTGGAAATATACGCAAAGTCTGCTGACATTGATAAATGTGATGTCGGTATGCAAGCGTTGAAGGATTCGATGAAATGGGATGAGGTCAATTATGGTCGCGCCTACGATTTAGATCGCTATATGATTGTTGCCGTGAGTCAATTTAATATGGGCGCAATGGAAAACAAAGGTCTGAATATTTTTAATACCGCTTGTGTGTTATCCAGTCCTGAGACGACAACGGATGCGCGTAGCTTTAGTGTGAAAGCCATCATTGCCCATGAGTATTTTCATAACTGGACAGGCAATCGCATCACTTGCCGTGATTGGTTTCAATTGTGCTTAAAAGAAGGTTTTACTGTTTACCGCGATCAATCATTCTCAGCGGATCAGCAGTCGAGTGCCGTACAGCGTATCGATGATGTGGCGACCTTGCGTGCTCATCAGTTTGCGGAGGATGCAGGACCACTGGCACACCCAGTACGCCCTGAGAGTTTTGTCGAGATTAATAATTTTTATACGACGACTGTTTATGAGAAAGGCGCTGAAATCGTGCGCATGATTGCCAATACGTTAGGAGCCGAGAATTTTCGTAAAGGCACGGATGAGTATTTCCGTCGTTATGATGGGCAAGCAGTCACGGTTGAGGACTTTTTATCTGCGCTTAGCATCACTGATAGCAAGATTGAAAGCTTTATCGACTGGTATCGTCAGCCGGGAACACCAATGGTGTCTGGTCATCAACATTATGACCATGCAGCGCAGACACTGACGGTTACGTTAAGTCAGCAAACCCGTCATGTCAGTGGCTTTGCTGCGCCAAAACCATTGCCTATTCCGGTCGCGACTGCGCTATTTGATAAAGACACTGGTGACATTGTGGCTGAGCATATGCTGCTACTCGATCAAGCCACGCAAACCTTTACCTTCGAAAATATAACGCGTGAGCCTGTTGTATCCTTGCTACGTGATTTTAGTGCGCCAGTACAGCTCAATTATGATTATCAAGATGCAGATTTGGCATTTTTGCTCAAACATGAAACCAATGGTTTTAACCGCTGGCAAGTGACGCAGATGCTGGTCAATCGTATCTTGCTGCAAGGTCAAGGCGAGAAGAGCAGTCCTGATATCTATCTGCAAGCACTAGCGCAGACATTGCCTGTGCTCGCGGCTGAGGATGCGATGTTGGCTGCCCGCTTGCTTGATATTCCATCAGCGCAAGAGCTGGCGTCTGCTATTCATAAAGATTACGATCCAGCATTGGTGAAAGCGCAGCGCGACGACTTGTATCAGCAGCTTGCAGATGCTTTAAAAAATCAATGGTCTGAGCTTTATGAGCAGTTACCTATGCAGTCTTATGAAGATAGTGCCGAGGCTCGTGGCACCCGTGCCTTGCGTAATGTGGTGCTCGATATGGCGCTGACCGCGAATGTCGATGGCGCAGATGAATGGGCGCAGCAGCAGTATGATGATGCAAGCTGTATGACGGAGCGTTTCGGTGCGTTGAAAGCGATGGTCAATCATCAACTGCTAAATGCTGATGAGTATTTGGCGGACTTTTATAATCGCTTCCAAAATAATGATTTGGTCATCGATTTATGGTTTAGTGTGCAGGCGTCTGCTGATACTGTGACCGCTGATACTATCCAATCCTTGATCGCTCACGCAGATTTTGATTGGAATACGCCCAATCGTGTACGCTCAGTGGTCAGTGCCTTTACCTCGCAGCCAACGGCTTTATGGACGGCAGAAGGGTTAGAGCTTTATATTGGTGTGATTAAAAAGTTGGATGATGCCAATCCTGTTTTGGCGTCGCGCTTATTGCAAGTGCTAGCGCGTTGGAATACCTTGGCTGAGCCACGTCGTCAAATGGCGCATGAGCGGTTGATTGAGTTGCAAAAGCAGGCTTCTTCTAAGCATGTACTTGAAAGTCTAAACAGTGTTTTAGGTGCGGCAAATATATAAAGCGTAATATTTTATCAGTTACGTTGAAAAGTTAAACGTGATAATCTAATAAGTTAAAGCGTACAAAAAAGCCCGTCTGACATATCATGTCAGACGGGCTTTTTGATGAGGGGCTGTCAATATTAACGGTTAGGCAAAACGTCTTTAACCATATCACGTAGATTATATAGGGCAGTGACCGTACTCTCCCAATCTAAGCAACCGTCAGTGATAGATTTGCCATATTCGAGCTGACTTAAGTCAGCCGTCAATTTTTGATTGCCTCCCTTTAGATGACTCTCAATCATCATGCCGATAATTGATTTATTACCGTTTTGAATTTGCTCTGCAACGTTTTGGATGACCATCGGCTGTAGATATGGGTCTTTACCTGAGTTGGCATGGCTTGAGTCAATCATAATCTTGCTATTGGTTTTGCCTTTTGCCAGCTCGTTTTCCACTTGTGCAACCGCAGTTTCGTCATAGTTGGGCTTGCCGTTACCACCGCGGAGTACCACGTGCGCGTAAGGGTTGCCTTTAGACTTGATAATTGAGACTTTGCCATCTGCTGATAAACCCAAGAAGCTATGACCTTCTTTCACGGCTTGCATTGCGTTAACAGCGACCGTCATGCCGCCGTCTGTTCCATTCTTGAAACCTACTGGGCACGATAAGCCTGAACTCATTTCACGATGCGTTTGGCTCTCAGTGGTACGTGCGCCAATCGCTGACCAGCTGATCAAATCCTGCATGTATTGCGGCGTATTGGGGTCTAAAGCTTCAGTGGCGCAAGGAAGACCTTTTTCATTCAAATCGAGCAGTAGCTTACGGGCAGTACGCAGACCTTTTTCAATATCGAAGCTGTCGTTCATATCAGGGTCATTAATCATGCCTTTCCAGCCAACGGTTGTGCGTGGCTTTTCAAAATATACGCGCATCACAACGAACACGCTATCTTCGATTTCTTTTGCTAATATGGCCAAACGATCGGCATATTCGTGAGCGGCTTTGATATCATGAATAGAGCAGGGGCCGATGACCACAAAGAGGCGCTTGTCTTTACCATCCAAGATGTTTTGGATGGTATTACGACCGTTTAATACGGTTTTATAGGCTGCATCTGATAAAGGTAGCTCAGTTTTTAGCTCAGCGGGAGTGATCAAAGGAATGAACTTTTCAATATTCACGTCGTCAATATCTGCATTATGGGTAACTGATGTTGTCATGGTTATATATCGTCTAGCTGATTTATAGGGAGTTTCATTATGCGGACAAAAGTGTTGGTTGACAAGGGCAGTCGCGCAGTTAATTGACTGATAACTGGAATGAGGAAACCAAAACTTAGTTATACTTGTTCAGCGCCAATCGTATATGAGCGCTTCAACAAGCAAGATTGTTACTCAATTTATCTGTCCGTATAGAAAAACAAATTAACCCGTTAAGTAGTTATTTCTGGCTTTTATCAGCTAATTTAGCTATTTGTATCATCGTCACGTATGATGACAACATAAAAGGTATGACGATAAAATAGTGAGTATGGCGAATGCTTATATATCACAGAGCTTTCACGCAGATTTTATGCGTCGTATTTTATAATAATCATTCATTTATTTTATATGCATTTATTGTATTTTTTAATATCGAGAGCTTGTCATGACAGATTCTGCTACGCCTGATCAACATCATAACCTTATAGACCAAACAGAGACTGAAATTCGAAGTGCTGAATTACAGACTGTGCCATTGGTCATCGGTATCGTCGCAGGTGAGGTGTCAGGGGATAGCTTGGGCGCAGACTTCATGCAGCAGATGAATAATCTACGTGGTGATATTGTGTGGGTCGGTGTTGGTGGTACAAAGATGCAAGCGCAAGGGCTACACAGCATTTTTCCGTTGGAGCGTTTGGCGGTGATGGGTTTGGTAGAAGTCATGGCGCAATTGCCTGACTTGCTTAAAGCTCGCCGTGAATTATTGAGCGCATTTAAAGCCGCTGATATTGATTGGTTTATTGGCATTGATGCGCCTGATTTTAATCTTAGAGTGGCTAAAAAATTAAAACCGCAAGGCGTATTCTGCGTGCAGTATGTCAGCCCTTCTATTTGGGCATGGCGTGAGTCACGTATTCATAATATTAAAGCAGCGACCGACCTTGTGTTGTGTTTGTTCCCCTTTGAGCTGTCCGTTTATGAGCGCCATAATCATCCAGCAATATGTGTTGGTCATCCGCTGTTGCGTACGATCGATCAAACATTATTAGAGACACCGATCAATCAGCGCCGTAGTGAGCTGGTTTGGCACAACGATGGCTTGCAGCAGTTTTTTATTGAACGATTTGACGATGTCAGCCAGCTTATTTGTGTAATGCCAGGCTCTCGTCGCGGTGAAATCACTGCTATTTTGCCATTGATGTTAGATGGTATTCAAAAGTTGATATTGCTTGACCCCAAGCTGTGCTTTATCATTCCGACCGTCGACCAGAATCACCAATACATCGTCCAAGATGTTATTGATCAGCGCTCAGAGCAACTACGTGCTGCCATCGTTGTGGTCTATGATGATAGCCAGCCGGCCTTTAGTCAACAAGCGATGGCAGCCTCAGATATTGTGATGCTGGCATCTGGCACTGCAACGCTAGAGGCGATGCTATTAGAGCGACCGATGGTGGTGGTTTATCAATTAAATAAACTCACCTATCAGATTGCCAAACGCTTGGTCAAAGTGCCTTATGTGGCGCTGCCCAATATTTTGGCTAATACTGCAATCGTTCCTGAGCTGATCCAAGAGCAGGCGAGTGGTGACAATATCTGTCGTACGGTCATGCGGCTATTGCAACCGCGTGCCTATGCTGAGCAATTAAAAGATCTCATCGCCACTAAGCACTTATTACAACAGCAGAGTAATCATGATCCTGCTAATAGTGTGATTGAGCAATGGTTTATCCAAGCGAAACATCGGATTTAAGCCATTATTGATTGCGATCATTTCTTCTTCTATTAATCATAATGATACCTAATAACAAAGATACCGCGCCCCTATGAGTAACCAGTACCAAACCGACAACTCTGTCACCCCCATTGAAGTAAATATTGAGCAAATTGATATCAAAGGTCAATATCTACAGCTGGTTGAGCCTATTCGTTTATCGGGTCAGGTAGATGTTGATGAGCTACTTACTCAGTATCCGATCAAGGTGGAACAAGGCTTACAGCAGTCAACGCTACAAATAGGCGTTGATGAAGCAGGACGTGGGCCGTTGCTCGGTAGCGTCAATGTGGCTGCTGCGATATTGCCTAAAACTTGGTCAGGATTGATTGAGATGCAGCCATTAAAGGACACGCCATTATCTATCTTGACTGACTCCAAGCAGCTGAGCGAAAAGAAGCGTGACCGACTTTATCCATTGGTTCAGCAGCATGCTATTGGTCATGTTGTCGCCGAGATCCCAGCAGCGGTCATCGATCAAGTCAATATCTTGCAAGCGACGATGCTCGGTATGCGCTTATGTACCGAAGTGTTGTTAAAAGCCATTGCTCATCATCTTGTCAACTCTATGAGGCAGGTCGAAGTTTTGTTCGATGGTAATCGCTGCCCTGAATTAAATGAGGCAATGCTCGCTGAACTGGGTATAGAAAAATCGATTATCGATTGCCAAGCATGGGTAAAGGGCGATGCGCGTCATACCAGCATTGCTGCCGCCAGTATATTGGCTAAAGTCAGCCGTGACAAAGCCATGTATGCGCTTGATGCTGAGTATCCAGAATATGGTATCGCCAAACATAAAGGCTATCCAACACGCGCACACATGGAGGCAATCGAAAAATACGGCGTATTATCTGCGCATAGACGTAGTTTTGCACCAGTCAGAAAGTCATTAGAGAAAGCCACTTAAGAACAAGGCACTTAAAAATAAACGTTAAGCTGAGCATGCTTCTTTAAAATAGCCTAAGCGGAAATAGTCATGACTAAAAATAAGACAGTCTATAATGAACGTATCAGTCTTCAACAAACACCAAGTAAAAATTTTTGGACTGTATTACAATGCCATTACAAATAAATTCAATACTGTGATGTTAGGGCGTGTTAAACATTCGACTATGGCACTGACAGGGACTATTTTTCAGGCGATTCGACGTTAAAAATAGTAAGTTTAGTCATTCTAAGCGTATATTTTTAACAATGAAGCGGCAAAAAAGAGTTCTGTCCCCTTCTGTTAATATTGGGGCTGATACTAAAATTGCCCCCAGCTATTTACAAGCAGGGCGTTGCAATTCTAGCTAAGGTCTTAACATTATCGTCGACTTGCGCCTTGGCTGTAACAATTTTAGCTGTCAGCAGTGCCCATTTGTGAATGTTTAACACGCCCTAGCAGCTTAAGTCTACTTAGCTTATGTACCCATAATTAACGCTGGCATTTATTGACTTATATACGCGCTACTATTCTATAGGATAAAAAATGACGCTCAGTACACTACCAATCAGTACGCCACAGAAAAATCTTGCTGCAGTGCTTTTTTTGACAGTGTTTCTAACGGCTTGTGGTGGGGGCGGTGGTGGCTCTGATAGCAGCTCTAATACCAATGCGCCAAGTCCGAACCCACCTGCTATCGAGCCAAATGATCAGCCCAATGATAATACAAGTGACAATTCAAGCGATAATGTTGACGATCAACCTGATAGCACTACTGCTACTAATGAGGTAAAGGCTGCATTAATTGCCAACAATAAGTTCAGTTTGGCGCGTGCCAGCTGTGGTCTGAGCGGCTTATCTGTTGATACCGCGCTTGATGATGTTGCCATTAAACATGCAAATTATATTAAATACGTCTTTGCCAATAGCTCACCGACCGCATTCAGCGCGCATTACGAAAATAAGATTGCAGATATTTCGGGCGTTACCAGTAGCAATAATCCATTTTTTGGTGGGTTAAGTTTTACCGATCGCTTATCAAACGCAAATTATCCAAATGTACGATATGGTGTGACTGAGAATATTGCCCAATCTATCTACTATAGTTCAGCAGGCAATCTTATTCGCTCAGATGTTGTGGCAGGCTCGATGGCAAAGTCCTTGCTGGCAGCACCTTACCATTTGCGTTCATTAATGATGCCTAGTGCAAGCGTGACGGGTACTGGCGTGGTTATCTATAAGCCATACAATAAAGAGGCGGCGAATAACCAAGGTTATGTATTGGTCAACCATGCAGCAGCGACCCAAGCGACTAAAGATAATACGGTTAAAGGCGTATTCACTTATCCATGTGAAGGCGTGACGGATACAGTAACCGCACTATATAATGAGACGCCAGATCCTGTCAAGCATACAGGGCGTGACTTGCGAGTGGATCCTATCGGGCAACCCATTTATATCAATATGCCATCCGCTCAAACGATTGATATCAGCAATGTGACATTCCATGATATCCAGCGAAATATCGATGTACCGATTGAGCTGCTAGACTATCGCCAAGATCCCTATAAAAGTACGGCAAATGCACTACCAGCAAATGAGGCTTTTATATTACCAATCACTGATAATTTAAAAAGCTGCCAGATTGCCAGTAAAAAAGGCAAAAACTGTGGTTTACATGGCAACAGTGACTACCGTGTCAGCTTTGATATTTTAGTGGATAATAAAACTATCGAGCGTGAGAGCTTTACCTTTACGACAGGGATAGTGAACTAATAATTAAGTGAACTAAGACGTGTTCTTAATCTGAATAAAAGCACCAATCTGGACGAAAATATCTAAAGAGTAAGTAGAATAAAGCAAGGGCTGAACCAGTTATCTGATTCAGCCCTTGCTTTATTATCATAGTCAATCCATTACTCTATAAAAGAGTTCGGCGTTCCTCTCGCTTGAAATAGTGTATATGCCTATACTTGGTTGCCTTGTACTTCACACTTCTTTTGAGTTGAAGTAACTATATTGGAATAAACCATATTGCAATCAATCATATAAATATATAAGCGCTAAAACGATGAGTTCGGTTGTTGCAAGAAGGCTTCTTCTTTATCCGTTGACTCACGATCTAAAATGTCATTGCGATGCGGATAGCGACCGAATTGCTCAATGATATCTTTATGACGATTTTCGAAATCCAGCGTATTGTCATCATGTAATTTTTCAAACAATGGTAAGTAGCGCTTATGGATCATCAATGATTCAGAGTGCATAAATGGCATGATGATAAACTTGCGCCATTCAGTCGGTAATGTATCAAAGTGTGGTTGTCCAATAGCCTCTTGTGCCAATGCGATAGCCATACTATCTTGTGCAAAAGCGCCTGCTTGCCCGCGACATAAATTACGCGAAAACTGATCTAAGACAATAATTTCTGCTAGTCTGCCTGCCAACGCCGTGATGGAGCTATTGCTATCTGTTGGCGCGTTTGCGATACGCCATGTCACGCATTCACCTTGCTTGGCAGCTTGCCAGATGTCACCGAATTTATCCTTTATCTGCGTATCAAAGTCATCATTTTGCGCAAACCAATGTTGCTCATTGTCTTTGTCGAACCAAAACTCCAGTACAGCATGCGCATTAGCATCAAGATGTTCTAAATGAATATTTTTTGGGTCGAGCTGCGATGAATAAGCTTGGCTAGTAGCAGTGGAATAATCGGTTGATAGTGACATAAGATATTCTAATTATGATGGATTTAGTCTACTATAGCGCAAATATTTATGTCTGTCATGATGCCAACAGCAGCTATTAGGTAACCTCTTATGAATGCAAAAACTTCGCTAAACACTACCCAATCACCTCTACCGCCCACGCCTTATTATTTGCTTGATGAAGCGGCAATCGTTGCCAATATGCAGATTATCTCGCGGCTGTGTGAGCTATCAGGCGCTAAAGCATTATTGGCGCTCAAATGCTTTGCCACTTGGGGCGTGTTTGATGTGATGCAGCCTTATTTGCATGGCACGACCTCATCGTCACTGAATGAAGTGCGTTTAGGCTATGAGACCTTTGGTAAAGGTAAAGACAGTGATAATAAAAAAGAAACTCATGCTTACAGCGTCGCCTATAGCGCTGATGAGATCGATGAAGTATTGAGCTATGCTGATAAAATTATCTTTAACTCTATCTCACAGTTAAATGCTTTTAAAGGTCAAGCGGCGGCAAAAAATATACCAGTGGGACTGCGCTTAAACCCAAAGACCAGTAATTCATCGTTTATCATCGCTGATCCTGCGCGTCCATTTAGCCGCTTAGGTGAGCATGATAAAGATAAGATTACCGCCGTACTAGCTGATATCACAGGCGTCATGATTCATAACAACTGCGAAAATGACAGCTTTGAAGCCTTTAGTGCCAGCTTAGCAGATATCGAAGATAGATTTGGTGATGTTTTAGCGCAGCTTAAGTGGGTGAGTTTGGGCGGTGGCATTCATTTTATCGCGCCTGATTATCCACTAGAAAAACTGGCTGACAGGTTAAAAATCTTTAGTGAAAAATATGGGGTGCAAGTTTATCTTGAACCGGGTGAGGCAAGTATCCATGGTGCTGGGTCATTGGTCACTACCGTCTTAGATACTATGCACAATGAAAAAAATCTCGCTGTAGTAGATTCATCCATTGAAGCGCACATGCTTGATTTGTTAATTTACCGTGAGTCAGCGCCGATAGCGGCTGTTAATAGTGATTTAATGAATATTGCCTCTCTTGATATCGACCCGACCAATATCGTACCCATCAGCGAGAACGCTAAGTCAGCTGATAATACGATTGTTTATGGTCGTTCTTGTTTGGCGGGCGATATCTTTGGTGAGTATGCCTTGCCAAATAACCTAACAATAGGTGATACCCTAACCTTTGGTAATGCCGCAGGTTATACCATGGTGAAAAAGAACTGGTTCAATGGTGTTAATATGCCGGCGATTGTGATTCGTCGTCTAGATGGCAGTATAGATGTGCAGCGCGAATTTGATTATCAAGATTACAAAGCCAGCTTGTCTTAGTTTAATTGTGTCGATAAATTGATTTAAATGTTAGAAAACAAAGACTTAAGTGTGTTTTTAGATGACTTTAACTCGTCTGTTTTTTATACATTATTTTTACCGATGACTTCATAAAAATTGTTATAATCGCCACGGGCAAAAGCCAGTCATCAAATGCTGCTTTGCCCGACGGGTGCGTGGGTTTTCCTCGGTCTTCCTTTTTAATTCACGCATATCATTCACTCGTTTCTGTTTTGACTCGCCACTATCGATGGTATCGACAGAGACACAAAGGAGGATTGTTCATTGAACACAAACCAACAAGCCAAATCTAGCAAAAAAGACGTACTCATCATCGGAGCCGGTGGTGTCGCTCAAGTGGTCGCGCATAAATGTGCGATGCATAACGACATCCTTGGCGAGATTCATATTGCCTCGCGCACGCAAGATAAATGTGATGCCATCGCCCAAAGCGTGAAAGATAAGAATAGCTTCAAGCAGCCTGCGGTATTGCATACGCACCAAGTGGATGCTATGGATACTCAGGCGCTGATACAGCTGATTCAAGAGTCGGGTATCCAAATCGTCATCAATGTCGGTTCGGCATTTATCAATATGACGGTATTGGAAGCTTGTATCGAGACAGGTGTTGCTTATATCGATACCGCCATTCACGAAGATCCACGCAAGATTTGTGAGACGCCGCCATGGTATGACAACTATGAATGGCAGCGCAAACAGCGCTGTGCGGATAATAATGTCACGGCGATTTTAGGGGCAGGATTTGACCCCGGTATGGTCAACGCCTATGCGCGTCTTGGCTATGACATGATGGATGCAGGTTCGGTGACGGATATCGATATCATTGATATCAATGCTGGCAGCCACGGTAAATACTTCGCTACTAACTTCGATCCTGAGATTAACTTCCGTGAATTTACCGGTACGGTTTACTCTTGGCAGGACAGCAAGTGGCAGTCTAATAAAATGTTCGAAGTGAAGCGTACTGACGATTTACCAGTGGTCGGCGTGCAAAACAGTTACTTAAGTGGTCATGATGAAGTGCATTCGTTATCCGCCAATTTAGACGTACCAAATATCCGTTTTTGGATGGGATTTGGTGAGCATTATATTAATGTATTCACTGTGCTACAAAGTTTGGGTCTACTCTCTGAGCAGCCGGTGATGACTGCTGAAGGGCAAGAAGTTATCCCATTAAAAGTAGTGAAAGCGGTTCTACCAGACCCAAGCTCTCTTGCACCGAACTATACGGGCAAGACCTGCATCGGTGACAAAGTCAAAGGCAAAATCAACGGCGTTGATAGCGAGGTATTTATTTACAATATCTCAGATCATAAAGACGCTTATAACGAAGTCGGTAGCCAAGGTATCTCTTATACCGCAGGTGTACCACCCGTCGCTGCTGCGATTCTGGTCGCAACTGGTGAGTGGGATGCTGGCAAAATGGTCAACGTCGAAGAGCTGGATGCCAAGCCATTTATCAATCTGCTGAATAAGATTGGTTTGCCAACGCGTATCAAAGATAGCGAAGGCGACAGAGCGTTAGCGTTTGATATTTAAATAACGAGTTTGATTTAGAAAAGCCTATCTTTTATAGATAGGCTTTTTTGTTGTCTGGGTTTTTACGTTAATTTTACGAGGAGGTAGGGGAGCTGATCCTGTCATTACCCTTCATTAGGATTATAATTTCTCAACGCCGCAATACGGTCATCCAGCGTTGGATGTGAGCGGAAGAGGTTCGCGATACTAAAGCCCGTAGATTGTCCTGATGAAATAGCAAATGCTTTCATACTCTCAGGCATTTGATCTGGACGCTGCTCAGAAGGACGCAAGGCATCAAGCGCACTAATCATTTTGTCTTTGCTAGCAAGCTTTGCACCCATCTGATCCGCACGGAATTCGCGTAGACGCGAGAACCACATTACGATGGCAGATGCCAAAAATCCAAGTAAAATATCCATCACAATACTCGTGATGAAGTAGCCAATACCTGGGCTATCACTGGTGTTTTTAAACACCGTCCGATCGACGAAGCTACCAATAATACGCGCAAAGAACATCACAAAGGCATTCACTACGCCTTGAATGAGCGCAAGGGTGACCATATCACCGTTTGCCACGTGACCAATTTCATGCGCCAATACCGCTTCTACTTCATCGGGTGTCATGCTTTGCAGTAAGCCAGATGAAACAGCGACCAACGCTTTGTTCTTATTCCAGCCTGTGGCAAACGCGTTTGGCTGAGAATTATTAAAAATCCCCACTTCTGGCATGCCAATATTTACCGCTCGCGCTTGTCTAGCGACCGTATCTACCAGCCATTTTTCAGTGGCATTGCTTGGCGTTTCAATAACCACCGTCCCCGTTGATCTTTTGGCCATCCATTTCGAGATAAATAATGATACCATCGAACCAACCATACCGTATACGCCGCACATAATGGCAAGGCTGGTGTAATTTAGCCCGCCCGCACCATGTACGCCACCAATTCCAAAAAATCTGGATAAAATACCAAACACGATGCTAAATACCACAATCACCGCTAAGTTGGTTAATAAGAACAATCCGATACGCATCATGATGCCAGTTTCCTCATTTAAATTTAAATACAGCTTTAAGACATAATACTCTATGAGGTATTATATTTTTATATATGTTTTTACTTTACATAAATGGCGTTATTTTGATAAATAACAATCCCAGTTAACCGTATAAATACAGTGATATAGTTAGAGAGCAAAGAATGAAAATAAAGAATAGCGACATCTAAAAGGTGAAAACAATTATTTTTTGACGGTTTAAATAGTAAAGGGCCAAAAGTAAAAATTAAAACGAAAATAGTGAGCAGGTATAATGAGCACTCACTGTTGAGGTTTTTTATTTGACGCTCTATGAGGTCTAATCATGAACGCTCTAGCACTTAAAGTCCCTCCAGTCGCCCAAGTGATTATTACCGCCGCTGCTATGTATTGCGTCTCTAAAATGGTTCCTGCTTTGACGTTCTCACTCAACGGCTCAACTGTACTGGCAGTGGCTTTGGGTGTGGTGGGTCTGAGCTTAGGTATCATGGGGGTGACTCAATTTAGAATCGCTCAGACCACACCCAATCCGCAAGCGTTAGAGAAGGTCTCTAGTTTAGTGACCAGTGGTATATATCAGTATAGCCGCAATCCGATGTATGTGGGCTTGGTGCTTATATTATTAGGCTGGGCGTTCTATTTGTCTCACCTTCTGGCGTTTGTATTATTGCCTATTTTTATACTTTATATGACGCGCTTTCAAATCCAGCCAGAAGAGCAGATGATGGCACGAAAATTCGGCAAAACTTATCAGGATTATCTAAATAAAGTGCGGCGCTGGATTTGAGGTATAGTAAGTAAAGATTTTATGATAAATGAATGAACAATAAAATCAGGGAGATGACGTTATGGAAATGAAAAACATACCTTTTGCTATTACCGATTGGACGACAGTAGAAGCGGTAGAAAACAAAGGTGAAACGGGCACGGGGTATTGGAAGACTTGCGAATTTAACAATATCAATGTGCATATGGTTGAGTACTCCGCAGGCTACCTTGCCGATCACTGGTGCGATAAAGGGCATATTTTATTTTGTATTGAGGGCGAGCTAAACACCGAGTTAAAGGATGGGCGTACTTTTACCTTAACAGCCGGTATGACTTATCAAGTAGCGGACAATAAGATTGCACATCGTTCGTCAACGAACACAGGTGCTAAGCTATTTATTGTTGATTGATATTGCCAGTAACACCATAAAATTCATAAAGCTATAAAATCATAGATCTATAAAAATAAAGCGAGAACATAAAATGCAACTAGAAATAAATGTCGTTGATGCTTTTACGAATACAGTTTTTAAAGGCAATTCAGCGGCAGTCGTTATTACAGAAGATTGGCTTTCTGATAATTTAATGCAGTCTATTGCTTTTGAAAACAACTTATCCGAGACAGCTTTTATGGTTCTTGACGATGACGGTATTTATCATATTCGCTGGTTTTCACCATTCACTGAGATTGCATTTTGCGGGCATGCAACCTTGGCGTCAGCCTTTGTGTTATTTAACAAAAACCCCAATGTAGAAAACATTAAATTTTCAGCCAAAGCGGTTGGTGTTTTGACCATCGTGCAAACAGACGATGGCAAGATACAAATGGATTTTCCTAATACTAAGCCTGAGAAAGTTGACAATATCCCTGATAGCGTGCTTGCAGGACTATCTATTGCACCCGTTGCAGTCTATAAAAATGCTCAAGCCTATTTTGTGATTTATAATGCTGAGTCCGACGTATTAACAGTGGCGCATGATAACGAGCAGCTAAAACAGCTTGCGCCTTTAGATGTGGTGGTGACTTGTCAGGCTATGTCTGCTGACTACAAAAATTATGATTTTATTTCACGTTATTTTTGGCCAGCCAATGGTGGCGATGAAGACCCAGTGACGGGTTCAGCTCATACAGGGCTTGCACCATTATGGGCTGAGCGTTTGGGTAAAAATCACTTGGTCGCTTATCAAGCATCAAAACGAGGCGGTATTTTAGACTGTGTCGTCGCAGGTGACAGAGTAATGATTTCTGGTAATGCCGTTCAGTATATGACAGGTTTTATCACCGTTTAGGAGTAGATGGTTTTGACTGAATTAAAAACCGTTGGACTGTTTGCACTGACCGCATTGGCAGAGATTGCGGGCTGCTATTTGCCTTATCTATGGCTGCGAGAAGGTAAGTCTATTTGGCTGCTTGTCCCTGGCGTACTAAGTTTGGTCGCTTTCGTTTGGCTGTTGTCTTTACATCCTGCCGCAGCTGGTAGAGTCTATGCGGCTTATGGCGGCGTGTATATTTCGATGGCTATTTTATGGTTGTGGGCGGTGAACGGTATCAGACCGACCACGTGGGATATAGTAGGTTCTGCGGTTGCGTTATTAGGCATGGCAATTATCATGTTTGCGCCGCGCGGTGCTTAGCATAAAGACCGCACCTAGCATAAAAAATGCCAATCAAACCGTGAGGTTCGATTGGCATTTTTTAAATGGCACAATGATGCACTAAATATTAATGTTTACCTAAGATACTGCCGTTGTCGTCTTTCTTAGATTGTTTGGCGGCTTTTTTCTCTTTTGCCGTTAATAGCGGTTTCTTTTTTACGTTCTTTTTACTGTCTTGACCTTTACTCATGGTTCTTTCCTCTTGAGATAAGCCGTAATCCCTTTTAAGCCAGTGTAAATAGCTGAAAGGTTAGATTAATGCTGATGACGCAAATAGTGCGTACTGCAATGAGTATATGCTTAAGGGGTCGCAATAGATAGCGCTAGCACAATTCACCTACGATTTGAGTCAATCCTGTATCCATCCCTACTGCTATTAATAAGTGCTTACTTACGGAGTCATCACGATTTGCTATAATAAGCCACAAGCCGATAAGTCGTAGCGGCAAACTTTTATAATATTCATATTTAGCATAAAAATGCTTACTGTTTTGGTTGATTGTTATGCGTATCCGTAAACTTTTTAAATTTGAAAATGCACATATTGTGCGTAATTGTAGCTCTGAGCGCTGCAAACACTCTATCCATGGTCATAGTTATCAGATTGAACTGATTCTTGAGGCTAAGCGCTTGGATCACGGGCAAATGGTCTATGATTTTGGCTTATTAAAATCGTCTATCAAGGACATTATCGATAGCTTTGATCATGCGATTTGTTTTTGGAATAAAGACGACCCTGAGTATGTCGCTGCCTGTAAAAAATTTAGTGCGCGCTGGATAAGCTTGCCAGTATCGCCATCGGCAGAGCAGTTTTCACGCGTGATATTCTTTTGGGCGCAAGAAATTTTAAAACAAACCCAAATGCAAAACGGTGAATCTGATGTCAGCGTTTACTCGGTGATTGCACACGAAACTGCTACCGGTTACGCGCAGTGCTTTGCTGATGATGTGGCGAACGAGCAAATGGGTAAGCTTCATCTAGAAGCGTTTGAGTTTAGCGATCAAGTCAGTGCCGAGTGGCACGACCCTGAGCTATATGCCAAATTGATCCGCGGTGAAAGCTTTATCAACCCAATGGTGACTATGCAGGTACAGACGCAAGTGCAGGCAGGTAAGCCTGATGCCTAATAGTACAACAGAGGACAAAAACGCTAAGACGCTGACACTGTATACAGAAGCTGATACTCAACGTTTGGCTGCGCAATTGGCAGCGTTGCCATTGACAGGTAGTGTTTGGTTGGCAGGTGATTTAGGGGCAGGTAAAACGACTCTGACTCGCTATTGGTTGCAGGCGCTCGGGCATGCAGGTGCCGTCAAAAGCCCAACTTATACTTTGGTTGAGCCTTATAGCATCGAGCAAACAGACGGCTCAATCAAGCCAGTTTACCACGCGGATTTGTATCGTCTGCAAGACCCAGAAGAACTGTCTTTTATCGGTTTTGATGAATATCTAGATGAACCGAATGCGTTGGTTGTCATCGAATGGGCAAGCCGTGCGGACAGCTATTTACCGCCCCCGATCTTGTTTATCGATATGACACAAGCTACTAGCACTTATAAGGATAATGAGTTGCGTCAAGTTGAGCTGCGGCTATCGAAGACTGGGCAAGCGCAAGGCTTGGATTTATCCTCTGTTAAGATTTAATTATACATTTGAATGTTCAACAGACCTTAATATAAGTCATCAATATCTGCCAGTACTACTTATCATCACGTAAAACAACGATACCTCTTAATGCCGCAAATGCCAGACAATCATTCTTATACTCGCATCAAAAAACTATCGCCGCTGCTCATCAATCAATTGGCAGCGGGTGAGGTAGTGACACGCCCAGCAGCTGTAGTCAAAGAGCTGCTAGAAAACGCCATTGACGCTGGTGCGACCAATATTGAGATACATATTACCCAAGGCGGCATGGGTATGATTGAAGTGGTCGACAATGGCGTGGGTATTCATCCCGATGATATGGTCATGGCAATTACCCGTCATGCAACCAGTAAAGTCGCGGATGTCGCTAACTTACAGGGTATTACGACGTTGGGTTTTCGCGGGGAGGCGTTGGCGGCGACGGCGGCAGTATCTCGGCTGACTTTAACCAGCAGCTATGATGACAGTGGCATCGGTCGCCAGTTGCAAGTCGCGGGTGTGTTAGATGATGCGCCAAAGCTCATGCCAGTTGTGCATCATCGTGGTACCACCATTAGGGTTAAGGATTTATATTTTAACGTACCAGCACGCCGTGGCAATTTGAAATCTATTGCGACGGAGTTCGGTCATATCGAAACGATTGTGCGCGAAGTGGCTTTGGCGCGAGCAGATGTGGCACTAACACTCTTTCATGACCATAAAAAACGCTTGTCACTTTCTTCAAGTGCGATGTCTTTAAGTGCTGTTTCTACAAATGCTAATGGCAATAATAATGTCAATCCTTTGCCATTGGCACGTCTTGAGCAAGCGACTGGGTTGTCGTTAACCAAAAAGGCGTTAGAAATAGCGATAGACCTCACCAGTTTAATGCAGCCATCCAGAGAATATGTTAATAATGGCTTTGGCGATCAAGCAAGCGTTAATGGTTGGTTATGGCCTATCACTGATTCGCAGGACACCTTACCAAAATTAATCTATGTGAATGGAAGACTGGTCAAAGAAGCATTGATAAGCAATCAGCTACGCCAACTTGCCCAAACTGCTCAGTTGGTAGGAATTGGCTATGCGCTTTATTTTGATTTGCCCACTCAGTGGCTCAATATCAATGTGCATCCATCTAAACAGCGTATCAAAATAAGTCCGCTCAATAATATTATGGCGCATGTAAGCCATGCGATTCGGACAAAACTTAAGACAGTAGTGACTACAGAGACGATCAGATCTACTAATGCTAATGATACTATTCAAATACTAGGTAATAGTCAGATAGTAGATAGTAATCTGTCTATCGATAATGCATTCGCGACTGTAATGCCAAAGACATCAACGACCATTCATTCAAGCAAAAGCCATCAGGTAAAAGCGCCCAAACAACCCTATCAGTTGTCAGAAAATAGGTATTCGCCTCAAACCTTAAACGTATCAAGTGTTTCTGAGAAAATAAGTCAAAACACCAGAGATATCGCTAACGATGTCGCAATAAATTCGATATCTTTGCCTTATTGCCTAGATGTTGTTACTCATTTAAATGAGGTATCAACCGAATCTGTTGGCACAACATATAGTGAGGACAAAGCGCTGCCTTGGTTATTGTTTTATCATCAAAGCCAATGTGTATTGATCGGTGCAGAGAATTGGCAATCAAAGATGCATTCATTATTTGAGTCAAGTTTACTTAGTAATAGGGCAGGTAAAAAAGATCAATGGTTGCACAACGCAAATGACATTAATCAGCAACTTGCCGCCGTGAGCATGCAGATGTCAAAGCAAGACTTGATGGTGTTCTTGGCGGATATCGACGCGTTACTGACTCAGCATGCGATTAAAGCGATAGATGGTAATCAACTAGCAACATTGATGCTATTATCTGCGCCTGAGTCAAGATAGCTATAACGACAAAAAATATAATAAGCAAATTTTAGCAATGACAACGCTCAAGTTTATTGCTACTAATATCATTAATAAAGGCAAGCCTATGCAACTTTCATCTGACAGCTCATCTTATCGCCTAAACGCCAATTTAGCAGATAATAGCGTGGTGTGTTTGATGGCGCCGACAGCAAGTGGCAAGACTGCACTGGCTTATGAATTATATGATACAGGGCGTTATGAGCTAATTTCAGTAGATTCAGCGCTGATTTATCGTGATATGAATATCGGTACGGCAAAACCAACTGCTATTGAGTTGGCGCGTTATCCACATCATTTGGTTGATATTATCGATCCTATGCAGAGCTATAGCGTCGCTGAATTTGTGAATGACGTTGCCCGTTTGATTGCTAGCTGTCACGAGAATGGCAAAATACCGTTGCTAGTTGGCGGTACTATGATGTATTACATGGCGCTGCTAGACGGGCTATCTCCAGTACCTGATAGTGATGATAGCGTTCGCGCACGTGTGGAGCAGTGGCGGCAAGATAAAGGCATTAGTGCGCTTTACGACTATTTGGGTGAGATAGATCCGATCAGCCATGAGCGCCTTAATGCGACTGATACTCAGCGCATCACCCGAGCAGTTGAAGTTTATCTACAAACTGATATCCCTATCAGTGACTGGCAGCGAAAGCCCAAGCAGGCATTGGCAAATAATCCCAATCAGCAATGGCATGCATTGACAGTCATGCCTGATCGTCCATGGTTGCATACACGTATCGAGCAACGTTTAGATATCATGTGGAATGACGGGTTGGTGACTGAGGTCATTGATCTGCTGGAGCGCTATCCTTTAACACCAAATCTACCATCTATGCGCTGCGTTGGTTATCGACAAGTACTAGAATACCTAGTACATATCGATCACCCAGTATTTGAACAGCCTCATCTAGAAAAAGCGCAATTTTACAGTACTTTTGAAGTGCTCCAGTCTTCAGCTCAATCAAGCTTATCTGATGGTGCGACCGAGGCACTTGCTTGTCAGCAAATGCAAAATAAGGCATTATATGCGACAAGACAATTGGCAAAACGTCAGTACACATGGTTACGCAAAGTCATGCAATTGCCTAGTAATTCCATGGATGGGGCGATAGCAGCCGATACCTCTAGCGAGGAAGGCTATTCTATAGACCGCAATATGGTGGTAAAAGCATTCACCACCATGGCGCAGGCAAGAGACTATTTATATTAAATCTATCAATGATACTAGGGCGTGTCCTCATTTTAAAAATGGTGATAAAAATGAGATAAATTGCCGTCTAACAAGGAAAGTAGCGCAAATAATAATTGATAAACTATTTGACGATATTTAGCCCATTTAGAGGTTAATCGATTGAATTGAGAGCACGCCCTAGAGCTATTAGTTATAGCAAAACCACTATCGTCTAAAAATATGGTATGAGTTAATACCTTATAAATACAATATGGTGTACTAAAAATATAGTATTGCAAAAAGCTCTATGCAACTATTAGAAAGTAATGACAATTAGTATCAAAATAAATCGTAGATAGCTGTTATAATTTAAATTCATCAAAATAGTAGGTGTAATACTAGCCTAACTGTGTTTTTAATCAGTATTAATTGACGTTTGTTGATAAAAATAACTAATGAAACAACTAGTTACTTAATTATTTACAATAATAATGTATTCGCGATAAAGTGGAATCACTTAAGAACAAGTAGCGTTTATTTAGATACGTTTTATAAAGAAAATTTATTATTGTATCTGCCGTTAGCCATTATAATTAAATTAACACTTAAAATAATTGGCACTAAAACATAATTAATAATATTTAGGAGAGCTCTCATGTCAAAAGGACAAACTTTACAAGATCCGTTTTTGAACTCGCTGCGCAAAGATCGCATTCCTGTCTCTATTTTTTTGGTCAATGGTATCAAGCTGCAAGGTCAGATTGAATCATTTGATCAGTACGTGGTATTGCTCAAAAACACTGTCAGTCAAATGGTATACAAACACGCTATCTCAACCGTCGTGCCGGCACGTAATCCACGTAGCAGTACGACAACGACAGGTACGAGCACTCAACCGCAAAGCGCTGCTCCAGCAGGTTATCAAGGTGGTGGCTTTGAACGCGGTAGTAATCCTGCTAGCACAGGTGGCTTCGAAGAGCGCGGCTTTGCGTCTAATCGCAGTGGTTTTAATCGTGGCGGCTTTAGCCAAGGTCAAGATCGTGGTTTTGAGCGTGGTAGCTTTGGTCAGAGTCAGGAGCGTGGCTTTGAGCGTGGCGGTTTTGGTCAAGACCGTGGTTTCGAAAACCCAGCAGAAAATACAGGTTTTGAGGAAAAACCAAATGATGGATCTAATGATAACAATGGTTAGAGAGCAAGATTCATTATCGAAGGCGCATTACTAATACGTGATTTATCCGATCAAAACCTGCTTTTTATAGTGGGTTTTTTTTGTATAAATAAACGTATAATAATGGTCTAAAATGACGTGCCGAGTTGTTAGCGATTGGTTTCGTAGATTATTATTAATATTGGGCATAGTATAGTAAAATACAGTATTGATTCATTATAAAATAGAGCGAATCCATGAGTAATACCCAAATCAATCTAACCCATGAGCAGTTTATTAGTAAGGCTATCGAAGCGATTAACACTGAGATATCGGCATTGGCTTTACTAACAGAGCAGATAGACGATAGGTTTGCACAAGCATGCGATATTATTTTGGCTTGTAAGGGTCGCGTCGTGGTCACTGGTATGGGTAAGTCAGGATTGATTGGGCGTAAAATAGCGGCGACGTTTGCCTCTACTGGCACGCCAGCCTTTTTTATGCATCCTGGTGAAGCTGGGCATGGCGATTTAGGCATGTTGGTAAAAGGTGATGTACTGCTTGCTATCTCTAACTCTGGTGAGTCCGATGAGATTAAGATGCTGCTGCCAGTGGTCAAACACCTAAATATTCCACTGATTAGTATTAGCCGTGATAAGCGCGGTATGTTGCCTCGTGCCGCGAATATTGTATTGACGCTCGGTAAATCGCAAGAGGCTTGTCCACTTAATCTTGCTCCTACTTCCAGTACCACGGCGACCTTAGCGCTTGGTGATGCATTGGCCGTTGCCTTAGTCCATGCACGCAACTTTACCTCAGAAGATTTCGCATTATCGCATCCAGCAGGCGCATTAGGTCGTCAGTTGCTAACGCGAGTTGAAGATTTAATGCATACTAAGTCAGAAGATTTGCCGCTTATTCATCAGCAAGCGCCACTACAAGAAGCGCTTTTTACTATGTCTGCTGGGCGCTTAGGAATGACGGTGGTGACCGATGATAATGATAAGGTGGTTGGGGTATTTACAGATGGTGACCTACGCCGTGGTCTAGAAAAAGGCATCGATTTGCAAACGCCGATGGCTGAAGTAATGGTTAGTAATCCACGGCGCATTAGTAAGACCATGCGCGCATCAGATGCGCTCAGTGTGATGAATGAAAATGGTATTAGCCAGTTGCTAATTATTGACGACCAAGATCGTTTAGAAGCAATTATTACGGTACATGATTTGCTACAAGCTGGTGTAAAATAAATAGCATTAATAAAGATATCGGTTTATACAGTATAGATTCGCACAGTATCGATTTATAACAATAAAATGTAAAGAATAGCCTTAAGAAAGAGGGACATGATGCAAGACTTAATCAAAAAAGCCGGACAAGTAAAGCTGTTGATAATGGATGTCGATGGTATTTTATCAAACGGTCAAATTATCTATGATGCCAATGGTATCGAGACCAAGGCCTTTTCTGTCCATGATGGCGTAGGCGTTAAGTCGTTAGCACGTTATGGCATTTTGACGGCTATTATTACAGGTCGTAGCAGTGCCATGGTAGATAAGCGCGCCGCGGAAATGGGCGTTAATTATGTGGTGCAAGGTCGTGATGACAAGCTGGTTGCTTTAAATGAGCTACTAACCATACTTGATCCAGCGCTCAATATCACGGCTGCTGATTGCGCTTATATGGGCGATGATTTACCAGACATTAAAGCGATGCAGACCGTTGGATTTGCTGCAACAGTACCCAATGCGCATGCTGAAGTCATCAATCGCAGTGACATGGTCACCACCCGAGCAGGTGGCACTGGCGCTGTACGTGAAGTATGTGACCTCATTTTGAAAGGTCATGGACATTATCAAGACTTCATTGCGCACTATACGCTTGATGCAGCCAAAACTCAGGATAATTTGTCGTGAATACTCGTGTTTTAATAGTTCTTGCCTTGATTATCGCTGGTATTGCAGGTTGGTTTTTTCAACAGCAAGGAGAGATAGCGCCGCCAGTTAGTATGGAAGCGACCGATGTTGATTATGAAGCAACAGATATCAAAGCGGTACAGACTAATGAGAAAGGCGAAACTGAGTATGAGCTGACTGCCAAAACATTGACGCACAATCCAGAGACCAATTTAGACGAGATGTCAGGCATCACTATGAATTGGGAGCCATCGGCAGAGCAGCGTTATCGTATTGAAGCGGGTAGTGCTGCTATCAGTCAGCAGACGGGTGAACTCAGCTTGTCAGGGGGCTTTTCACTGGTTAGTGAAGGCAATAAAGACGCGCCAGATATTGAACCGATAAAGGTGACAGGTAGTATCCTTAAAGGCAATACCAAATCAGGGCAAGTATATAGTGACGCGCCTGTCAAGATTGAACAAGGCATGAATCGGTTTGAAGCTTCTAGCATGACCGCCAACCTTGAGACCGGTGAATATGAGTTTGGTCAAGTGGCTGTCGCTTTTACTCCAGCTGAACGCCAAGACAAAGCATTGTTTTGATCGCAATAACTCTTATTGACTATGTAATAAAAATAGCAGCTAGCATAAAGTTTGCAAATCCTACTACCCATTATAAAACGAGTGATTTTTATGACATCTAAATTTTTGCCTACTTTACGCTCATCATTAGCACGCTTCAATCTAACATCGTGCCGCTTGCGTCAATTACATGTGCTGCCAACGGTTATGCTGCTGGCACTGCCACTTTACAGTCATGCGCTGCCATCAGATGCCAATCAAGAAATCAAACTATTGGCAGATAAAGCGACCTATAGTGAGCGTACAGGCGTTACCAGCTATTCGGGTAGTGTCATTATCACTCAAGGTACGTTTAAAATGACCGCTGATAACATCACGGTTAACCTATCACAGGGTCGCAGTATCAACTCGGCAGTAGCGACCGGACGCCCTGCAACCATGCAACAGGTAGTCACACAAGAAAAAGGGCTGGCGAAAGGTCAAGCCAATAAGATTGATTATAATGCGGTCACTGGTATTGTTACTTTGACGGGTAATGCTAAGTTGGTTCAAAATGGCGCAAGTTTTGCGGGTAATGTCATTCGTTATAGCCTAAAAGCTGGTGATGTTGAAGCAACTGCTGGCGGTAATCAGCGCGTAGAGTTGGTGTTTCCGCCCAGTAGTAATAGTAGCCAAAGTAGCATCCGCTAAAAAGCTGAATGGTTAATGTAACTGTATCAACACCCCTTAGTGTATTAGTGCTTGAATTCTGCAACCGTATGAGTAAGTTATGAGTGATAATAAAAATACAAACCCTTTGGCAACCAACGATAACGCAGCACCTGCGACGCGACTATCAATGCAAAATCTAGGCAAACGCTATGGAAAGCGCTGGGTTGTGAAAGATGTCTCTTTCTCCGTAGAACAAGGGCAGGTCGTTGGTTTATTAGGTCCAAATGGTGCAGGGAAGACAACCAGCTTTTATATGGTGGTAGGGTTGGTCAATATGGATAAAGGCCGTGTCACTTTAGGAAAAATGGATCTGTCTAAATATGCCATGCATGAGCGTGCGCGTGCAGGAATTGGTTACTTACCACAAGAGGCGTCTATCTTTCGTAAATTGTCTATCGAAGACAACATCTTGGCTATTTTAGAAACTCGTAAAGAATTGAGTAAAAGCGAGCAAAAGCAAGAGCTGGAAAAACTAATCGGTGAATTCCATCTAGAGCATGTACGAAAATCATTAGGCATGAGCGTATCAGGTGGTGAGCGTCGTCGCTGTGAAATTGCCCGTGCATTGGCGGCTGACCCAAAGTTCATTTTATTAGATGAGCCATTTGCAGGCGTGGATCCTATCTCTGTTGGTGATATCAAAGACGTTATTTTGACCCTCAAAAATCGTGGTATTGGTGTTTTGATTACCGATCATAACGTTCGCGATACCTTGGCTATTTGTGAGAAAGCTTATATCGTCTCAGAAGGTGCTATTATTGCTGAGGGTACTTCTAGTGAAGTGTTAGAAAATGAATTGGTGAAAGCCGTTTATTTGGGTAAAGACTTTCACGTATAAATGAGGATGTGTTGAGCATTGGACTTGTCTCGAATACATTTTTTTGCCAAATGCGCATCGATTAGCTCTGCGTATTTTTAAATGTTCAATACACACCTAATATCTCAACGTGTTTTTCGCGCTACTATTTACGCTGTCTGTTAGACTTATAATTTCCATTAAGTCCTCAAGACAGCGCTTGCTACTTTTCCTATATCTAGCTATTCATCACATTTAGCATCACCTCTTCTATAAGATCTAGTCCATGATACTGATGGCTAATTTATCTCAAAAATCATTCTCAAATTAACGCTTATCAGAGCGTCACGATATTTTATCAATTAATCTTGATTGGACACTTGAATAAGGTTCATATGTTATGGCAAAAAATAAGAGCAGTTATGTCTGTCAGCATTGCGGCGCGCATTTTGGCAAGTGGGCAGGGCAATGTACCGATTGCGGTGAATGGAATAGCTTGGTCGAAGCACCAAATGTGAGCATGCCGCATCACAATAAAAACGTTTCTAAACCAGCAGTAAATCGATCAGCCTCTCGTGAATCAGGCAGTGCACCATCAGGGAATTATTCAGGTACGCATAGTGCGGTAATGCCGCTCAATGCCGTGAGCGTAACGCTAGACACACGCTTACCAACTGGTATCAGTGAGTTCGATCGTGTACTTGGTGGAGGATTGGTTGCTGGTTCAGTCGTTTTAATCGGCGGTGATCCTGGTATCGGTAAATCGACGATTTTGCTGCAAACTGCGACTAATATGGCACGTGCCGACTCATTGGCAGGTAGCGCCTTGTATGTGACTGGTGAAGAATCATTGGCACAGGTTGCTATGCGCGCTAGGCGCTTAGATTTACCGGCTGATAGATTACGCGTACTGGCCGAAACCAATGTAGAAACTATTTGTGCCGCCTTGACTCAAGAGCAGCCTGCCATCGCTATTATTGACTCTATTCAAACCATTTATACGGATGCAATCAATTCTGCACCCGGCGGCGTCAGTCAAATTCGAGAGTCTGCGGCTATCTTGACTCGCTATGCCAAACAGACTGGCACCGCGCTATTTTTAGTGGGTCATGTAACCAAGGAAGGCACGCTCGCAGGGCCGCGCGTTCTTGAACACATGGTTGATACGGTCTTATATTTTGAAGGTCAATCAGACTCACGTTTTCGGATGATTCGTGCCGTCAAAAACCGCTTCGGTGCCGTCAACGAATTAGGTATTTTCGGTATGACAGATATGGGGCTGAAAGAGGTCGCCAATCCATCAGCGATATTTTTGAGTCGCTATGACAAACCCGTTGCTGGATCTGTCGTCATGGTCAGCCGCGAAGGCACACGACCCTTGTTGGTGGAGGTACAAGCGTTAGTCGATGATTCGCAAGGATCACCTAGACGAATGGCATTAGGATTGGATTTTCAGCGTCTGTCTATGCTGCTGGCCGTCATGCATCGTCATGGCGGTATTCATACCAGCGGACAAGATGTGTATGTCAACGTCGTCGGTGGTGTCAAGGTCATAGAGACTGGGTCTGACTTAGCAGTATTGTTGGCTTGTGCCTCAAGTATTAAAGAAAAAGCCTTGCCATCGTCATTGGCCGTATTTGGTGAAGTGGGATTGTCGGGTGAAATTCGCCCTGTACCGAACGGTCAAGAACGTTTAAAGGAAGCGATGAAACATGGGTTTAAGCATGCCATTATTCCAAAAGCCAATGCGCCTGCTAAGGATGCTCCTCAATTTAAAGGCATCAATGTGATTGCCGTTGAACGTCTCGATGATGCCATTGAGAGTGCATTTGAACTATAAGGTGTAAGGGTTAATCATTTTGATTATGGTTGTTTTATAAGTCATTGCTAAGCGCTACAGCTTCATTTGTAGCTTAATGGATACAATAAACTGAAAATACAAAAAAGCGCCTAACACTGATGTGTTAGGCGCTTTTTATAGTCTAATTTAAATAGACTTTTTTTAGAATTATGGTCCTGAAACGCGCTCAATAGCAACATTACCCACACCTTTACCCGTAATACCAAGTTTTTTGGCAGCACCATAAGACAAATCTAGCACACGGTTACCATGGAATGGACCACGATCATTCACTTTTACCACGACGCTTTTACCGTTGGTCTTATTCGTGACTTTAACATAGCAATTCAATGGCAGTGAACGATGCGCTGCTGTCAAACCATTCATATCGAATGTTTCGCCACTGGCTGTTTTACGACCATGGAATTTACGACCATACCAAGAGGCTAGGCCTGTTTGCTTAAATTTGCTGACCGAGTTAGAGGCTACGGCTGTCAGACGCTCTAATACATCTTCATCATTAGTCAGTTGAGAGGTGTCACTGGCTAACAGCGAGCTGCTAAGTGCCAATGAAGTTGGTTGGCGTGCTGACTTCACCAAACTTGATGCACCATCATGCTGACGGCTAAGCTCACCAAGTACACGATCGATATGGGAGGCGTTATCTTGTGAAATCATCGCAAGAGAGGTTTTTGCTTCTACAGCATTTGCATTAGTAGCAACTGCGGAGCCAGCAAACAATACTGCTGACATGGTAAGTAAACCAGATAAACGCTTATTCATAGATACCTCTATAACTTATACTTTAAAATCTAACTCTAATAGTTCTAGACTGAGCGTGGCAATGTTAGACCAATCTAACAGCGTCACAAACTCTAAAGCCGCATCATCAATATTTTTTTCATATAATTATTGATACTAAACGTGGCTTTTATAGATTTTAAGGTATGGTAATTTTTCATTTTATTATCATAAGCGGGTCAGGATAACACGACCAAAGATACTTATGAAACGCTCAAATGACAGCTAACGATATTAGTAGAACACCCAATCCGAATACAAAGGTTGAGTACCGAGTCCGCTATATGTGCTATTTACAAGCTTTCTAACATTGCTAAATTAATAAAGGTTTTAGAAGGCCTTACGTGTGTCTTTGTTATTAAACCGTTAATTAAGTAGTGTATTTGAAAGCTTGGAATCTACAATTCGCTAACTATACGTACGAGCTACAACTAAAATATAATTAAATGCAAAGTTTATTAGTAGCTATGTACGGGTTATGTATCAAAGTACAGTTAAATGAGGTTAACGCAATTATTTGTAAAAAACAAGGATTAAAATCTATCAGTACCAATTGGCAACGAAGTGTTTTAATGAGAGTAAATATGAGGGTATTTTTAATTACTTCAATTAAATCAATGGCTTGTATTTATTATTAAAAATAGATAGAAGGATTTTTATGGCAAGTTATATGACTTGCCATAAAATGATGAAACAATAAAATTTGTTAGAAACCCTTAATTTGTTGTTGATTTATATTTATTTCCAACCATTTTGCATGTGAAGAAATTCTAAGTGAAGGCTTTAATTGGCTGATTTATTCGCCTTACAACTTTTATATAGCCTGTGTTTTTTGATTTTTAACATGAATAGCATTAAGGTAAATTTTGAATGTTCATTAGAGAATCACTGGTAACTGTGCATCAACTGGGCTTATGAGTGTGAATGGACATAAGTAGTCCAAATCCTGCCATCAAAGTGACGATCGCAGTACCGCCATAGCTAATGAATGGCAGAGGAACGCCAACGACGGGTAAAATACCACCAACCATACCCACATTAACGAACACATAAACAAAGAAAGACATGGCAATTGCACCCGCTAGTAATCTACTGTATACATCAGGATGGGTAAAAGCGATGTATAAGGCGCGCAGGAGTAAACAGGAATAAATGAACATTAATAAAATCACGCCCAACAAGCCAAACTCTTCTGAAAAAGCCGCGATAATAAAATCAGTATGACCTTCTGGTAAAAAATGTAAATGCGACTGCGTGCCTTCTAAATAGCCCTTACCAGTGAGCCCACCCGCACCGATAGCGGTTTTTGACTGAATAATATTCCATCCAGCCCCTTGTACATCGGCTTCAGGATTGAGCAGTGTTAAGACACGGGTACGCTGATAATCATGTAATAGAAAATTCCAAGCAATCGCAATAAGCGGTATCGCTAATATGGCGGCAGCTGAAATCAATCGCCAAGACAACCCTGCCAAAAAAAGCACAAAAATACCACTGGCTGCTACCAATAGCGACGTCCCAAGATCAGGCTCTTTTGCAATTAATAATACAGGGACGATGATTAAGGCTAAGGTAATGACGATGCTTGATAGAGAAGGCGGTAGATCACGCTTGGATAAAAACCAAGCACACATCATTGGCATCCCAAGTTTCATAAATTCTGAGGGTTGCACACTGCCAAACCCTGGTAAATTAATCCAGCGCTGAGCACCCATACGTACTTCACCGATGATATCGACCAATACCAATAAAATTAATCCCATTACATAAAAGATGGGTGTAAAAGTGCGATAAAGGCTAGGCGGTATCTGTGCCATGATAAACATAACCGTAAAGGCCACACCATAGCTGACCATTTGACGTAATACCATACCGACATCTTGACCGGCCGCACTATATAAAATTGTCAAACCAATGCAGCAAACCGTCAATAAGAGGAGGGTCAACCATGGATCGATATGTATACGCTGCCATAACGATGGTGCATGGCCTTGGCCTAAATGATGGCTCTGACGTGAAAAACGGTATTGCGGATTAGAAGACATAGGCAAAGTGTGTCTGGCAATTGAGGTAAGAGGGAATTTTCAAATCAGATCAACATTTAAAGGTAATCGCACCATATCTATATCTATGCAAGTAAAATATCGTAGATAAAGTAACACATAAGAAATAAAGTCACATAATTATAAAAATTATAAGGATAAGTGTTAATTACCAATAACACGCCTCTGATTAGAGGCGATAGTTTAGCTTGCTTGCTGAAAATTTGATAGTATCGATAAAACGTTTTTAGCGGTAGCTTGTTGCAATGACCAATACAAAAAAATATCCTTATAGGCAGATTCACAAGCCTATGCTTGCACTACTCATGTGTGCCAGTAGCATCTCTGTTCATGCCGCTATTATCAGCGATAATAGTGAGCGCCGTATCCAAGTACGTCAGGGTAGTAGCAGTAACGCTCACATCAGACCTTCGACGAATACTACAAGCTATAATTCTGGCGTTACCATGCTGAGTGGCGATAGCATGCAAGGATTGATTGCTCAAAAGCAGCGTGATTTTGATTTCGATGACAGTCTGTCTATTGAAGAAAATAAGCGCATGAATGTCAATCGGCGCGCGCCTGCTTATAATACAACTTACAGTAATAACAGCTACAGCACTGCGAATAATACTTACAATAGTACTTATACTGATTCTATTAGTATGGATTTTAACGCGTGGTTGAATAGCAATAGCTACCGTGCTAGGCAAGTAGCAGATTTTCAACGCTACTTAAATTCGCGGGTAGGGGTACACAATGTACCGCCTATGTCGCAGTTGCTCACAACAGCGCGAAGCTGGAGCAAATGTGGTTATGAGCCTTATCAGTTGCCACCGCAAGAGTTATGGGCAAATATCGTCCCAACATTACGTTTATACGGCGAATTGAAGCATCAAGGAATTCTACCCATCAGTAGTGAAATACGCTCGGTATATCGCAGTCCTGGTCTTAATGACTGTGCAGGTGGCGCCGATAGTAGCAAGCATATGAATGCCAGTGCTATCGACATCTGGGTACCAGAGTATGAAGATAACTTATGGCGGCTCAGTACGATGCAAGATGGCCTATGCCAGTTTTGGCAATATCAGGGTCAATCTCATAATTTTGGTTTAGGGCTATATGCTACGGGTGCGATACATCTAGACACGGATGGTTATCGTAAATGGGGCTTTAATCATGCCAGCAGCTCATCTTCGTGCCGCTATTAAGTCATTTATGATCTATCAAAAAACCAAATAAATATAAACCAGAGCGAATTAAAGTAGAGTAAAAGCGCTATAATAATACTGATGAAAGGCAGCGCTAAATGATGAATAGTTTAGTATTAAAAAACTATGGTTAATGATCATTTAGTTTATGAAATCACATAGCGTCTATTGTAAGTAGGATTTATGAAGAAGCGGTATTCAACGATGGTGAAGATACATAAGTCTGATAAGCCAAAAAAAGCATTTTTGCAATCAAATAACACGTATATAGCTTTGTTTGGTTCGGTCTTGCTCTCTCTTTTATTGATCAGTGCTTGTAGCCCAGAAACGTTTTCTGAACAAGGCTCTCTAACGGCAGAAGATTCCGCTACTGATCCTGACAGAAACTTACAGGACGTTGAAGATATTGAAGATAATATTAAGAACTCTTACGCTCGGCTGGCTTCAAAGCGCTCAGATATCTGTCCAAAACTCATACAAGAAGAAATAGGCAGTCAGGTCGTTGAGCGTACTGCAGAAGTGATGGTGAATAATCATTGTGATTATTTTTTATACCCACGCAGTGGTCAGCAGATCTCGGTTAGCATTAACGACAGTCAAATTGAAGCACTACTCATAGTCCCAGCGCTGCATGACTTCGCCAATGGTGATTATCAAGTAGACTCTTATGACAAGCACGTGATTCGATTGACCTATAATGGTGCAACTTATAAGCCTGAAAATTTCATGTATGACGTGGCAGTGACTATTTCTGGTTAAGAGCATTATTTTTTGTATGGACAACCCACTATCTACTTTTAGTACCACTCATAAACAGTGCTACTCATAATTTATTAAGACTCATAAAGAGTGCCAACCTATAAAGAAATGCTGGGCAATACTAAATAGTGTTGCCCAGCATTTCTTTGTGCGGCTATTTATTGGTCTTTTTATCTTTCCAAGGATTCTCTTGTCCAACGGTGACAATCAGGAAATCATCAGGTTTAAGGGTATCACGCATGGTTTGATTGACTTCTGATAGCTTTACTTGATCAACACGTTTGACATAATCAGTCAGATAGCTGTTTGGTAATTGATAAAAATTCATCATCCCAAGTAAGCCATTAATTCCTGCATTGCTCGCAAAACCCATCGGAAAGCTATTTTTAAGATTGTCCGTCGTTAAGCGCATCTCAGTGCTGGTGATACCTTTTTCTAAAGTGTCATTGATAACGTCTAAGCTGGCATCAATGGCCGCGCGCGCCTTATCATTGCGCGTTGAAAAACCGATTTGGTATGGTCCTCGTGCCAGCATGGGATTCATAGAGCCTGATATGCCATAAGTGTAGCCCAAGTTTTGTCTAATCTCAGTCATGAGTCGCGCATTAAAATCACCGCCCGCAAGTACCTCATTACCAACCGCAAAATTGGTTTGCTTCTGCTGAGACTGGGGATCGGTGGCACGCTTATCTCCCAATTGTCCCATGAGTACGGTGGTTTGAGTACTTGGAAAGGGGATATGAATGTGCTTTGCTTGGCTCAGTGGTTTTGGTTCAGGCAGCTCAGTTGCAGGCTGACCCTTCGGTAATTTGCTAGTGATATCTTCAGCCAGTTTTTTTGCTTGCTCTAAGGTTAGATTACCAGTGATGGCAACAGAGGCATTTGCTGCGACCAAATAGCGGTTTTTGAAATCTATTAGCTGTTGCTTTTCGATAGTAGGAACGCTTTCAAGTGTACCCGCTGATGGATGGGCGTAAGGATGCTCGCCATACAATGCTTCGCTAAATGCGATGCTAGCAAGGCTGTTGGGATCTTGTTTTTGCTGCTGCAAACCAACCAATAATCGTGCTTTATTACGTGCTAGGATGCTGTCGTCAAAAGCGGGTTCGCTGAGCATCTGAGTCATTAAATCAACGGCTGGAAGTAAATGCTTATCATCAGATAAGCTACGTAGCGAGACAATAAACATGTCTTTATAAGCACTACTGTTTAGATTGATGCCCAAGGTTTCGACAGCACGAGTAAATTCATTTTCGTCTAAGCGTTTAGAGCCTTGCGTCAACATAGTGGCAGTCATATTAGCAATACCAAAACCTGTGTTACTAATACTGCCATCACGGGCGCTACCAGCGTTAAAACGCAAGTCGATATCGACAATCGGTAAGGCTGTTGTTTGTACAAAACGTACGGGAACGCCTGCCTTGGTTTTGAACTGCTGAATCGTTGGGATGGTAACGGTTAACGGTTTATCATCGTCAAGGCTGGTTAGCTTTGATAATGCAGCAATCGGTGCGCTGGTATCCACTGCCGCAGAGCCACGATATTCTTCAGCACCTGTTGTGTTTGCTTGTGCTGTCATCGTCAACGTTGTTAGACCTAGCAAGATGCCAACACTAAGATGCGACAGTTTTTGCATGGTGGCGGTTGCTGAGGGTATTGAGCTGCACACTTTTTTTCTATTTTGCAACAAATCACTATTTTGAGTCATGGTTTTCTTCTTATAAATAAGGTCTTTATGATTGGCGCTTGTATCGAATAAAGAGCTAACACGGCACGATTATTTCTCTGTCGCTGCTTGGTCTTTAGGTGGGATGACATGCATCACTGTTAAATTGTCCTTTACCAAATATTTTTTGCTAGCAGCTTGTATGTCAGCAATCGTCACGTTATCGAGTTTGGTTGGCAATTCAGCAAGCAGCGTATCGTCGAGACCGATAGACTGTAATGAGCCAATCATCTGCGCCTGACCTTCCATACTGTCTTGCGCATAGACGAGCCCTGTGACCGTATTGGTTTTGGCACGCTCGATTTCATCGGCAGCGATGGGATCGGTTTTAAGCTTTTCTATTTCAGCCATAATGGCTTGTTGTGCTTGCTCTAAGCTGACACCTTCACGTGGAGTCGCTTGTATCAAAAACAGTCCATCGCCACGATCTAGCAAGTCATATGAAGTGCCCACCGTGGTCAGCAGACCTTGCTCGCGTATCAATCGACTCTCAAGGCGGGCAGAGAGACCACCGTCTAATACATCTTGAGCCAGTGAGAGCGCATAAGCTTGTTTTTCATTAGCTGCACCAGCAGTGACGAGACTGGGTACGTTGTAACCCATTAATAATACTGGCACTTGTACGGCTTGCTCGGAGTCAACTTTCTGATAGCCACGGAAGCCTTTTTGACTGACGGCAGGACGTTTAGGTAGATCGCTTGGTGTTAGCTCACCAAAGTAACGTTTGACTTGAGCCAACACCTCTTGCGGTTTAACGTCGCCAACGATGACTAACGTTGCATTGTTTGGTGCGTACCATGTTTTATACCAGTCTTTTAAATCTGTAAGGGTAATGGATTCAAGCTCATCCATCGGACCAATAACGGATTCGCCTTTTGGACTATTCGGAAGCGCCAATAAGCGAAATGACTCATAAGCCTTGGCAAGTGGATTATCATCAGTGCGTTGGCGGCGCTCCTCCATGACAACTTGGTGCTCTTTGGTAAATTCCTGCTCATTAAACAGTAGGTTTTTCATACGATCCGCTTCTAGCTCTAGTGCTAAAGGAAAGCGGTTGGCAGGGAATAGCTCGTAATAGCCCGTATAGTCGTAGCTGGTAAACGCATTATTGACGCCGCCAAATTTAGCAATCAAGCGCTCATAGTCGTCGCTCGAAACGTTAGTAGTGCCTTTAAACATCATATGCTCAAGCAAATGTGAGATGCCCCCTTTATCCAGTGGCTCATCTGCTGACCCAACTCGATACCAGATTTGAGTCATTACCACAGGTGCGCGATGGTCTTCTTTTACCACTACCTTTAGACCATTTTCTAATTGATATTCGTGTCGACCTGACATATCCATGGTCAATGCTGATGAGGGCTGAATGTCCTGACCTGATTTAGCTGTGTTTAGCTCATCTTTACCCAAGGTATTTTGAATGACTGGCTTCTGAGCAGTCGACAATGTGTTGGCGTTGATAGTACTGGTTTGGCAAGCAGCAAGAGTCGTTGCTATTGCTAAGGCACATGCAAGACGTAGAGAGGCGGTAGGTAAGGGCGACGATGATAAAGGCAGTGGCATGGTATATTCTACTTATATAAAATGGCAACTTGTAAATTGATCAGTGGTTAGAACACTCTCAATATTAGCGATAGATAGCAGGTTTTATAAAGATTTATGTGCCCCAACCATCACACTGGCTGTTGGCTTAAATTCTTGGGTGGTATTACAGCCTGTCGCGGATAGTACCAGTGTCGCTACTAATAAAGCTGCGCTGATGCTGATTGCTTTTTTACCGTACGTTTTGTCAGTATTAGATAGTGATGGCATAGATAATTCCTAAAAATGAGGGTTGAGTGAGCGATAGTGAAGTAATTGGTAAGTTTTGGAATAAGGCTTGTTCTACAATAAACTCTGGTAGAGTAGGCGAAGTTTAGCATGTGTAAGGTCAGATTTTTGTTGCCAAATCTTAAGCGAAACTTTCTAAATAGATGGTATGACTTGCCAGATTTGCAAAAATTGACGATAGGCTATGATGGTAAGGTCTGAGCACAACTCGAATTATGATAAACTAGGCTAAAAATTGACTCCCGTGTGTCATGACCCATGGCAAAAACATGACTACATACCAACCCATTTAAAATAATCAAATAACTGACCGTGATAACTTTTAGGGCAAGCTTATGAATAACTCCAATAATAGCAGTCGTGTAATCATTAATCTCGATGGCAATCTTGATGACTTAGATGACGATGATATTACCTTACCCAGTCTGCCTTCGCAATCTGTGCCCATTATCGATGAGAAGGAAGATGCAGGCTCTATCCAAGCGCCCAAAGATAAAAGCATCGAAGATCAGCAAAAAGACAGCACGATAAACAAAGATGTCTCAAGTGCTGATGCGGCACAAAACATTGCTTTGGGTGCGCCAATTGTGAGGACAGAAGAGCAAAGCACGTCTAAAAACGCCTCTGAAAGCTTTATAAGCGCTTCCTCAACTGATAACAATAAAAATAATAATAAAAATATTGATACTAAGCTTAGCACTATTTCTACTGCCCCAACCATGCCATTACAAGAGCAACTTGGCGATAGCCCAAATGTCAGTCCTGCGAGTAGTGCGGTACAAGCGACCACTCAAGCAGAAATCGAATCTACAGAGCTGCAAGAAAACAAGAAAAAAGGCAGCTGGTTTAACCGCATGAAAACGGGGCTAAGTAAGTCGCGTAAAAATCTTGCCGAAGGTATGGTCAGCATCCTGATCGGTGGCAAAGAGATTGATGATGAGCTATTGGAAGAAGTTGAAGATCAGTTATTGGTGGCCGATATCGGTGTCAACGCGACCAATCGTATTATCAAAAGTCTGACCGAGCAGACAGACCGTGGTGATTTGATTTATGCGCATTCATTATATAAAGCGTTGCAAACTGAATTGGTTGAGATTTTAACGCCAAAAGTCGCACCACTCATTATTGATACCAGCAAAAAACCTTTTGTGATTTTAGTTGTGGGTGTCAACGGTGTCGGTAAAACCACGACGATTGGTAAACTTGCCAAGCGTCTACAAGGCGAAGGTAAATCCGTTATGCTGGCTGCTGGCGATACCTTCCGTGCCGCTGCTACTGAACAGCTGCAAATTTGGGGTGAGCGTAATAACATTCCAGTCGTCGCTCAAGGTCACGGCTCTGATAGTGCCTCTGTTATCTTTGATGCCATGCAGTCTGCCAAAGCAAAAAATATCGATGTATTAATCGCTGATACTGCTGGGCGTTTGCAAAATAAAACCCACCTAATGGCAGAGCTTGAAAAAGTGGTACGCGTCATGCGTAAAGCTGATCCAAGCGCACCGCACGAAGGTATGATTGTGCTTGATGCCGGCACCGGTCAAAATGCGATTAATCAAGTAGAACTCTTTAACAAAGTCGTACCATTAACGGGTATTACCATTACCAAACTAGATGGCACAGCAAAAGGTGGCGTAGTCTTTAATATTGCTGAAACGACGGATGTTCCTATTCGTTATATTGGTGTCGGTGAGTCGATTGATGATTTACGTGCCTTTAGTCCAAAACAATTTGTCGCCGCATTATTTGAGACCGATGATAAAGAGTAGCGCTCGATAGGTTGTTTTAATAGATCATTTTAGTCGATGAACGATTTTTGAAAATATCATCATTTGAAAGGAAGCATCATGATAGTCACCACAGCCGCTTTTGGAGCACGCCAGCTAACGTTAATTGCGAGTGTCAATGAGCATAGTCGTCCTAAGCTGGTAGAAGTCAACTGGCTGCAAGCGGGTGACTCTTGGCACAGCTCAAAATCTATTCCTAAACTTAAAAAGCATTATGGTATTGACGATCAGAGCTTTACGTTTATCAATGAGGACAGCCTAAGCGAAAATGAGCCTGCCCAAGCGCTACTCATAGAGACTATAGCACAATTAAAATCGTATTTTAAAGGTGATCGTCAGGCATTCGATTTGCCATTAGATATCAGCTTAGGAACCAAGTTTCAGCAACGAGTTTGGCAAGCGTTACAAGATATTGGCTATGGCGAAACAATAAGCTATGCGACACTGGCACAAAATGTCGATAGTCCCAAAGGGTTTCGCGCGGTTGCTAATGCTAATAGTAAAAACCCTTTTAGCATTATTGTTCCGTGTCATCGTGTCATTGCTAGCGATGGCAAGCTTGGTGGCTATACAGGTGGACTAGATAAGAAAACATACTTGCTAGCTCTCGAAGGTGTCACTTGCAAAACTTAGTAGGAGCGAAGCGTTCGTCACATATTGCTAAACAAAAAAAGCCAAACGTTTTAAACGTTTGGCTTTTTGATGTGTGAGACATAAAGGCTTACTGGATAAAACTATTGCTCGAGCTGGGTCATTACGTCAGAAGAAAAGTTCACGTTGCTATAAACCTCTTGCACATCATCAATATCTTCTAACATATCAATCATTTTCATGACTTTTAGTGCATCATCGACATTGTCTATTTCAGCACTGGTAGACGGTGCCATGGTCACTTCAGCATTATCAGAGACCAAACCTGCAGCATTAAGCGCATCTTTAACATGACCGAAATTTTCCCATTCAGTGATGACGAGTAAGCTGTCACCATCATTCTCGATATCAAGCGCGCCTGCATCTAATGCCACTAGCATGACTTCATCTTCTAGACTTGTATCATTAAAGATGATTTCACCGCGCTTATTAAATAGATAAGCGACCGAGCCAGTAGTACCCAGATTGCCTTCATTTTTGGTAAAGGCGTGGCGTACTTCACTGACTGTTCGGTTAAGATTGTCAGTCAAGGTTTCGACAAGTACTGCAACGCCGCCGATACCATAGCCTTCATAGCTTACTTCGTCCATATTGTCATTGTCATCACCGCCTGTACCACGAGCTACTGCACGGTTGATGGTGTCTCGTGTCATGTTGACAGACAGGGCTTTTTCAATGACAGCACGTAGGCGCGGATTCTTGTTAGGGTCAGGATCACCTTGCTTGGCAGCAGAGACAATTTCACGAATAATTTTAGTGAATACTTTACCTTTTACCGCATCCTGACGGGCTTTACGGTGTTTAATATTTGCCCATTTTGAATGGCCTGCCATATAACATCCTTAAGTTTTGCGTATTATTTATTGTGCTTAAAACAAGTGTTTAATAACAATCTTTCACTATGAGTGTGTCATGAATGAGCGTATTTATACATTTTAAGATTCTTCAATCTGCATGATGACACACCTCAGATCACCTGTTTCTATAATATAGCTTGCACTATCTCTTTGAAGTAACAGAGCTACCGACACGTTAACGATTTGTATTTTGTTGAGAGTGCTTTTTTGCTACACTGTGGCAACTTAGTGATTGTATTCACATGTGACCTGTGAGCAATATTATAAACCAATTTTATCTATTTTGACTAACTTGGCCTTATCCAGCGTATTTTAAATCATTGGTTGCCATCAAGCCATTAATTTTATATCGCTACTGACTCGATACTACTGACTATATGAAGCAACCGACGGCTGAAGCCATTACCCACCTGCGCAACCGCATTCATATTATTATTGAAGGCACAGATACCCGTTTGGGTAAACTTTTTGATATTGTATTATTGATTGCGATTTTGACCAGTGTGGCTGTGGTCATGCTTGACAGTGTGCTATACATGCGCCTGCAATATGGCACTATATTCTTTTATGCTGAATGGTTTTTTACCATTTTATTCACGATAGAGTATGCGCTCAGGTTGTTTTCAGCACCCAACCGCGTGCGTTACGTCTTTAGTTTTTTTGGGGTAGTCGATTTATTGTCTGTGCTACCAAGTTACCTAAGCCTTATGTTTGTGGGGGTACAGTATCTATTAGTGATACGGGTTTTGCGTATTTTACGTGTGTTTCGCGTACTCAAGCTCAAAGCTTATATGCAACAAGCGGGATTTTTGGCCTCGGCGCTTAAAACCAGTCAGCAAAAAATCACGGTATTCTTTTTGTCGCTGGTATTATTGGTCACGATTTTCGGCTCGATTATTTACGTGGTAGAAGGCCCTGAAAATGGCTTTACCAGTATTCCACTGTCTATCTACTGGGCAGTCGTCACCATGACCACGGTCGGTTACGGTGATATGTCACCCAAAACACCGCTAGGTCAAGCGATTGCGAGCATGGTCATGATTACGGGTTATTCGATCATTGCAGTGCCAACGGGGATTTTTACTTCTGAGCTGGCACGTAATATGCGTCCACAACTCAATCCCGTCACCTGTCCTAATTGTGGCAAATTCGGTCATGCCATTGCAGCAGAATTCTGTGATCGTTGTGGACACGCTTTGCATATTTAGCCGTGTTTGTGCGTTGTCTGCTTTTTTAACACTTTATATTTTATATCGTTATACATCAATATATTCACTAACGAGCGGTGATAAGTCAATCTCAACACCGAGGTTGACCAAGTTCCAGTATTGTCCTGACACTGTGCGATCTAGCATCATGGTGGTTGCAGAAGGTTGGAATTGACCAAAGTACTTCAACGACGTCCGCATTTGAGCAATGACTTCGTGATGAACCTGACTTTGAGCAAAATCAAAAGCGCCTTGTTGATAAGGTTGAATAGACAGAGGCTTTAGCCCAATGGATAGCCATTTCTCATAAAACTCTCCGGGGATATTTTTATCGTCATCACGGCGAATATCAAGAGCGATGAGGTCCTGCTCAAGGGCAGTCACATCTCCTTTAATGGCATGCTTGGCAAAACGGCGGAACAATTGAACTTCGCTGTCACTATAGCTACGAATGCCGCCAAAATCATAAGCCACCACACTGCCATCTTTGCGAAAGGCAAAGTTGCCGGGATGTGGATCACAGTGCATACGGTATAAGCCAAATAGTTGTCCTGCGGTAAAGTGGAACAGGCGCTTGGCTATGTGTTGTTTGATGTCATTGTCCCAAGTCGCCGCGACGGTTAGGGTTTCTCCCATCTCTTCTGTTAAGGTTAAAATCCGTTTAGAAGAGTGGCTGCTAATGACTTTAGGGATAATAAGACCTTTGTCTTCTGCATGAAATGCGCCAAACACTCGCAAGTTATGCGCTTCTTTAATATAGTCCAATTCATCATGTAAACTTTGGCGAATCTCGTTGAATAGTTGCTCTTGCAATTGTTTGCTCATATTGAGCACACCCGCGATTTTCAGTGCCATGCGTACTTGTTTGAGATCACTATCACAGTTTTCATCGACATCAGGATATTGAACTTTAACCACCACTTTTTGACCAGATGGCAAAACGGCTTTATGCACTTGACCGATGGAAGCCGCCGCAAACGGTGTTTCTTCAAATTCGCTAAATAATTCTGCAACAGGTGCTTTAAGCTCGCGCTCAATTTGTGCACGTATCTGCGCATAGGGCATGGGCGGCGCATCTTTTTGTAGTTTTTCTAACGCTGTCGCTACTTCTGGTGGGAACACGTCTTTATATTGCGAGGCAATTTGCCCGACTTTCATCACCGCGCCTTTCATTTCACCCAACGTTTCGGCTATCTGAATGCCCACATCTTGCATCAGCTCTGAGCGTGCTTGCAAACGTTTTTCTTCGTCACTTGAGAGGTGCTTAAATGAGTTTTTAGCTGCTTTGCCGGCAATGCTTGCTGTCATGCCAGCCAATTTCATAAAGCGCTTTCCAGACGATTTTGCCATTCATATCACCATGTAGTGGGTTGTTTGCTCAGTCATAATTTTAGTATTTTAGTCAAACAATTGCTGTTTAACTCGTGTGCTATTGATAAAGCATAGTTATACAATTCATGATTTTCGGTAATCAGGATTAAGCATTAATCGCTGATTGTGACAGAGTAGAGGCTATCAAGCCAGTAGGACAATGCCATTTGATAACCCAGATGCCCCAGACCACAAATAACACCGACGGCGATATCGCTTAGATAAGAATGATGGCGAAAAGGTTCGCGCGCGTGCACATTGGATAAGTGTACCTCGATAAACGGTTTTTGTGTGGCCAAGAGCGCATCACGTAACGCAACCGAGGTATGAGTAAAGGCGGCGGGGTTAATGATAATGGCATCGACTTGCAGCGCTGTCTCCACTAAAAGTCCATGATATTGGATGTCATCTATCAGTTTACCTTCATGATTGGATTGTATACATATCAATTCAATACCGTGCTGAGCTGCGCGTGCGATCAGACGTTCCTCGATATCTGCCAGTGTCGTATGACCATAAATCTCAGGTTCGCGCTTACCCAATAAATTCAAATTGACCCCATTAACGAGCAACAACTTATGAGTGAGTGTTTTATCGGCATTTTGCTTCGAAGGTGTGACGGTTGGTATAGACTGAGAAGGAGAGGTCATAATGGTCTCTATAAAGATGAAACGAGGTTGAGGATTTATTATTTGTTATAAGGTTTATATACTGTATAAGCATGAAATGGCATAAGCGTAAAATTGCACAGTTTAATCAAACCTTTCTCTTTATGATAACAGCTTGATGGCGAGGTTATAAAAAAATTACATGAAAAATAAAGCTAAAGCTAAAAAATCATGTTAAAAGTCTTTATGTTGCTAAAAACCCGTGCTATGATATTTTTTATGCAATAATTATTGCAAGTTTGTTGCTACTGCCGAAGTAGAGCAATCAGTAAGGCAGTCGTTATGTTTGTAAATACTCACTGTGTTGCTACATACCATTATTTGCTATAGATGCGGTATGTAGGTGATAATAGTGAGGATAGTACTCTTAAGTTTTTGATTTCATCATCTTAGATCCCGTTTATATGCAATGTTGCAAAGGAATTTGGGGCTAAGCGGACTTTTTTAGGAAGCAATATTATGTCAGCTCGTGAGCAAGGTATCGTTAAGTGGTTTAATGACTCAAAAGGCTTTGGCTTCATTCAACGTGACAGCGGAGAAGATATTTTTGTCCATTTCCGCGCGATTCAAGGTGATGGCTATCGTTCTCTAAAAGATGGCGAAAAGGTCGAATTCAGTGTGGTAGAAGGTGATAAAGGCCTTCAAGCTGAAGAAGTCAGCAAAGTAGAAGAGTAATCTATCCAGTCATTAGAGCGGTTTAGCTATAATGTCTGTAGACACTACTGATATACTACTGAGTCAAGCCCGTTTTATCTTACCCATGTTGAGTCAAAATCAGCATGTTTGGTGGGATTAGGCGTTAGGCTTGGCTTTTTTTATGCCCGTATCTCAGTCAGCTATATATAGATTTCATATTGTTGCTGCTTAATTTAGATAGCAATATAACGGGTTATCATGAGCCTATTTATCATGAGTCTACTTATTATTAGTAATGAACAAGTGATTAATTTAAAAGGATATTTTTTTGAGTAATTTTACCACGTTTACTGATTTGCCACTTTCAGCACCGACCTTACGTGCCGTAAGCGATCTAGGTTTTACGGCATTAACGCCCATTCAAGCACAAATATTACCGCATACGTTGGCAAATCAAGATGCTATTGGACAGGCGCAGACGGGTACTGGTAAGACGGCAACCTTTCTATTGACTATTATGGAGGCATTACTCAAGCGTCCTTTTACCAATGATGAAGAGCGTTATTTGGGTGAGCCGCGCGCAGTGGTCATGGCACCCACTCGCGAGCTTGCTCAGCAAATATTTGATGATTGTATCGCTTTGACCAAATATACTTCGCTACACAGTGTTTGTATCATGGGTGGCACCAATTATGAGACTCAGCAGCATGAGCTTGAGCGTCAATATGTCGATATTTTAGTAGCGACACCTGGTCGTTTGATTGATCTTGCCAATAAAGGCATGGTCTATTTAGATCGAGTGGAAGTACTGGTGTTAGATGAAGCAGATCGCATGCTGGATATGGGTTTTATCCCTGACATCAAGCGTTTGGTTGGTCGGATGCCAGCCAATACAGACCGTCAAAGCTTACTGTTTTCTGCCACCTTTAACCAAGATGTGATGAATTTAGCCTATCGCTGGTTGCATGAGCCGCAGTTTGTTGAAATCGAGCCAGAACATAAAACCAGTGAGTTAGTCGATCAGCACTTTTACTTACTGACAGAAGATCAAAAATTAGAAGCGTTGCAGCGTATTATCAGTGATACGGCAGTGGATAAAGTGATTGTCTTTGCCAATCGTAAAGACCAAGTCAAGCGCCTGTATCATAAGCTGCGTCAAGCGCATAAAATTGTGATGTTGTCAGGCGATGTCATTCAACAAAAACGCGAAAAGTATTTACAGCGTTTTAAAGATGGTCATGCTTCTGTCTTGGTGGCAACTGATGTCGCAGGACGCGGTATCCATGTCGATGATGTTAGCCACGTGGTTAATTATACTTTGCCTGATCAGCCAGATGATTACGTGCATCGTATTGGCCGTACGGGTCGTGCTGGACAAACAGGCATCAGCATTAGTTTTGTGAGTGAAGATGATGCTTTTAATATACCAGCGCTAGAGAAGCATTTAGATACTAAGTTTACCCTTGAGCAGTGGCAAGAATAGTGATTTATAAGCCGTCAGTTCTACTATAGTGTATAGCTGTTGGAATCATAAAAGCCCTCAACGTCATGATTGATGTTAAGGGCTTTTTTATATGGCAGATTTTGATGTTAAATGATTTTATATTTTAACAATATCTATTATCGATGATTCTATTGAGCTTGTTCCATCATTTCAGAATGTTCATCGTGGTTCATGTTGATCGCGCCATCACTCATATCATGCATACTATGATCCATACCTTGGGGAGTTGTGCTGTTATCAGTTGGCATCATATTATGGCTGCTGTGATCCATATTTGTATTCATCGGCATATCCATCATTTGTGAATCGCTCATTTGCATATGATCGCCTTGCATATTGGACATATCATGCCCCCCATGCATGCTAGACATTGCTATAGGGACAAACACAACGGCTAAGCCAGATAATACCATGACAGCGCCATTAAGCTGTCTCAAGCGAAAACGTCCAATCTTGTCACGTAACCAGCCAACGGTTTCGTGTGTGGCGACTAGCATCGGTACTGTTCCTAAGCCAAATACAAACATGAGTGCAGCACCGCTTAGTGGATTGTGAGCGACTACTGCAATCAATAATGCACCGTAAACCAATCCGCAAGGCAAAAATCCCCAAAGCAATCCAGCCGTTAATGCTCGCGGAAAGGTATTGAGTGGAAATACTTTTTGACGAAGTGGGCTGAGATATTGCCAAAATCGCATACCAAAACGCTCAAGATTTTTTAAAAATGGTGCGCCAAGCATGGTCACGCCGACGAACACTAACACCAAGCCTAGCAAGATACGTGGCGTACTATTACCTTTCATTAAGGGTTCTAGCACAGTGGTGCCAATCAGGCCTGCCATCAAACCCAAAAATGCATAACTGGTCAAACGACCTAAATGGTAAGTTGCCACAAGAGCACGGCGCTTGGTAGGGCTGACGTCTTTCATCGATAGCCCAAATGCTGTCACCAGACCGCCACACATGCCTAAGCAATGCGGTGAACCAAAAAATCCCATTAGTAGTGCCGCAATAAGTAAAGCGGTGGTCATGGGGCGATTCTCCTAAAAAATGAAAAGCAAACCTACACATAAAATCGGCATTTAACCAACACTTAACAGTAGGCTGCGCAGATAGTACAAGCCTTGATAAGTGGTTATGGCATTCACCTTGTTCAATGTACTAAGTCGTACGATTTGCGCTCGGTTGCCATATATTTACACTTTTAATAGCTTTTACTATAGATAAGGTGGCTCAATGCTAGATTTTTGGCTGTTTATCAAGGTCAGCATGATCAATTGACTCTATATCAGGATGGCTCACCTTATCATCAGCGATTATGTTAGTCGCTGTGGTATCGTCATTTTGCGAAATAGGCGCTGAGTAATCATGAGCCTGTATGGTTTGCCGTCGCTCTTGTCGATCATCCAATATGATGCGCTGTGATGCATTGTCCAAATCTTCAAACTGGTTTGATTTGACAGCATAGCGTACCGCCCAGATGGCAACCACAAATAGCATGAGACTTAATGGAATTAACAAAAATATACTGAGCATGGTAACTCTCTTAAATAGCATTTTCTTTTATTATTATACACTCATCACAAGTATAGTGGATGACCGGTAGTGATTAGGGTAAGTTCTTAAAAGATATTGAATTGGCTACCTGCTTGTATTTAACTTTATTCGTCAGGTTTTTTTGCTGCGTTACCTCTAGGGGTTAACAGCTGCTGTGAGGTCACATCGTTGGCATGACGACAATTCATTTGAGGGCGTATCACATCGCGTAAATAAGCGGCAACCTCATAAACAGCGCGTCGAGAATGACTTAAGTTTTTCGCAGGTTTCATCCAGTCACGGCTCACTGGTAAAGGGGCGCTAAGTGGTGTGCTATTGATACCGTTTAAGGCAAACTGTCTACGAGCACGTGCCATATGGTAGCTGTCAGTAATGAGATACACATGACGCAGTGGAATACGTTTGGCGGTAAAACGCGCATTTTCGCAGGTATTCATACTGGCATTTTCACTTATCAGCCCATCAATACCATGCTCAATGAGCCATTGACCGAGCCACGGCGCTTCAGCACCGCTTAGTACAATAGGTAGGGGTAAGTCGTGATAAGCGCTGGCAGCGGTACGGGCACGGTTGAGGCTGTAGCTATTAAGAATAATCTGATTGTCATGATCATTGGTTAGTCCGCCGCCTAAAACCACATAAGCGGTAGGCGGTGAACTCAAGGCAGCAGAGGGTAGGCTGGGCAATGGCAAAAGCGTAAATAGATAAACAATCGCTTGGGAGAACAGCGGCGTGAATAGGCTGATGAGTACTAAAATAACAGTCGTTGAACCAAGTAAAAAGGTAATATTAATAATACGAAATAGCTTTATCATACGCTCAGCTGAACGCAAGTAATAACGCCATAGTCGCTTAGATAATAGCCGCTTAGACCACATGCTCATCATACCCAATAGAGCCGTCAGCATTTACCCAAACTGGCTCACGCGCTAACTGAATCGCAAATTTTTCATAAACCGTATTGACGATATGTCGTTGGGCATCTGCTACATCATCTTGAGTGGCGTGATAAGGGGCATGATTGGTCAGCACCAAGGCTTGCTGCTGATGGGTGACAATCGGTGCAATACCACCACCTTTCAAGCCTGTCTGTTCAATCAACCAGCCTGCCGCAACCTTTATCATGGCATCAGGCATAGCGTAGCCGACGATAGTAGGGTAGGTCGATTGTAAAGCAATAAAGTGCGATTGAGGAATAATGGGGTTTTGAAAAAAGCTACCACAATTTGGCAGCTGCTTGGGATTAGGGAGTTTCTGTTGGCGAATATCAATAATCGCTTGCATGATATCCGCAGGCACTGGCTGCGTACGATCGTCTTGTTCGGCATAGCGTTGTGCAACGGTTTGTACATCACCATAGCTGGCTAGGATTTTGGTTGCATCGGTATGCAGTCTGAATCCAACACAGCTGATTAACCAAGTATTAGGCGCACGTTTAAAAACACTGTCACGATAGCCAAACTCGCAGTCGGCGGCTGTGAGATGATGCCAAGTTTGAGTGGGTAAGTGATAGGCTCGTACATACTGTAAGCAGTCTTCTAGTTGGACGCCATAGGCACCGATATTTTGTACGGGTGCAGCGCCAGTTAGCCCCGGAATTAGTGCCAGATTTTCTAGCCCATACCAACCTTGACTGACCGTATATACAACCAAGTCATGCCAGTTTTCGCCTGCCATTACTGCGATATCGACGTGGCTATCTGTCTGAGCGGTTAGGCTGATGCCGCGCATTTGGGGCTGCAATACGATAGCATTCAGATGTGCTGGCAATAACACATTACTACCGCCAGACAACACAAATAATGGCTTGTTTTTCGCTATGTCTTTTGTATAATTTGCCATAAAATCGTCAAGCTGTGCTTCAGCCGTCAGTGTCACGACAGTATCCGCGACACAGGCTAAGGCCATGGTATTACCATGTGACAAATCGACTAATTCACGGGTCAATAAGCCTGCTGGCAAATCAGTGGTCATGGCAAATTGAGTACTAGAATCCAAGCGTGAAACTGAGGTCATAACATAGCCCATGTGGCAGATAGATAATGGATTACACAGTGTTTATTATAAAGGATGAAAGACATAAAGGTGGCAGAAAGTTAGCGTTATCGTTAGCAAGCTTTCCAGCTTTCAATCCACGCTTGTGCGCTTGACTCAATACGCTCAATTACCTCTTCAAAGTCATTACCATCACCTTTATAAGGATCTGGCACATCGTCGCCGCCATAAGTAGGATCTTCTTCACTAAATAAAGCCAACTTGGCCAAATTGTCTTCTGTCTCTATCAAGCTGTCTTTGATGGCTTGTAAATCAGCTAAATTCTGTGTATCCATTGCTAGAATTAAATCAAAATTACGAAAGTCATCGGCACTGACTTGGCGGGCGACCAGTTTATTGATTTTATAACCATGCGCTTTTGCATGGCGTTGCGAGCGAGTGTCGGGCGCATGACCAATATGCGAGTCACTCGTTCCTGCTGAATCTACTTTGATTGACAATCCAGCAATCGCTGCTTGCTGACGAAAGACTTCTTCAGCCGTTGGCGATCGACAAATATTTCCCAAACAAACCAATAATACAGAAGACGGAGTACAGGTTTTCATCAGCATAATATGACCTTGTATAACAAAAAAACATGCTATAAGAGACCGGCAGGTTAGTGCGGCTTTTATTAGCATGCAATTAATTAAGTAAATCGGCTGTCAGCGTAACGGTTAATGCCTTGAATGGCAAGAGTAGAAGCTAAACAATACGGTCATCTGTTCACGAATTTTCGATGATATTATTTATCATCTAAGGTCGTACTTTGACCAGCTTATTCTTGTTTGTGCTTAAAGCGTTGAAGGTCACGGCGCTCTTTTTTGTTGGGTTTATTATCAGGCCGTGCAAGATTGGCAAGTTTGCGCTGCTCAGCATGATAAGCGCGGCGCTCTTCGCTTTCTTCAGTTTCTGAATACAAAATTTCAGCAGCAAGCGCATTACCACGTTGCGCCGTTAGTGCTTCAACGATCACGGTCTTTTCAGTCATGGCAGTGGCTGAGCCTTGACGAATCTGTAGTTCATCGCCAATCATAATCTCTTTACTGGTCTTTACGCGGCTACCCGCATAATGTACCCGTCCGCTTTCTATGGCTTCTTTAGCGAGATTACGTGTCCGATAAAATCGTGCTGCCCACAACCACTTGTCGAGGCGCATACGCACAACATCAGGTTGGCTATGGCTAGGCTGATTGTGGTTTTTGTTGTGTTTACTCATCAAAACCTCATCGATATCCATAAAGTAAGATAATATTAATGGTGCTTTTTTTGCAAATTGAAAGAGCTTTGCGCTATCAAAATGTTTAAAAATAGATTTTTATGGTAAAGAGAGAAAGTCTCGTCTTAGCCATTATTCTGATTGGCAACTTTCATCGCCATTTCTGCCGCATCATTTGTCTTTAACTGCGCTAAACTGTTAATCACACCTGTGATATTTTCTACGGTTTTATTTTGGCTTAATTTAAATTGGGCTTGTATAGAATCGATGGGTAGCTTAAAGCCAATAATCCCTCGGCACATAGCATCGATATAAGTAGCAGGTGCCTCATCTAATGACCAAGGATGGTCGGATAGTACCTCTTGCCGTGCAGTCATGGTTGTTAATATCCATTTCAGCGTATCGGCGTCTTCAAGCAGCTCAATTTTGGATTGAATATGAACACTTTGATAGTTCCAAGTGGGCACTTCTTTATGGGTTTTCGCTTTGCTAGGATACCAGTTGGGGCTGATATAATGTCCAGAATCTTGAAAAATAATTAACCATGCAGTATCTGGTAAGGTGTTCTGATAAATAGGGTTTTTACGACCGAAATGACCGTAAAGATAGCCGTGCTGAGCATTAGAGTTAACACCAACACTAGCATCAGGCATAAAGTTATCGTTATGCCAGAAGAGTGGTATATGGCAGGCTTCGATGCCATCTTTGGTTTGAGCAACCAAGGTCGCTAAGGGATTGGCTGCGATAAATCCAATGATATTTTCTAGGTTTTCTTCGGCAAAAATAGCAGGAGTATTGCATGCTGTTCTCAGTTTATATTTGATATAAAATCAGCGACACCACTGCTGCTCACATGGGATACCATCATTATTACCATCCATTTTGGTATTCGGGCAGTGTTGTACAAAGTAAGTGGCTTCTGCGCATGACGTCATCTGAGAGCAATGCTTCCTGCCATCACAGGTAAAGCTTGGTGCTGATGCTGACGACGTGAGTACTGGTTTTACTGCCGAGACTGATGTTGACGTTGCATCTGAATCGACGTACGTTGGCGGTATGTCATCCAGATCAGTTGAGGTAAAAGTGGCGTCAACTGGAGTATCAGTCGCAACGTCAGCGATAGGGTTACTGGTCGAGTTTTTAGGTTGCAGCACCTTATAACCCAAAAGTGCTAAAACCAGTAATAATACAAAGATCAATATTTTTTGAGTCACGGTTTACCACCTAATCATGGTCGCTATGAATTAAGGAAAGCTACCAATGCATAACCACTGTTCATTCATCAATGGCGGCTTTTTGGTGATTAACAAACAGCCATTGATGGATTGATAGTCTATTTTTATTTCAAAAATAATTGATAACCAATATTGTCATTGAGCATGGTGCAATCATAGCCGATATCCAGTAACGCGTCTTGTAATTGACGAGAGTTACCCTCAGACGCTTGCAAACCGACCAATACGCGACCTTCGGCGGCACCATGATTGCGATAATGAAACAAAGTGATATTAAAGTCATCACCCAGTTTTTCTAAAAACTTCAGCAATGCCCCTGGACGTTCAGGGAAAACCACACTTAATAATTGCTCGTTTGCAACATGCGCATGACCACCAATCAAATGGCGAATATGCGATTTGGCAATATCATCATCGGTCAAATCATGAGCTGTATAGCCATCAGCTGCCAATTGCGTACGAATGGTTTTACGCTCTTTGTCGCCTTCTTTTAGTGCGATACCGACAAATATTGCTGCAGGTTCCATAGAGTCAGGTGATTTTTTGCTATCGGCGCGGTAATTAAACTCAGTAATATTGCGTCCATGTAAGCTACGACAGAAATTTAAGAAAGCGCCTGTCTGCTCAGGAATCGTCACACCAAAGATGGCTTCTTTTTTCTCACCAATCTCAGTACGCTCAGCGATATAACGTAGGCGGTCAAAATTCATATTGGCACCGCAAATAATACCAACGCAGTTTTTACCTTGCAGATTATGGGCTTCGATATATTTTTTCATGCCAGCAACGGGTAACGCGCCCGCAGGCTCAACGATACTGCGATTTTCTTCAAAGATGTCTTTAACCGCCGCACATACTTCGTCATTGGTACAAGTCACGACTTCAGGCTCGACTAAAGGACCTGACTTATCACTCTTTTGCATACGAACAATTTCAAATGGTAATTCACCGATTTGAGCAACTGCCACGCCGTCGACGAACAGTCCAACTTGCTCAAGCTTAACGCGCTCATTGGCTTCAAGCGCCGCTTTAAGAGAAGCGGATTGCTCTGCTTCCACCGCAATCACTTTGACATGCGGCGCAACTTCACCTAAGAATGCCGCGACACCTGAGATGAGACCACCACCGCCAACCGCGACGAACACATAATCCATATTGCGCCATTGCTGAGTTAGCTCAAGACCAATGGTACCTTGTCCGGCAATCACCAATTCATCATCGTAAGGGGGGATAAAGGTCAGACCTTCTGTTTCAGCGCGATTGATTGCATAACGGTTGGCTTCATCGAAGCTATCACCATACAAATCGACATTGCCGCCAAGCGCCTTTACTGCATCTACTTTAATGTCAGGTGTAGTGGTCGGCATCACAATGATATTGTTTAGGGCAAGTTTACGGGCAGAGTAAGCAACCCCTTGGGCATGATTACCTGCTGAGGCGCAAATGACGCCACGTGCTTTTTGCTCATCACTTAACTGACTAATTCGGTTATAGGCACCACGCAATTTAAAGGATTTGACCGGTTGCAAGTCTTCGCGTTTAAAACGAATGTCATTAGCAAAACGTTGGGTCAGCTTGGGCGCCGCTTCAAGTGGTGTTTGAATTGCCACGTCATAGACGGTGGCTTGCAAGATGGCTCGTACCCAATGTGACAGCATAATGTTCCCTAATAAAAAGTATGGATGAATAGAAAAATTAAATAGATTAGCCTATGCTGATTTTAACGGTCTTGCAAGACCCTATTGCAGTTTTTGCAGCGATTTCAATTTTTGATGAAAGATAGGGTTGGTTTTATCTCAATATTATTTAAATAAAATATTGAATTATTTCCATATGTCTGTATTATTGGACATATGGAAATAATTAATGCTATCGCCAGCTTTGCTGCGCTCTCTCAAGATACTCGTCTCAAGGCTTTTAGGTTGCTCGTCAGCCAAGAGCCCGTTGGTCTGCCAGCAGGTGAAATTGCTCGTCAACTGTCTGTGCCACATAACACGATGTCAGCGCATTTATCGGTGCTGGCTCGTGCAGGGTGGGTGGTGTCTCAACGGCACAGTCGGCAGATAATTTATCGCGCCTCACTGTCACATATGGAGGAGGTTATTCAGTTTCTATTGCAAGATTGTTGTGCGGGACATCCAGAATTGTGTGCATCTCTTATGGACAGTTTGAGCGGATGTGAGCGTGCTAAACCTGCTGATGCAGACAGTCTTTCAAATAATCAGTAAGCCCATAACGGGTTCAATAAATCTCTTTAATACTAGGGCGTATCATCAATTAGATTGTGAGGCTTAAAATGAGAAAAATTGTAGATAAACAAGAAAGAAATTGCCGTTAATATGAACATATTGACAAAATTTCTGACGATGTTTAGCAAAATTTAGCCATTTTAAGACCACTAAATGTATTCATGTGCTAATTGATGACACGCCCTAGGGCATGTCCTCATTTTTAGCTCATTTAGTTAATTTTTTTAAGATTGAGGACACACCCTAAGCATATTCATAAATATAGGTAAAATTACTATGACATCACTAATTTTTCACAATCCAAAATGCGGTACGTCTCGCAATACATTGGCCATCATGAAAGCATCAGGCGAAAATCCAGAAGTAATTGAATATCTTAAAACCCCACCAAGCCGTGATTATTTAGTTGAGCTGTTGGCAAAGATAAACCTTTCACCAAGAGAGCTGTTACGAAGCAAAGAGCCTGTCAATGATGAGTTAGGATTAGACAATCCTGAACTGTCTGACGATCAAATCATTGATGCGATGATTGCCCATCCCATTTTAATCAATCGCCCTATCGTGGTCACCAATAAAGGCGCAGCATTATGCCGACCGTCTGAGCGTATATTTGATTTGTTAGAGAATCCCGTGAGTAGTTTTACTAAAGAAGATGGGGAAGTGATTTATCATGGCAAATAAAATAGCAGATTTAGATGTAGTCGATTTGGGTGATTTGCCCAATATTAATGCAGACAGTATACAGCCTATCGATATTGAGTCTTTAATTAGTACACATGACCCGCGCCATGCGCCAAGAATATTGGTGCTATACGGCTCTCTACGCCAGCGCTCATTCTCTAAACTGGCCAGTGAAGAAGCGAGCCGTCTATTGCGTTGGTATGGTTGTGAGGTTCGAACCTTTGATCCGACGGGGTTGCCATTGCCTGATGCTGCTGATGCAGATCATCCCAAAGTGCAAGAGTTACGAGAGCTGGCGCAGTGGTCAGAAGGTATGCTGTGGGTGAGCCCAGAGCGTCATGGCAGTATGACCAGTATTATGAAAGCACAAATTGACTGGATTCCATTGTCATTAGGTAGTGTACGTCCAACTCAAGGCAAAACTTTGGCAGTGATGCAAGTCAGCGGTGGCAGCCAAAGCTTCAATACGGTCAACCAATTGCGCATTCTTGGGCGTTGGATGCGGATGATTACCATACCCAATCAATCATCTATTCCTAAAGCCTTTTTGGAATTTAATGACGATGATCGTATGGATAAGTCTCCTTTATATTTGCGTCTCGTGGATGTTTGTGAGGAGTTAGTGAAATTCACTTGGTTGACTCGTGGACGCTCAGCCTATCTGACTGACCGTTACTCTGAACGGGTAGAAAGCGCAGAGGAGCTGTCGCAGCGCGTCAATCAAAAATCACTCTAATGTATCCTCTCATCATTCATTTTCTAATACTTGCTCTTACATAATTGTTCTTATAATAATTAAGCCTAAAAAGGTTACTCAATGATCGCATTGATTATATTTATCGTGACTTTGGTTTTAGTGATATGGCAGCCCAAAGGACTGGGTATTGGCTGGAGTGCAATGGGTGGTGCGTTGATAGCCTTGGCTTTTGGCGTGGTAAAGCTCTCCGATATTGGCATTGTGTGGGACATCGTTTGGGATGCGACTTTTACCTTTGTGGCGCTTATCATCATCTCGCTTATCTTAGATAAAGCAGGATTTTTTGGCTGGGCAGCGCTGCATGTGGCTAGGCTAGGCAATGGGCAAGGACGTTTGCTGTTTCCTATGATTGTGATTTTAGGCGCGTTTATCTCGGCGTTTTTTGCCAATGATGGGGCAGCATTGCTATTGACCCCGATTGTTATCGCTATCTTACTACGTCTCAAATTCTCACCACCATCTGCTTTAGCGTTTATCATTGCGACAGGTTTCATTGCTGATACCGCAAGTCTGCCGTTAGTCACTTCTAATCTGGTCAATATTGTTAGTGCCAATTATTTTGACATTGGTTTTGGCCGTTATGCAGCAGTGATGATACCGGTCAATATTGTTTCTGTATTGGCGACACTCGCCGTATTATGGGTGGTCTATGCGCGGCACATTCCAAAACACTACTCCATTGCTGATTTGAGTGCACCAGAGTCTGCGATTGAAGATCCGCTGGTCTTTAAAGCGGCCTTTCCACTGCTTGCGTTGCTACTTATTGCCTACTTTACGACTGAGTCATTGGGCATTGCTATCTCCTTGGTGACAGGAGTGGCGGCGTTACTGTTAATGGCAATTGCAGGTCGTTGGTGGCAAAGGGGGCGTGATGCTGTTGTTTCTGTATCTGATATCCTGCGTCAAGCGCCTTGGCAAATAGTATTATTTTCCATCGGTATGTACTTGGTGGTTTATGGCTTGGGCAATGCAGGATTGACTGCCTATGGTGCTCAAGTATTGAATTGGTTGGGGCAGCAGGGTACGGTCATCGCAACAGTAGGAACTGGATTCCTCTCTGCTATTGTAGCCTCTGTCATGAATAATATGCCGTCTACTTTAGTAGGTGCACTGGCGATTGATAGTGCGCAGGTACCTGCTGCTACTCGTGAGCTTATGATTTATGCCAACGTGATTGGTAATGATTTGGGGCCGAAATTCACACCTATCGGTAGTTTGGCGACTTTATTATGGCTCCATGTATTGGCAGAAAAAGACTATAAAATCAGTTGGGGGCAGTATATGAAAATTGGACTGATTATTACCCCACCCGTACTATTGGTCACGCTACTGGCTTTGGTTGTTTGGTTGCCTTATCTGTCTTCATTTTAAAATTTGAGTGAATGTCTTGCGATTAGCGTGGCTATTACGCTGACATCCATTAAGCTCATCGGGTATAATGGCGGCGCATTTTACCTTTTTACCCTTTACTTTTTTTAAAGCGATACGTTTATTTTTCCAAGGATTTATGATGAGTGATCAGCAAGCACAAAAGCAAGCCGCCGCCAAAGCGGCTCTAAGTTATATCGAAGATGACATGATACTTGGAGTAGGCACAGGCAGTACGGTCAACTGTTTGATTGAATTATTGCCAACTGTAAAGCTTGCTGGCGCGGTGGCTAGCTCACAGGTCACTGAAGACAAACTTCGTGCCCTTGGTATTGAAATAGTTGATTTGAACTTTGCTGGTACGCTTGATATTTATATCGATGGGGCAGATGAGGTCAATGAGCATTTGCAATTGATAAAAGGCGGTGGCGGCGCGCTCACTCGTGAAAAAATCGTGGCAGCGGCTTCTAACAAATTTATATGTATGGTTGATGAGAGCAAAAGCGTTGAGGTGCTAGGTCGCGAGTTTCCTGTTCCTATTGAGGTACTGCCGCAAGCACGTTCTTATGTCGCACGGCAATTAGCCCGTATGGGCGGTGAGCCAGTTTACCGTGAAGATTTTGTGACTGATTATGGTAACGTCATCTTAGATACTTATGATTTGGACGTTAGTAATCCGATAGCGCTTGAGAAAGAGCTGAATAATATCGTTGGCGTTGTTTGTAATGGGATTTTTGCTGCCAATCAAGCTGATGTATTGCTTAAAGCAAGTAGCGGTGGGGTCGAGACGTTGATGCGTTAAATGGCTCGTTAGCTGAGTAATAATTGTCGAGCAAAAATTAAAAAGGCAGACCATACTAAATGTGGTCTGCCTTTTTTATACTTATCCTTTGATAAATAGGTTACGACTATATTTTTTAAAGTTTGATTTTGTCTTGTAATAAGAATTCCATCAAGGCTTTTTGTGCATGTAAGCGGTTTTCAGCTTCATCCCATACCACTGAGCGTGGGTCGTCAAGCATATCATGAGAGATCTCCTCACCACGATGCGCGGGCAGACAGTGCATAAATACCACTTCAGGATCGGCTTTATCTAATAGCGATGGCGTTACTTGATAAGCGGCAAAACGGCGCGCACGAGTGTTTTGTTCAGACTCTTGTCCCATGCTTGCCCATACATCAGTGACAATTAAGTTTGAATCTTTCGCTGCCTCTTGCACGTTTTCGACAATACTGACGCAATGCGAGAAACGTTTCATCAGCTCAGGGTCAGGCTCGAAACCATAAGGCGCTGCTACTCGTAGCTCAAAGCCAAACTGATGGGCCGCTTGCATATAGGATGCGCACATATTATTGCCATCACCGACCCAAGTGACGATTTTATTTTCGATACTACCGCGATGCTCATAATAGGTTTGCATGTCTGCCAGTAGCTGGCAAGGATGAAACTCGTCAGTTAAAGCATTAATAATAGGAACACTTGAGTATTCAGCAAAGGTCTCAACTTTTTCGTGGCCAAAGGTACGAATCATGATGATATCGACCATGCTCGATATGACACGAGCGGAGTCTTCTAGTGGCTCACCACGCCCAAGCTGGGTATCATTTGGCGATAAAAATATAGCACTACCACCAAACTGACCCATACCCGTCTCAAACGAGATGCGCGTACGGGTTGAGGATTTTTCAAATATCATGCCAAGCGTACGACCAACAAATGGCTGATATATCTCGCCAGCATGTTGCATCTTACGTAATTCGCTGGCGCGTTTTATAAGGTTTTCTAGTTCTTGTTTGGTTAAATCAGATAAGGTCAAAAAATGGCGCAAACTCATAGTAATCCTAGCAGTCGATCGCAGTCAGTGAAACGTCATCAGTCTTTAATAGCATCGCGTCAGTGCGTATACTGGGGTGACAACAAACTTTTAGTATAGCGCAATTAGGCTTAATGTAAATGTCCAATTTGCCGTGATTTATAAGTCTGGCAAACAGACATTACATGAATAGTGACGAGGTCAGCATAATTATACTTGTATGCGATTTGGGCGAATGCTTAGGCGGCATAGTAGCTCATAGCTAATAGTACCTGCATGTGCGGCGACTTCATCGACGTGCGGAGCATCGCCCCACAGTATTACTTTGCTGTCTAACGCAATGTCTTCTGGTGCGGTACTGACATCAATGACAATCATATCCATTGCCACGCGTCCAATGACTGCGCATCGATAGCTTTGATCGTTGGTAGTATCTATAACAGTGACATAGGCTTCATCGCTGATGACACGAGGGTAACCATCACCGTAGCCGACACTCACCAGCGCTGTTCTAGTGTCTTTCTGCGCTGTCCAACGACTGCCATAACCAATAGCATTGTCTGCCTGAACTGTTTGCAGGGCGATAATTTGTGCGCTGAAATCCATCGCTGGCTGTAAGTCTAATTCATGCGCGCTTTTATCAATGACAGGGGCGCTACCATATAAAATAATGCCGGGACGTACCCAATCATAATGATGCTCTGGAAAATTAACGATACCGGCTGAATTACATAATGAGCCTTTGATATCGTTGCTAACAGTCTCTTGCAAAGTGCTTAATACATCTGAAAAACGCTGAATTTGCATCGTATTTAATGGATGAGTGCTGTCATCGGCATTAGCAAAATGTGTGGCTAGTATCAGCTGATATCCCGCTTCATGCAGGCGCTTAGCCGCTGCCATAATATCTTCAGCGTTGAAGCCTAGACGGTTCATACCAGTATTATATTTAAGCCAAACCACTCTGGTCGCACTATTGGCTGGTGGGATATTGTCTAGTGCCCACTGCAACTGCGGCGCATGGTGAATCACGCAGCTAATATCATGCTCAATGGCTTGCTGCCACTCATCAGCGGTAAATGCCCCTTCAATCAAACCAATGGTTTTGTCCCAGCCTAACTGCCGAGCTTCTAGCGCCTCAGTCAAGGTTGCAACACCAACACCGTCTGCTTGTTGCAATGCAGGCAATACCGCTGCCACGCCATGTCCGTAAGCGTTGGACTTGACCATGGCGAGAACTTTAGAGTTTGCTGCCATTTTCTTAACTTGGTTTAAGTTGTGAGTAATGGCTTGTGGTTTGATTGTGATAGTACGCATAATTGGCTTCTTTATAAGTAGAATTATGAAATTATAAAGCCAGTACTGCATCAATTGGGCTAATGCAGCACTGGCTATTTTATTAAAAACTATTTGTTCGCTTATGATTAAGCTTTAGTCTTTATCAGGCTCAGCTTTATTAGGCTAAAATTTTATAAGATTGATTACTCGTCGTTCTCGAAACTGACGTTTTGATAGTATTCTGGTGTTAGGTTAATAAAGCGGGTAAATTGCCCTTCAAAGCCCAAACGTATAGTGCCGATAGGGCCGTTACGCTGCTTACCAATAATGATTTCAGCCACGCCTTTGTGGTCTGTATTCTCATTATAAACCTCATCACGATAGATGAACATAATCAAATCGGCATCCTGCTCAATCGCACCAGATTCACGCAAATCCGACATGATAGGACGCTTGTTAGGGCGGTTTTCTAGACTACGGTTAAGCTGTGATAATGCAATAACAGGGCATTCAAGCTCACGTGCTAGCGCCTTGAGACTCCGTGAAATCTCAGAGATTTCCCCAACACGGTTGCCATCTAGGTTTGGCACTTTCATCAATTGCAGATAATCGACGACGATGGCGCCAAGCTTGCCGTCATGGTTTTTGGCGATACGGCGGCAGCGTGAACGCATCTCAGAGGGTGGCAGCGCTGTACTATCGTCAATATAAAGGTGCTTAGATTGCAAGTGCTGAATGGCATTCATCATTTTTGCCCATTCATCTTCATTCATTTGCCCAGAACGCAGATGCGTCTGATTAATCGCGCCCCATGAGGACAGCAAACGCATGACGATAGACTCAGCAGGCATCTCCATCGAAAACACCACAACAGGCAGATCTTCGTTAAATAAAATACCTTCTGCCAAGTTCATTGCAAAGGTGGTTTTACCCATAGAAGGGCGCGCAGCCACGATGATTAAGTCACCTGCCTGCAAGCCTTGGGTTTTATTATTCAACTCAGCAAACGGCGTCTGTAAACCAATCATGCCATCGGGATTGGATTTTAGCTCTTGAATCTTATCAATAACGTTGGTCAAAACAGCCGTAATACCCACAGGTCCACGTTGTTCAGCGCGTTTATTATGCTGCTCATTGATGCTAAATATCTTACCCTCAACACTGTCTAAAATATCACTGACGGTTTGGTCTTTAGGATTATAGGCGAGCGTAAGCATCTCATTGCCAGTCGTAATCAGTTGGCGTAGAGTAGATAGTTCACGAACGCGCTGAGCATAGGCGGTCAGGTTAAACAAGGTCGCAGGACTTTGGCTCAAAATATCTGCCAAGTAGCTATCGCCGCCTGCACTTTTAAGGAGTTTTTGTGCTTCAAGCCAGTCGTGTACCATGACCGTATCATAGGGTTCGTTGACTGCCGCTAAATGAGCAATAGCATCAAAAATATACTGATGTCGCCCTGCATAAAAATCATCTTTGGTAACGATATCAGCAATCTTGTCGTACGCCTCTTCGATACTCATTAAGGACGCGAGCAATGCCTTTTCAATGTCGATATTGTGCGGCGGTGTCTGATTGAGTAAGTCGTCGGTTTTTTCGTTGTCTGCCATGATTGCCTAATGTGTCAAAAGTCGATATAAAAGAGGGTATAAATGGGTATGTGATATCAGGGTTTCATTGGGTGCTGATACAGCAAATAAAACGCCACATGCCACTATAATTGAAGTACCAAAACCTGAGCTCGGTGTTGACTGGTAAATGCTATAATCAAAAGCGAAAGTTTAACACATAATAGGCTTTTTTCGGCACCGATAGACAACTATCTATTCTAGATGACGGTTGTAATAAGTAAAAAATCATCTATACAATATTAAGTGTCAGTACTTATTTTTCCCATAAAAAATACAATAAAATTCACGACTCAATATAAATATAAAGGCGTAGTTACGATGCAAGATATACAAAAAAAATTGCCATTATTAATCACAACTGGTGAGCCTGCTGGTATTGGGATGGATATCGTGCTGCTATTAGCGGCTGAGGGTAAATTGCAAGATTTTGAACGCCCAATTTGGGTCACCGCCGATAGCACCGCTATGACAAAGCGCGCAGATGAGTTGGTTGCAGCTGATGTATTGAAAAACCCTGCCATCTGGCAAACTATTGATATCGATGCCGATGACTTTAATCTTAACGTTGTAGAGCAGATGTCGCAGCCAGATACGGACGTGGATAGTTCTTTTATTCTGCTTAATATATCTTGTGCTGAGCCAGTTGTCTGCGGACAAATTAACACGCACAATTCAGCAATGGTTGCTAAGCAGTTAGACATTGCCCATCAGTTGGCAACCAATAAAACAGTGGCCGCTATCGTCACTGGACCATTGCAAAAGTCTGCACTGATAGAAGCCGATATTAAACTATTAGATGGCACGATGTTTAGTGGTCATACAGAGTTTTTTATGCAGCAAAGTGGCTGTGATAAAGTCGTGATGATGCTCGCCAATCAAGCCATGAAAGTCGCGCTTGTCACCACTCATTTAGCGTTGAAAGATATCCCTGCTGCCATCACCGTGGATAATGTACGCCAAACCGTACAAATTGTCATTGATGATATGCGAGAGAAGTTTGGCTTAATACATCCACGTATTTTAGTCTGTGGTCTTAATCCACATGCAGGTGAAGGCGGACATCTGGGTATGGAGGAGATTGATATTATCAATCCAGTCTTGCAAGAATTTATCAAAGCAGGCGTCGATATATCAGAGGCGATGCCAGCGGATACCTTATTTACACCCAGACATCTAGCCAACTGTGATGCGGTGATTGCGATGTATCATGACCAAGGTTTGCCAGTGCTGAAATCACATGGTTTTGGTGATACGGTTAATCTGACTTTAGGTTTGCCTTATATTCGTACTTCGGTTGATCACGGCACGGCACTAGACTTGGCAGGAAGCGGCGGGGCGAGTGCGACTAGCTTATATCAAGCGTTGAATATGGCTAATGAAATGGCAGACAAATCGCTTATTAATAGACCTCTGGCATAAGTCGGTGCCTTAGCGAGATTTATCGCGCAGTATTTATTGGTTAGCTTTATCGTAAATAATGACTATTTATAAATCATTGAACATACCCTGATATAAGTGGTTCCATTATACAAAAATTCTATTACTCGTCATCCAAGCAAACAACATGGAGAAAGTTTTGGTGATTAGATTACTTATACTACTTTTGTTTCTTTGCTTAGCATCAGCTTGTAGTAGTGAAGTAAAACAACCATTCAGTTTGGATTACCTATACAGTGCAGATCCTACAGCTGATGCTCTGAAAGCTATTTCGAAGGGTGATTTACACGTTTATGCCACTTACAGTGGTGGTCCCTACACTCCCGAAATAAAGCGAGGGTGCGTTAGCGATGAAAATATTGTTCCAATAAGAGGAACGTCACATGGATATGAAACTTATAAGCAGCATCAATTCAATACTTCAGCGGATTTATACGCTAAATATTATAATTTTCAAATTAAAGCTTATCTCATTAGAAACGGAGATAAATGTTTGAGCTGGACAGACTAAGGTTAATGAGATCATCCCATATTCTGTGTAACAGCCATTTAGATTAAATGCTTACTAATACGCTCATCAAATATAATCACTCTTATATGAATAAGGGCGGTTGTTTAGTGAGGACTTGAACTTTATCCTGTAGACTAATAGTATCAATGGTTTAAGAACAAAAAAGGCACTGTGTCGATTGCGCTAAGGTATGAGCGGTTTATCAATAAAATGTCTCAAAAATACAGCAAATTTACGAGCTGTGGTATAATTCGTATTACAAAACGAGCCAATAAAAGCGCATATAAAACCAGCACATTGCTGCCATAGCGCTATAGCCCATTTATCTTTTACCCATTAAGACTTTTTTATGTCCAAAATTTCGTTTGATGCTCAGTCTATTACCAACAGCCTACGCGCTGCCAAACACCAACCGCGTAAGCGCTTTGGTCAAAACTTCTTACATGATCGCAGTGTTATCCGTGAGATTGTTGAGAGCATTCGCTTAGAGCGCGATGACAATTTGATTGAGATTGGGCCAGGGATGGGCGCACTAACTGAGCCATTATTGGCAGAAGTGGATGCGATGACTGTGGTCGAGCTGGATCGTGATTTGGCAGATAGCCTGCGTATTCGTATCGGTGCCAACAGCCATCCAAACTTTACGATCATCAAAGACAATGCCATGCATGTCGACTATCGCGAGCTATATAGCGATGAGCGTGGCAAGCTCCGTGTGGTTGGTAATCTGCCGTATAATATTTCTACGCCTATCTTATTTCATTTGCTCAGTTATGCAGATGTGATTCAAGACATGCACTTTATGCTGCAAAAAGAAGTGGTCGAGCGTATTACGGCGGATGTCGGTAGCAAAACTTATGGTCGCCTATCTGTCATTATGCAGTATCATTGCCATACCGATTATCTACTGACCGTACCACGTGGTGCTTTTAATCCGCCACCAAAAGTAACCAGTGCGGTTTTTCGTTTGATGCCGCATATCATTAAGCCAGTCGTCGCAGAGGACGAAGAGTATTTCGCGCTTGTGGTACGTGAAACCTTTAACCATCGTCGTAAGACGTTACGTGCCATCTTTAAAAAATCAACGTTGCTACCGACATTGAGCGAAGAAGATTTTGCAGCGTGTAGCATCGACCCACAAGCACGTCCTGAAGTCTTAAGTGTGAAGGATTTTGTGAATTTGAGCAATCAGGCGCGTAAAGTAGAGGTTTAAATCGAGTTACTGCCGATTCGTCGTCAAAGACATTTATATGGAAATGACGATATAAGATTTTCACATAAAACTATCACGTAAAAACACTGAGGATTTATGAGCTTTCGCCATCAGTATGTCATCGGTGACTTGCAAGGTTGCTATGCGGCGTACCTTCATTTACTTGAAATATTGGATTTTGATCCTGCGCAAGACAAGCTATGGTTTGCGGGGGACTTGGTGGCACGTGGTGAAGATTCGTTAAGTACCTTGCGTCATGTCAAAGCACTTTGTGAGCAAGGGGCAGCCGCGACAGTACTCGGCAATCATGATATCAATTTGATCGCTGTCTGGCGCGGTGCGGCAAAGATTAAAAAAAAGGATCAGACAGCGCCTATTTTTGCTGCCGATGATTGCGATGAACTGCTTGAATGGCTACGTCATCAGCCAGTATTGGCTTTTCCTGATGAGCAGACGGTATTAGTTCATGCTGGCATTCCACCACATTGGACGGTTGAGGCGGCCGCAAATCACGCGCAGCAGTTAGAGTCACAATTGCAAAGTAGTTTAAAACAGCTGGATCGTCTATTGCCGAATTTATATAGCAAGACTGCTGATGACTGGCATCGAGATATTAATGGCTTTACCAAAATGCGTGCAATTGCCAATTATTTCACTCGTATGCGGCTGTGCAAACAAGATGGCACGTTAGAATTTAGCTTTGTAGCAGGGTTAGAAGCGTCTATGCCAGAGGGTTTTTTGCCTTGGTTTGAATGGCAAGTGCCGCGGACTCGCAAGGTATTATTTGGGCACTGGGCAGCGTTGAAAGGTGAGGTAGACTTACCGCATGCGCGTGCACTTGACGGTGGCTGCGTTTGGGGTAATGACCTATTGGCTTATCGCTTGAGTGATGGAAAAATTATCAGGTCAAGTGCGCACTGCTTACAGCCAGAAACATAATATTAGGGTATGGGCTCATTTCTATCTCCGTTTTTAAGATGAGGGCACGCCGCAACTATTTGGCTTATCCAAACGATTTATTGAACCACCAAAACCTTCCCATTAGCTGGGTAGGTTCGGTGGTTTTTTGGGTTTAGGTAGTGAGGTTTTAGCATCGCCCGCAGCCTTGTTTTCAGGGTTGCTGTTATCGCTTTCAGGATGGGCAGTCGTCTCATTACCCTCAGTAAAGGCGTTATGCGCTTTATCATATTGAATATCACTACTATAAGGAACGCTATTGAGCTCCTCATCTATCAGCCCATCATCGAGTTCAATGGTTTTTTTGGTACTGATATGATTGGTAGTACTGTGTGTTTCCCGGCTTTTTAGCGCAGCGTCAGTGTCAGCATTTGAGATGTTATTATCGTAATCTATGTCTGTGATAGCCTGTTCATTTTGCATGCTTTTTTGCTTGGATTTAGGTAGGATTTTTACATCAGACAAACGGCGCACGACATAATTATTGGGAATAGTTTGCCCCCCTTTATGAGCGCTGGTATCGTCAAAAATCATATGTCCTTGGCTGTCGATACGAGCATACTTCATTGGCTTATCACGTGGCCAGAAAAAGTCTGAAGGATGGGTAAGCATATGGCTGAAAAGCTGCTTGGTTAAACGACTCCACTCCATGAATTTGACTTCTTTAGAGCGCAGTGCCACAAATAATGCGAGCGAAAAGCTGACCATGAGGTTCACCATGCCAATAAGGGCAACGCCTAAAATAGAAATAAACACAATCTGCCAATCCCACTGGTTGGCAGATATATTAAACAGTCCATGCGCCAAATTCGCCGAGGCAAACGCAATGTGGCGAATATCAATCGGTAAGCCAAATAAATAGCCAATTGTTGCAGTACTACCTAAGAACACCCCGAACAAGAAATTGCCCATAATGGCGCCAAGGTTGGCTTCTATAAAACCGCCTAAACGCTGTAACCAAGTTTTTGGTAGTAGGTATTGAAGTAGTTTGTGGCGCTGAATACGGGCACCGATTTGGTTGTAGACTGCCAAGTTATCGTAGTAACCAGCAATAAGACCAGATAAAAATAAATAAACGCCAGCAATGGCCGCGTGGGGCAATGCCAGTGAGTGAAAGGGGTCAAGATCATGCAGTAAGTGTGCAGCCTTGTCGGTATTGATCATCGGCGCACCAGTATATTGTAGCCATGCAAAAGAGATAATCAGAGCGACTGGTATTGCTAGCATGATATTGCCCATAATCGCCACAAACTGGGTACGTAAAATATCGACCACCAATTCTGATAGCTTATTTAACTGGTGTGACTTTTTGCCAGAACCGTCCGAGATAGTAGAGGCAATTGCCGCCGCCGTCATAGCAGGCTGTTTGGTAGCAACCGTACCATGAACGATATGGATAAAAACAAAACCCAATCCATAAATCATACTATTTACAAAGGCGCGTCCCATCGGTGCGAGGGCTAGGTTATAGGCTAATATCTTAAGCGTTGCCATAAAAGCAATAATAAAACCACCGATAGAGGCTTTCTTGAACATTTTTTGGTAGCCCGATTTATCGGTACTAATATAATGTTCACCCACACGGCTGGCATTTTCAGTGACTTTGCGCGACAGCAGCTTGGTATTATTATCAATTAAGTATCCAATACTATAACGGCGGCTCGCAGTAGTAATCAGTGCTTGAATCAACTCAATGAGCGCCTGATCGCGCTTATCATAATTATCTGCTACCAGTTCAGTTAAGATGCGCATACGCTGCAAGCTTTGGTCTAAACGCAGCATCATGTTGGTCAGGCGAATAGAGATTCCCGTTTTATAAATGCGCTTGCGTATGGTGGCAACGATATCTTCGCATTGTTCAATCATGACCAATAACGGCGCAGGATCTACCGCTTTTTCGGGCGTGATATCCGTTAAAGTATCAAGCTCATGCGCTTCTCGATACTGATTGACGTATAAGACTGCCTCTTGATTTTGTGCCACAAATGACGCTGAATAATTCAGCATTTGCGGATAGAATTCCATCAAATCTGGATGCAAGCCAATACCGCTGATACGATATGACAAAATGATAATCGCGTTCAAGATACTGTTTTTTGCTGTCGCAACTAAGTTTAAATGCTGCTCATCGACTTTGAGTAGCTCAACCAGTTCATCCCATTTGTCTTTTTTAATATTGGCAAGCCAGCGCTCATCAGAGCGTTTATCAAATAAATAACCGACCAATTCTACGACAGAATCTTCTTGTGGCAATAGCGGTAAAAAACGGTGTCCGATAAGGCGACGTAGACTATTAAAAAAGCCCTGATCCGACATGATGCCGGTATCGGTATATAAAGCAATTTGGCGATATTCAATAATCAGTTTCAAGACGAAACTTGACAGTCCATCTGCATATTCTGGATGTTGACGTAAAATGTCAATCAGCTCTTGAATGTTTTGATTGGCTAATGTGGGCTCTTTATCACTCACTCGTAGCTCATCGATTAAGCGCTTGAGTACCGCAGGATCTGGCACATCACTTAAGGCTGTAATCTGTTGTAAAATGTGTTTTATTTCTGACACATTGCATCCCTTGTGGTGGTTATTTCAGTCATTGTTATTATTGAGTATGAGCAAAGATATAAGCGCTTTGAATGGCTATATTGGTTATCAATGTCGCGATATCTACCACTATTGATGGTTAGGTTTCTAATTTGCAGCTCACTAATTTGGAAGTCATTGGTTCAGAGCTTATTGGTTTCGGCATTAAAGATATTTGTAGCAATCTTAATGTTGTGACTTTGCGTTATTTTAATCGTAACAATGCCTGAGCGGTTAATTATTTTGTTAGCAGTTATTTTGTGGCGCTCATTATATCGATTGTGGAAACCATCACTGTGATGATATTTTTGGCAAAAAAAGGGACAGTAACGTGACTGTCCCCTTATCGTAGTGCGGTATGGCTTACTTTATTATAAAAGTAAGAAATTAGCTAGCAGGTACATCAAAGTAGCTAAGATCAAAGTTCATCATTGGATCACTACCAGCTTGAACCATTTGTGCATGAGCATCAATGCGTGGCAAAATACGCCCGACGAAATAATCGGCAAGCTTGGCTTTATTGGTATAAAACTCACCTTCTTTACCGTTAGCGGCTTCTACCATCAACGCAAACATATACGAATAAGCGAGGTAACCAAAGGCATGCATGTAGTCAACGGCACAGCCATTGACTTCGTTTTTACGCTCGCTAATGTTGCTAAGCACAGTGTTTGTCAATGCTTCAATCGTGTCGGCAGCATCTAGCGTTGCTTGTTTGATGCCATGATCCGCTTGCATGTTATTGACGAAATCACGAATTTCACCTAAGAAATGGGTAACGTATTTGCCGTTATTTTTCGCCACTTTACGACCTAGTAGATCGAGTGCTTGAATACCGTTGGTACCTTCATAAATCTGCGCAATACGGGTATCACGAACGATTTGCTCCATACCCCATTCGCGGATGTAGCCATGGCCACCGAATACTTGCTGGCAATCAATGGTGGCTTCTAATGCTTTATCAGTCAAGAACGCTTTAGCCACTGGCGTCAATAGAGCAACACGTGCGGCAGCAGCTTGCGCAGCCTCTGGATCAGTACTAAATTTCTCTTCATCAAGATTTTTAGCCACGTACATCGCAAAGCAACGTGAGGCTTCGGTATTGGCTTTGGCATTTAATAGCATACGGCGCACATCGGCATGATGAATGATGGCATCGGCTGGTTTTTCTGGACTTTGTAGCTGAGTATCGCTACGACCTTGACCACGGTCATTGGCATATAACGCCGCATTCTGATAAGCAAGCTCAGAACCACCAAGGCCTTGCAGACCCATAGTGACACGCTCATAGTTCATCATAATGAACATTGATGACAGACCCGTGTTTTCGGCACCAACCATCCAGCCTTTAGCGCTGTCAAAGTTCATGACACAAGTGGCTGAGGCTTTGATACCCATTTTATGCTCGATAGAGCCGACTGCTAGGGTGTTACGCTCGCCTAAGCTGCCATCTGCATTGACCAAAAATTTTGGTACGACAAATAGTGAAATACCTTTTGAGCCTTCTGGCGCGTTAGGGGTTTTTGCCAATACCAAATGAATGATATTTTCGGTTAAGTCATGCTCGCCGCCAGTGATAAAGATTTTGGTACCAGAGATATCATAGCTACCGTCATCATTAGGGATAGCTTTTGTTTTGATGATACCTAAGTCAGTACCAGCATGTGGCTCTGTCAAGCACATGGTGCCCGCCCACTCGCCGTTGTACATTTTTTCTAGGTAAGTTTGCTTTTGTTCTTCAGACGCCGCTGCGTTTAGGCAAAGCGTTGCACCAACGGTTAGGTTTGGATATAGCGCAAATGATTGGTTGGCAGTGAATACCATCTCTTCAGTCAGCATAGTCACCATTTTTGGGAAACCTTGACCACCGTATTCAGCGTTACCGCTTAAGCCAACCCAGCCTGATTCAGCATACTGTTTATACGCTTCTTTAAATCCAGTAGGAGTCGTGACGACGCCATTACCTTCAAAGGTTGCGCCTTCTTCATCGCCGCTGCGGTTGATTGGCAAGAGAATGTTTTTTGACAGTTTTGCCATTTCTTCCAAAATCATATCGACGGTTTCCATGTCGACATGAGCTAAGTTTTCGTTGTTTTGCCAAAATTTAGGCGCGTTAAATACATCATTTAAGATAAAGCGCATGTCATTCAGAGGGGCATTATAAACAGCCATAAACATTCCTTTGGTTCAAATAAATAAAATTAAAGTTGTTAAAGATATCAATTGTTCTTTTGGTCTAACCTTAGCGGTTAATAATCAAAGTTTAGCAAATAAGCTTGCGCACGGGTGTGTTTCTTCGTGAATTGTGCGTACACCAAAAGTATTGATAAAGGATAGCCTTTATAAAAATAAGAATAGGTTTTTACAAAAGGTTAGGTTTTTTGACAGTGTTGACTCTACTCGTTATTAATTTTAATAGCGCTAAGAAAATCGGCAACACACCTGAGTATGTTGCCGATAAAAATACAGTATTAGCAGTATTTAACGTCTAATTAAAAAGCGAACTGATCAACGTCCATGCTCATGTATGGTTCAACACCAGTGCTGATACGCTGTACGTGAGTGGTGGTACGTGGCAATAGCTTAGCAAAGTAGAACTGCGCGGTTTTTACTTTCGCGTCGTAGAAGGCTTGTTCGCTAGTACCGTTAGCAAGTTCAGTTTGTGCTACTAATGCCATGCGTGCCCATAAGTAGGCTAGCGTTACATAACCGCTGAAATACATGTAATCAACCGCAGCGCCGCCAACTGCATCTGGGTTTTCAGTGGCTTGCATGCCGATGCGTGCAGTCAAATCACCCCATTCTTTAAGGTGTTTGGCAAGTGGGCGAATAAACTGACCCATCTCGTCGTTTTCTTTATTTTCTTCACAGAATGTCTGAATGATTTTAACAAAGTTTGCAAGCAGTTTGCCTTGTGAGCCCAATACTTTACGACCTAGTAGATCGAGTGCTTGGATTTCAGTAGTACCTTCGTATAAGCAAGCAATACGCGTATCACGCACGTTTTGCTCCATGCCCCATTCGCTGATAAAGCCATGACCACCATAAACCTGTACGCCATGGTTAGCCGCTTCTAGACCCGTTTCAGTCAAGAAAGCTTTAGCAATAGGTGTCAATAGTGACAACATTTGATCAGCAAATTTAAGCGCATCGCCTTCGCCTTTTGCGACGGTATCGGCAAAATGTGAGAGGTAATAGACTAAAGCACGACCACCTTCAGCAAAGGCTTTTTCAGTCAACAGCATGTTACGAACCGCTGGATGAACGATGATAGGGTCAGCTGCTTTTTCAGGGGCTTTAACACCAGATAATGAACGCATCGCTAGACGATCTTTGGCATAAGTCAATGAGCCTTGGAACGCATATTCTGCTGCGGTTAAACCTTGCACTGCGGTACCAATACGCGCCACGTTCATAAAGGTAAACATGCATTGTAGACCACGGTTTTCAGGGCCAATCAGATAACCCGTTGCGCCATCAAAGTTCATCACGCAAGTGGCTGAGGCTTTGATACCCATTTTGTGTTCGATAGAGCCACAAACGACGTTATTGTTTTCACCTAGGCTACCATCTTCGTTGACCGTTACCTTAGGAACGATAAACAGTGAGATGCCTTTTGTGCCAGCAGGCGCGCCTGGTAGACGAGCCAAGACAATGTGAATGATATTGTCCGTTAAGTCATGCTCACCCGCTGAAATGAAGATTTTTTGACCAGTGATGCTATAGCTGCCATCTTCTTTAGGCTCAGCTTTGGTACGGATAATACCCAGATCAGAACCTGCATGTGCTTCAGTCAAGCACATGGTGCCTGACCATTCACCGCTGATCATTTTTTCTAAATATATGTCTTTTTGCTCATCCGTACCGTGATGCTCGATGGTTTGAATGGCACCATGCGATAAACCAGGGTACATAGAGAATGACCAGTTAGCCGTACCAACCATTTCATTAATGACGGTCGATAATGAAAACGGCATGTTTTGACCACCGAAGTCTTCTTCAGCAGATAAGGCTGGAAAACCAAGCTCACAATACGCTTTGTATGCTTCTTTAAAGCCCTTTGGCGTAGTGACTTGACCATTGTTAAACTGGCAGCCTTCAGCGTCACCACTTTGATTCAATGGTGATAGCTCATTTTCAGCAAAGCTTGCCGCCATTTCAAACAGGCTGTCCATTAGCTCGCGATCCGCTTCTTGGAATGCTGGCAGGGTTTTATAATGGCTTTCGCTGTCGAGTAACTCATGCATCACGAATTGAATGTCACGTAAGGGCGCTTTGTATTGCATAACTTCCTGTCCTTTTGAGAATATAACCAATCATCATCAAGGGTAGGCACATGACTGCACTGTTATTTAGTGCACAAGTCCAGCCCATATTAATCTAACGAGCCCATATAATTGCTAGGCAATAATGCAGATTGACGATGTTGTCGGCTATATAAAATAGTATTGAAAAGAATGGCGATGGTCAGAGTAAGCTTGAAACTTAATAAGCTCTAACAAATTCACTATAAAAGATAGGCTTTCAGAGGGGATTATACAAGTTTGGTGACAGCACTGATAAGTCATGAACCTATCTTGCATCGGTTATACAATCGACGTTAGGCGTTAAGAGGACATGCGAATAAGCATATGAAAATACTAATGATACTGGATAAATAAACATCCGTTAAAGGGGGTTTATTTGGCGGCGTACTGCTGAATCAACATCTCAGTCGCAGCCTCTGCTGGCACTGGTTTGCCAAACCAATAGCCTTGACCCTGTTGACAGCCCATTTTTAGCAACACATCGCGCTGTTGTTCGGTTTCGATGCCTTCGGCGACTACCTGCATATCAAGTGCCATTGCCAAGTCTAAAATAGCTTTTACAATGGCATGTTGGGTACGATCGGTGTCGATGTTGGATATAAAACTTTTGTCAATTTTAATAAAATCAAACGGATATTCTTGTAAGTAACTCAAAGAGGCATAACCGGTGCCAAAGTCATCCAACGCCAAACAAATTCCCAGCTCTTTGAGCAAATTAAGCTGTTTTTTGACATTTGCATGACGCTGAATTAACGATGATTCAGTGACTTCAATATGTAGCTGATGCGCAGAAATACGGTGTTGCACCAGTAAACTGCTCACCATCTCAGAAAACTCAGGGAGGCTAAATTCGGCAGCATCTGCATTGATACAGATATGTTGACAAAATCCTTGCTGTTGCCAAGTCGATAACTGCTTAGCAATTTGAACCGCCATGTGCGAGAACAGCTCAAACGACAGTTTATGAGTGATAATGGCATTGATAAAATGTATCGGCTTTAGCAGCCCGCGAGTCGGGTGTTGCCAACGTACCAGCGCTTCAAAACCAATAATGATGCCCGTAGCCAGCTCAAACTTTGGTTGATAATAAGGAACAAACTGATTTTCAGTGGTAGCGGCTCTAAGTTCCGCCTCTAACTGCAAGCTACCCGCAGTGGCTTCGTCAATGGCCGTATCATACCAGCAAATGTCATCACCACCTTGCTGCTTGACATAATGCAGCGCTTTTTCAGCCTTGGTCAATAATCCTGTCACTTCGTCGTCGTTAGTGGGAAAGTAACTGACCCCGACGGAAATATGACAATAAATCTTGGCGTCTGTCGCAGTGTTTTCATCTAAGGAGAAGGGGCGTTCACACATTTGCATTAAGCTGTCTAGCTGATGACGTACCATATTAGCGTCATTGGATTCGAATAATAACGCAAAATCATCGCCGCCAAAATGAGAAAAACACTGTAAATTATCGAGCTTGAGGTTCTTCAGGCGTGTGACAAAGTTTTTTACCAAGGTGTTGATGCCGTCAGGGCCAAGCAAGCTTGCTAGATTGCGATAACGGTCAATATTGAAGCGCACAATTACGACTTCCTGATAGCTGTCCAACAATAGGTCGCTGGTCTGACTCAAGAAAACTTTACGGTTTGGTAACCCAGTCAATTGATCATAATTGAGCAAATGCGCCACTTGCTTTTGATCCTTGACGACCGAGGACATATCACGCACCATACCGATATAGTAAGTCTTATGATTGACACAGATTTTGCGATAAGTCATGTGACAGTCAAGTGTTTGTCCATAACGGTTCAGCATCGAAAAGTCGTTTTCATAAAAACCATTGCAGTCTAAATGGTCAGTGATATCTGCTAAAACGGCCCTTTCCTCATCTGATAAAAATTCTGCTGCATAAACACCAAGTGGTCTGCCAAGCAAAAATGACTCACTGTAGCCAATGATAATCTCATAACTGGCATTGACCGATAGATAGCGTAAATGGGCATCCAAGATGAATATTGCATCATCAAGCTGCTCACATAACTCGGCCAGCAGTTGCTGCTTGTCTGCGATGGAAATAGGGGCGAAAGCAGTCATAGTTGGACTCATCATATCGAAATAGAGCAGCAGTTAGGATTACGCATATGGTATTTACTCATAATAGCTCAAAGCATGCAGAGTCGCCAACGCCACCACGGGTGCAGTCTCGGTGCGTAAGATTCTTGAGCCAATTTGCCAAGGTTCAAAACCAGCTTTGGCTGCTTGCTGGCATTCATCAACACTCAGACCACCTTCAGGGCCTATTAGCAGCTCAATATAAGGAGATTGTTGCGTTAAGACTGTTGGTAGCGACTTAGGCGTTGCTGGTTGTCCTGCAGCTGGTACGCTCAATTGCAGACGCAAATCTGCTGGTTGTTGTAATATTTGATAATAAGGGTCTTGGCTAAGGGTTGTGACAATAGTACTGGTAGTAGGAGGGCGCACGTCCATTTGCGCATCGGAAGAGTGAGTCACTGACTTTTTTAACCAGTCATTTATGGACACAGGCGCAATAATAAGCGGTGGACGGTTAAGACCGCATTGTTCACACGCGGCAATGGCAACTTGCTGCCAATGTGCCAGTTTTTTTTCTACTTGGGCAGGCTTTAGATTGACCTCGCCATGATGGCTACTTAGCAATTGAATAGCAGTGACACCAAGCTCGGTGGATTTTTGAATCGCATAGTCCATGCGTTCACCGCGGCTCATCACTAGACCGATCTTAGTGAAGACAGCGGCACTTCGGTCAGTATCTACATGTGCTAATAATGTCACAGTGGCGTGTTTTTTACTGATGGCTTGTAGCTGCACCTGATACTCGCCGCCAAAGCCATCGAATAATATGCCTTGATCGCCAATATTGGCACGCAATACACGGCACCAATGATGGACGATACTCTCTGTTAATTCGGCACTATCTCCAATAGCCAAGGTGCTAAGTTGAGGATGGAGTGAGCCTCTTTCATCACTGATGTCATTGCTGGTGTCATAAAAAAAACGTCGCACAGTTGCTTAGTCCTATTGTTTGAATAATATTTTCAAATATCTTAGCAGAATATCGTTTGAGAGGGTAAAGGGATTATCTTTAGTAGAATTTGCATTAGTGCAATTCTTATACCAAAAAGACTGGCGCTCCTAGGAACGCCAGTCTTTAAAAAATACATTCGATAAATACGATGAGCAATTAAGCTAAGCCGAGTGCTTCAACCAAGCGCTTGTTTGGCTCAACCTTATTCATGCTATAAAAATGCATGGCAGGTACACCCTCAGCAATTAAGCGCTCGCATAAACGATAGACGACATCAAAACCAAATTCACGAATGGCTTTGCGGTCATCGCCAAAGTCAGACAACTGCTTACGTACATAACGCGGAATATCAGCGCCACAGCTATCGGCAAAGCGTACCAAATTACTTGAGTTAGTAATTGGCATGATACCAGCGATTAAAGGCTGAGCAACCGTATCGATACCACGCTTCTCTAAGGTATCACGCAAATATAAGTAACTATCAGCGTTATAGAAAAACTGAGTAATCGATGCATTAGCACCCGCTTGGTATTTATTGACCAAGTTGTCAACATCAAATGCAAAGCTACGCGCTTGTGGATGCATTTCAGGATACGCTGCGACCTCGATATGGAAATGATCGCCTGAATGTTCACGGATAAACTTAACCAAGTCTAACGCAAACGGCAGCTCGCCCATACCGACTTGACCTGACGGTAAATCACCACGCAGGGCGACTAAGCGCTTGATGCCCAAACCTTTATACAGATCGAGCAATTCAGCGATTTCCGCCTTATCATCACCGATACAAGATATATGCGGCGCAATGTCAGTATCACCGCGTGCGCATAGTGCTTGGACGATATCTAAAGTGCGATTTCGGGTTGAACCACCAGCACCGTAGGTCACTGAAAAATACGCAGGTGATAGCTTATTCAGCTCATCATAAGTACTGAGTAGTTTTTCATGACCTAGCTCGGTTTTGGCAGGGAAAAACTCAAAGGAGAAAGCAGGCTTAGTCACAGTCTGGCTCCTATTAGTATTTATAAGCGTCAGGCTTAAATGGACCTTCGACAGGTACGCCTAAATACTCCGCTTGTTTTTCAGTCAGCTTAGTTAGCGTACCGTTAAAACCAGCAACCATCGCCGCAGCCACTTCTTCGTCTAGCTTTTTCGGTAAGACTTTAACGTATAAGTTATCATTGCGCTTATCTGCTGGCAAGTCAGCGAATTTTTCTTCGAACAGATACATTTGCGCCAATACTTGGTTGGCAAATGAGCCGTCCATTACGCGCGATGGGTGACCGGTTGCATTACCCAAGTTCACTAGACGACCTTCAGCAAGCAGAATCAAATAATCGTTTTCATCGTCTGAGCGGAAGATTTGATGCACTTGTGGCTTAATCTCAACCCAGCGCCAGTTATCACGCATAAACTGCGTGTCGATTTCGGTGTCAAAGTGACCGATATTACAAACGACAGCACCTGGTTTAAGAGCCGCTAGCATATGTCTGTCACAAACATGGTAGTTACCGGTAGTGGTGACAATCATATCTGTATCTTCAAGCAGACGGGTGTTGATGTTTTCTGCGCCGCCAGTGTTATCGCCGTTGATATAAGGTGACAATACTTCAAAGCCGTCCATACAAGCCTGCATAGCACAGATAGGATCGACTTCGGAGACACGGACGATCATGCCTTCTTGACGTAAGCTTTGCGTAGAACCTTTACCTACATCGCCATAACCGATGACTAAGGCGCGGCGACCAGCAAGGAACATATCAGTAGCACGTTTGATAGCGTCGTTTAAGCTATGACGGCAACCGTATTTGTTGTCATTTTTAGACTTAGTAACCGCGTCATTGACGTTGATAGCTGGTACTTTAAGCGTGCCTTTATTTAGCATCTCAACCAAGCGATGGACGCCTGTAGTCGTCTCTTCTGAAATACCATGAATATTATCCAGCAATTCAGCATAATCATTATGAATCAATGCGGTCAAATCACCGCCGTCATCTAAGATTAAGTTAGCATCCCAAAGCTGACCTGATGCTTCACCGCCAACATGGATTTGTTGACGTAAGCACCACTCGTACTCTTCTTCGGTTTCGCCTTTCCAAGCATAAACAGAGATACCCGCAGCAGCAATCGCCGCAGCAGCATGGTCTTGGGTTGAGAAGATGTTACATGATGTCCAGCGTACTTCAGCACCTAGCGCGACGAGTGTTTCGATAAGGACAGCCGTTTGGATGGTCATGTGGATACAGCCAGCGATTTTCGCGCCTTTAAGCGGTTGGTCGGCTTCGTAGCGACGACGCAAACCCATTAGGGCAGGCATTTCAGCTTCGGCTAGCGTGATTTCACGGCGACCGTAATCAGCAAGGCTGATGTCGGCGACTTTATAGTCGGTGAAAGAGGGATCGATCGTATGGGCAGATGGGGTGTTAGACACTGCGTCCATAATATGCTCCTATCAGTGGTAAATGATTGATAAAAAGAATAAAAACGCAGGTGCCGTTGTTTGCGCTGTCAAATGCTCAGATAAAATAATGAGCGCATAACAGTTACCGAGCCTAACATAAGGACTGATTAGCAGGGCTTTAAAGCCTAAATGCACTATCAGATATTATGGCGCAACACCTCTCGGAGGTCGTTATTGTAATTGATGAGTCATGAATTGTCACCTCTTGGATAACATAAATAGCTGACGGTATAGGCACGTAAGATGGGAAGCGGTAATATGTAGCAATAAAAAAGGCCATCGATGGATGACCTTTTTTATTCTCATTTCAGACAGTCCAAATAGTACTAAGAGAAAATTAGTACCAGTTATAGGTTAGAGATGTGAAGAAGTTGGTGCCGTCTTGATTGTAACGCGAAGCATATTGACCAAAACTCTCATTAGTTGAGTAATCTACGTTAGTCAAATTGTTAATACGACTTGTCCATGTCAGATTTGGACTCAAGTAATAATTACCACTGATATTGAATAACGTATAGTCCTCTATAAAAGTGCTATTATCTGCAACATTATAGGTTTTACCCACATATTCTGCTTCAGTACGAATATCGAACTCTGCAGCTTGGTAACCTATATATACCAGGCCAGTATTTTCAGGGCGATACACTAATTGTTTGCCTTTGTTAGCTCCTGAGTCCTCTTCAGCATTGGTGCGAGTGTATTGACCACCAAATAAAATATTACTGAGCTGCCAGTCTGAGGTAAAGCTATAACCTGACAAGCTTGCTTCATCAATGTTCAGTGCTTGATATTTGTCAATACTATCATCGTATCTGTTATCAATAAGATTGTCGACATCACTATTAAAACCAGTCAAACGAGTAGTTTGTATCGTATTGGTAGATTCAATAAATACTTCTACATTTTTACTCTTCTCGACTTTTAAATCTTCATTTGGAACATAGTAAGCGCTCTCGATGTATAAGTCATTGAGAGTAGGCGCTCTATAGCCAGTAGCGAAGCTAGTACCTAGGCGTAGGCTAGGCGCTAGCTTTACAGCATAACCAAGACCAAATGTAGTTTCGTGACCAAATTGTGAGTTATCGTCGAAACGAACATTGGCTTGAAAATCGTAAGCATCCTCATTTACTTGATAACCAGCAAAGCCACTCTTAATATCACGGTCATTTATTTTATAGCTGTCTTTACCGCCGGCACTAGGAGTGTTATCTGTAAGGTCTACTTCCTGCTGCAACCATTCGGCACCTGCTTGAAATTGTCCTACAGGTAATTCATAAGTGCTTATCAAATTCGCCTGTTTCTGTTTGGTTTCAAAGGCATCGCCCACTTTGTTATCAATCTTATCCAAGCTCTGACCCGCTGATAGTCGTACTGCCAGCTTATCGTTTTCGTATTGTGAAAATGCTGATACGGCACCATTCTCTTGATCAATCTCTGCATTGGGACCTGGTCCAAAACTAAAGTTATCAAACTCTGTCGTTGACTTAGAAAAAAGTCCAGTTGCGCCAACGCTTATATTTTGAGTAATAGGCATACTAGCATTTAAGGCAAAGTTATTGCTCTCAAAGCCATCGTCATCTTTATCATTGCCTGTTCGGTTGTCAAGCGCGCTGATACCTTTAGTTTGATTCCGACTAGCGGAAAGACTCAGTTTTGCGCCTTGAGCATTTGCAAACTGCGCTGTTGCACCATAAACATAGTGGTCATGTGAGCCAACACCTGCGGTCACAGAAAAGTTAGTTTGATCAACGTCACTGCCTTTAGTAAATATTTGAATGACGCCGCCCATAGCATCTGAACCATAAATGCTAGAGCCTGAAGCACCGTATAAAATTTCAATACGATCAATTTGATCGGTCGGTAATAAGGCTAAAGCGGGCTGACCTGTTGACATTGAGCCATAACGAATACCATCTATTAGCACTAATACACGCTTACTATCATAGCCGCGAAGATAGAAATTACTGCTTTGACCCATACCACCATCTTGTTTAATGCTAAATCCTGGCTGCCGTCTAAGTACTTCTAGAACCGTCTGACCTTGAAAGCGTTTTAAATCTTCTTTATCTACAACCCGAGTTTGTGCAATCACATTACTGGTTTTAGTGGGGGTACGGGTTGCTGTTACGATGATTTCATCAAGCTCAACTTGTGGTAGCTCGCTATCGTTAATAGTAGCAACGTCAGGTGTCACTGCCATTGCTGTGTTAACCGCAAGTAAACCCAATGCGCTTAAGATACTCAAACGAAGGTAGGTACGTGAAGATGAACGTGATAAAGACATAGTCAATTCCAAAATAATCATATTAAAAAATGCAGAGAAAAAAGTAACCATACTGACGTTAATATGGCTAAAAATTACAAAAAACAGTGGACAAGCAAAACTGCGTTCATTATCTACAAAACAGACCGCTTTATAAACCACTTTAACCTAATGTTTATTCACGGTAAGCTGAGTAGTTTTCATGATAGATTGCGGTTTATTCACTTAATGATTGTCACTCTCATTCATAGGAGATATTTATAAGGAGTGTCGTGAAAGGTAATAAAAAATCAGAAGTCATAAGCAAAGGTGAGAGCAGATCATTCACATAGATGACCATAAAAACGTGTAATCAAAAGCACTGCTGTTATAAATAATTGCTATTATAGGGAAGCACTCATTTGTTCTTCGTTGTACCATTCATAATGCTAAGAGGTTTGTTTTGTCTATTAAGTATCGCCTGATTCCTATGATTATTAGTTCCAAGTTGTCTTCACCATACTCAATCATCAAAATGCCACTAATGGCAATTTTATTTTTGCTTGTGATGCTGTTGAGTGCGTTGTTACCCAATAATGCATTTGCTGCTGAAGCTAGCGCACTGGGAATGGGTGGCAGTACCAGTGAGGAGTCGGCGAGTACGCCGATACCAGATTCATTCGGACGCGATACACCGCGCCATACCGTACAGGGCTTCATCAGTGCGTTAGGTGAAAATGACTATCTGCTGGCGAGTAATTATTTAAACTTATCAAAGTCTGACAATCCAACCACAATCGTTCGTCAATTCAAGCAAGCGCTGGATGCAGGTGGGCGTTTTCAGCCTGATTTGCAGATTAATAATACGCCTGAGGGCAACCTAACTGATCAGCTACCACCAAGCCAAGAAAACGTCGGTGCGATTAATGTGGGTGAAAAAAGTGTGCCACTGATACTTGAAAGAGTGGTATCTAAGCAAGGAGAGCAGTACTGGCAGTTTTCTACGGATACGCTCAGCTCAGTACCAGAAGTCATACAAAATACCGAACCAACGTTAGTGTCTCGCTATACTTTTGATTCCTTAGAAGGCAAAAAGCTGTTTGGTTATCAAGTGGCGGATTTAGCCGCAGCGTTAATGATGACTGTCGGCAGCTTTGTGTTTACTTATATCATGGTATGGCTGCTGTACCATCTATTACGAATCATCTATCCTCGTGTGCGCGGCGTACCATTGCCATTACCTGATAAGGTCGTATTGCCGCTGGCAGTGGTCATTATGGCGCTGATACTGTCAGAAGTGATGGTGTATGCAGGCGTGTCGGTGACGCTACGTGAACCGATCAATCGTTTTACTGAGATTGCATCTTGGCTTGCATTAACTTGGTTGCTGTTACGAGTCATCGATGCCATATTCACTCGTGCGGTAAACTTAAGTTATAAGAAAAATTATACTGAACGTGTCTCTATCTTGGGGCTGCTACGCAAAGTGGTCAAAGCGTTGCTGCTGATCTTTGCCGTGATTGTTATCTTCGGTAATTTGGGTTTCGATTTGACCACGGGTATTGCCGCCTTGGGTGTGGGTGGTTTGGCATTAGCACTGGGTGCGCAAAAAACCATTGAAAACCTTGTTGGTAGTGTCGTGGTCGTGGCGGATTCGCCCGTACGTATTGGTGATTATTGTAAGTTTGGCACTTATGAAGGCACAGTCATTGATATTGGTATTCGCTCATCACGTGTGCGCACCTTGACGCGCACTGTTGTGACTGTACCAAACGGTGATTTTTCATCGATGCAGATTGAAAACTTTACATCCCGCGATATGTTTCGCTTCTTCCATCAGTTATATATTAAACGCACTGCTGATATTGATGTGGTCTTTAAGATGGTCAAGGACTTGGATGAGTTTATAGATGAGCATTATTTGACCAACCAAGAATGGAATCAGGTCAATATTTTAGAGCTACGTCAAGACTGCTACATCATTCAATTACAGGCGTATGTTAATGCTAATGGCGTGACTGAGTTCTATGACAAACAGAACGTTTTGTTTGTTGATTTATTGAACCAAGTGGCGAAATATGATGTCGAGCATGCTTTGCCAACGCAGCAGCTTATTGTCAATCAAACTGAGCTTGAGCATCACATAGAAAACGAAATTGAAGATAAGAATAAGGAAGGTAACGTCGCCGAAACGACAAAAGACATGTCAAACGATGACCATGCTGATGATGCTAGCGACAATAAGGATAACAGCAACGATGATAAGCATGCCGTGGACTTGAGTAAAGATAATGTCAAGGCAGATGAAAAGAGCAGCCAGCAAACGACTAAATCCGTAGAGAGTAAAAAAGACAATGCGTTAAAGGCATTGAGAAATAAAAGCCGTATGATAAAGAAGATCAAGTTCAAGTACGCAAAAAGAAAATCTGGCTTTTCTATATGGAATCAGCCATAAAATTATGGATTGAAAGCTGTATAAGATCAGCACTTGAGGTAAGTATCAAGCGTTCATCTTATACCATCCACAAAAATTAGAGCAGCAAAGAAAACGAGTGCTAGACTAAGCTTAAGCTAAGCTAAGCTAAGCTAAGCGAGTTTGACATAGTGAATCGTACTTTGGTGTTTGGTATTATAAAGGGACAGCGGTTTGATTACGTAATAAGCCGTAGTATGACCATAGTAACAGACTGGCAGCGCTGCGATGTGGTGACCAATCTTGTGTTAGATTCTTTAACTGTTTCGGCGTTGGGCGTTCCGTTAAGCCTAATAACGCCATCGCCGCTACTTTAATCGCTAGATCATCGATCGCAAGTACGTCTGCACGTTTCAGAGAGAATAATAAATACATCTCAGCCGTCCAGCGACCAATACCAGTAACGGCTGTCAGCACTTCTATTGCTTCTTCATCAGGCAAAATTTCTAACGCAGCAAAGTCTATATCATGATCGACTAATGAGCGAATATAACGGGTTTTTTGTTTAGATAACCCTTGCGCTCTTAAGTCCTCATCTGTTGCTTTGATAATCGCCTGTGGATTCGTCAAGGCGGCATTAAGTAATCGTTGCCAAATACTGGCTGCTGCTGCCACAGACAGCTGTTGACCAACCATTGCTCGCATCAACTGCTCAAACCCGCCGATATTATGCCGTAGACTGGGAATACCAACTTGTTCATAGATAGACAAAAATCTTGGCTCGATAACAATCAAAGCCATGATGTGTTCATGTAGCTGTTGCGTGTTCTCAGTGGTCTGTATGCTCATAAATGCTTATCCTCATTTATGCAAATACCGCTATCGTTAGATGTTAAATATAGTGGCTGTAGTAGATAAAGATTAAATAATGATTTTATGAGCATAACAAAAAGGACTGCCAATAAGCAGTCCTTTTGATTCTTCATACTAACTCTAACACTAAAAACTATTCACCATCAGCTTTAGATTTTTTGAGCAGTACCAATACTGCACCGTTACCCCCATCTTTTGGCGGTGCAGAGCAAAATGCCAATACTTCTGGTAGTTGACGCAGCCAACCATTGACGCAGGTTTTTAAAATGGCTTCACTGCCTTTACCATGGACGATTTTTACCATGGTCTCGTTTTTCTGTTTTGCTTGGCTTAGGAGTTGAGTCATTGCCACGCGTGCTTCTTCGATGGTACAACCATGAATATCTACGGCGTCATACCAACGTAGCTTGCCTTTTTTAAGCTGATCAAAGATTTTATTCTGCAAAGTCGGCTGTTTGTAAGATAAATAGGCCTCAGCAGCGACAGGGTTTAGTAGTGCTTGCATATCTGATAAGCCTGCACCTAAGTCACTCGCTTCACTGCCTTGGGCAGCCGCACGTTTAGACAGTGTGGTCGCATCAGGTTTGCCTGCTTTGCTCGCATTGGCAGGAGAGCGAACGTTTTTGTCTTCAAGCTGATTGACGCCATGCATTGCTTGCATAAACAGCACTTTGTCATCGTCAATATGCTCGCTAGCCATTTGCTTGACAGTCTTGTTTACTTGCTTTTGCGTGGGCAATGAGACAGGCTCAGTAGGCTTTTGGTTTTCATCTTCAGGCGAATTGGTATCGCGACCTTTGCTAAGTTGGCCTTTTAGCTCTTTGAGCTGGTCTTGCATTTCTTTTGAAAATAGAGAGTTTGACATAGAAGTTAACGTATCGTTGGTTGATGAATGAATGATTGATTTAAACTGTTCAGTAGACTTAAGCCACTTTACCCGTCTGCTGCGACGCCCGCAAGTAAGGATTGTAACGCTTGTCCAGGATGATCAGTCTTCATGAACTGTTCACCGATTAAAAAGTGCTGAATGTCATTATCTAACATCAAACGAATATCAGCGCTATTATGAATGCCACTTTCGGTGACGATAAGCGGTTTAAGCGTGCTATCCACATCAGCTGCCAGTGCGTCGATTAAAATATTTTTTAGATCTAGCGTGGTTTGCAAGTCGACATCGAAAGTATTCAAATCACGATTATTAATGCCGTAAATATTATGCGCTGAGCGCGGTAGCTGTAGCGCACGTTCAAGTTCGGCTTTAGTATGGACTTCTATCAATACATCCATACCCAATTCGATACTTAGCGCATGCAGCTCTTGTACTTGGATGTCGTCAAGGCAGGCCATAATGAGTAGAATACAGTCAGCTCCCATCAGATAAGATTGATAGATCTGGTACACATCTATCATAAAATCTTTACGCAGTATGGGTAGGCTTACCGCATTAGCTGCTTGAATAAGATAGCTATCATCACCTTGGAAATAATCGCGATCAGTCAATACAGACAGACAGCTGGCGCCCGCTTGCTCGTACTGCTTGGCAAATAGGGCAGGCGCGAAGTTGTGATTGATAACTCCCTTAGAAGGAGAGGCTTTTTTAATCTCAGCGATGATACCAATACCATGCTCTTTAGTGCTAGCCGCTCGCAGCGCCGCCGCGAAGCCACGACGTGGTTTGTTATCCGCCGCTACTTGTGCTTTTATCTTTTCAAGAGATAATACCTTGCAAGCGGCGTTTACTTCTTCCACTTTAGTGGCGACAATGCGTTGCAATACGGAAGGAATATCGGTCTTGGTTTCTGTATGAGTCATGCTGGTATCCGAATATCGTTGAATGTAAATAGACAAAATAGCTAGAGTGCACAGTAATGGTGCTTAGCCGTTAAGCATGAGTCACCAGTTGCTGCGTGTATATGGCGAGAGACTCAAGCTTGAGTAACGCATCACCATTTTGAATGACTTTTTGTGCCCGGCTCACACCATTAGCATAGTTGCTGGCAAGTCCTGCGGTATATATGGCCGCGCCTGCATTTAGTGCAATCATATCACGTGCTTTAAGTACAGCACGATCTTGAGAGTTTTCTCCTGATAGAGCCGCGCGAATAAGCTCAAGACTTTGCGCTGGAGAATCTACATCGAGACCAATAAGGGTTTGTGACTCAATACCTGCATCTTCTGGCATCATCTCATAAACAGATATCTCACCGTCTTTTAATTCAGCGACAGTGGTTGAGGTAGCGAGACTGATTTCATCCAAACCGTCTTTTGCGCCCACAACCATGACATGACGTGCGCCTAAGTTTTTCATGACTTTAGCGATAGGCTCGCACAGCTGAGCGGTAAAGACACCGATTACCAGATTGGGTGTGCCAGCAGGGTTGGTTAATGGTCCTAAAATATTAAAGATGGTGCGCGCTTTGAGCTCGCGGCGTACTGGATTGGCATAACGCATCGCACTGTGATGATTGGGCGCAAACAAAAAGCCGATACCTTGGTTTTCGATACATTCTTTAGATTGCTCAGGAGTAAGTGCCAGACTGATACCTGCTTGCTCAAGCAGATCTGAGCTGCCAGAGTTGGTGGAGACGCCGCGGTTACCATGCTTGGCCACTTGCGCACCAGCAGCGGCAGCAACCAATGCTGATGCAGTAGAAACGTTGAATAAATTGGCACCATCACCGCCAGTTCCGACGATATCGACTAAGTAATCACAGCCCCGTGGTTCGATATTGGCTGCTAACGCACGCATTGCACTGGCAGAGGCAGTAATCTCATCGATGGACTCACCTTTCATACGCAGACCAGTCAAAACAGCACCCATCATGGCGTCGCTGCATCTGCCTTGCATGATAATCAGCATCACCTGATACATCTCATCAAAGGTTAAATCAATGTGCTGAAAAATTCGCCCCAAAGCTGTCGTCAGTAGCGTATGTGTCTCTTCATCAGACAGTTGAGCAATGTTAGCTGGGTTAGGGCTTTCATTTGTTTTTGTTGTACTCATTATGATCTCTCTTAATATTTTTATACGTTAATTTTAAATTATAAATAGAATAGGTTTTATTTTAATTTTGTTATTAACGGCTTTTTTAGAACATGCTTTAATAAACTGTTAGCCGACTTGTGGTAGTTCATCTGAGGTTAGTGCTGACAAATGATGCGTTTGCAAAAAATTGTTGAGCAGCTGATAACCTGCTTCGCTTAAGATAGACTCAGGATGGAATTGTACCCCTTCTATCGCAAATGTTTTATGACGGATACCCATGATTTCTTCAATACTGCCATCACTGTTTTGTGTCCATGCGGTCAGCTCAAGACAGTCGGGCAGGCTAGTTTTATCAATGACAAGCGAATGATAGCGCGTGACTTGTACGGGATTAGGCAAGCCTACAAAGACACCTTGGTCAGTATGATAGACAGCGGATAAGCGGCCGTGCATGACTTCACCAGCCTTGACCACTTGTCCACCAAATGCCTGTCCAATTGCCTGATGTCCTAGGCAAATACCTAGTATCGGTATCACGCCCTGAAAAGTCTTGATAGCTTCTAGAGAGATACCAGCCTGATCAGGATCGCAGGGACCGGGGCCAATGACGATCGCATCTGGCGCAAGGGTTCTAATATTTTCAATAGTGGTTTGATCGTTACGCCAGACGGTGATGTCCTGCTGTAATTCACCGAAGTACTGTACAATATTGTACGTAAAACTGTCGTAATTATCGATCATCAGAATCATTAGCGTTCTACTTATTGAGTTCTACTTATGGAGATGGTTATATAACGCCGTTATCTTACCACTATTTTGTAGACTATCAAATGTAGGGTGCAGGCGACCCAAATAAGTGGTGAATAACAATACATTTTGCTTGTTGGATGACATTCGTTAACATCTCAAACGCACTAAAAAAGCACACAATTTTTATTTATACATTCAATATGCACTAATTTAGTGCAGTCATGTGTTATTAATGACTCTGGATAAATAATTTGTATGACACCACTGACGATAAATCTACGGCTGAAATATTTTCAAAGGCATTATAAGTTGCTGTAATTATTATTAATAACTATCGTTTTATCCTCTATATTTTCAGCGTTATAAAAAACTGGCATAGCCTTTGCATTATTACTGTTATGATTATCTTTGGTGATAAAGTGGTTCAATAATTATTATTAACGAGTGCCTGAAGAGTTCAGCATAATGAGTGATATGTTGTTAGAATAATATCGAACCAAAACACTGGCGGGTCTTATTAAGCGCATAACTCAGATGACTATCTTGACTAATAATATTGACAGTGCTGAGAATAAGCATAATATTAAACAAGATATTTAGCGCTAAACGCAGCGCTGACTGTTATCAAACCAGAGATTTTTAACCAACAGATTGTACTTATAATTTCAAATCGCAATAACCTAATCAACACAACGGAGACTATTTATGTCGAACAAACTACTAGATCTTATCCAATCCTCTAATGCTAAATGGGTTGATTTTCGCTTCACTGATACACGTGGTAAAGAGCAACATATCAGCTTTCCAGCGCATAGCGTTGACGAAGAAGTGATGGAAGATGGCAAGATGTTTGATGGCTCATCTATTGCTGGTTGGAAAGGTATCGAAGCGTCAGATATGATCTTGCGTCCTGATCCAGAGACGGCTTTTCTTGACCCGTTCTTTGATTCACTTACCGTAGTTGTTACTTGCGATATTATCGAGCCATCAACGCTACAAGGTTATGATCGTGACCCACGTTCTATTGCGCGCCGCGCCGAAGAGTACTTAAAGTCAACGGGCATTGGTGATACTGCTTATTTTGGTCCTGAGCCTGAGTTTTTTATATTTGATGATGTGAAATGGTCAATTGATATGTCTGGCGTTAGCCACAAGATCACAGCCGAAGAAGCGGCATGGTCGACTAATAATGACTATGAGTGGGGCAACATGGGACATCGTCCACGTGTTAAAGGCGCTTACTTCCCAGTACCACCAATCGATAGCTCGCAAGACATGCGCTCTGTTATGTGTGAGCGTTTAGAAGAAATCATCGGTGAAGGCTGTGTCGAAGTTCATCACCATGAAGTTGCGCCTTGCCAGTCAGAAATTGGTGTCGCTTTCAATACGTTAGTCAAAAAAGCCGATGAAGTACAGCAGCTAAAGTATGTTGTGCATAATGTTGCGCATCAGTTTGGCAAAACGGCTACCTTTATGCCAAAACCAATCGTTGGTGACAACGGTTCAGGCATGCACGTGCATATGTCAATCTCCAAAGATGGTGTCAATACTTTCTCAGGTGATGAATATGCGGGTCTTTCTGAATCTGCACTGTATTTCATCGGTGGTATTATCAAGCATGCGCGTGCGTTGAATGCGATTACCAACCCATCGACTAATAGCTATAAGCGCCTAGTACCGCATTATGAAGCGCCTATCAAACTTGCGTACTCAGCGTCTAACCGCTCAGCGTCTATCCGTATTCCACATGTTAGCAGCCCAAAAGCGGTACGTGTTGAAGCACGTTTCCCTGATCCAGCGGCCAACCCATACTTAACGTTTGCAGCGTTACTAATGGCAGGTCTTGATGGTATTCAAAATAAAATACATCCAGGTGAAGCGGCTGACAAAAACTTGTATGACTTACCACCAGAAGAAGAAGCACTCATCCCAACCGTTGCGGAGAGCTTAGAAGTTGCACTACAAGCCTTGCGTGATGATCACGAGTTCTTATTAAAAGGTGATGTATTCACTGAAGACATGTTAGAGGCGTTCATTGCCTTGAAAGAAGAAGAAGTGCAACGTGTCAATGTAACCGTGCATCCAGTTGAGTTTGACTTATACTACAGCTGCTAATTTATAGCTAAAACACTCAGTTATTTTGAGACGTAAAAAAACCAGCTAAGTTATTCTTAGCTGGTTTTTTTATGTCTCAATAATAATTTGCTAAATCAACGGATCTGTCCTCTTTGAAATTATTACTGATTTAACATCCAAAGTATCGCATAATAGATATTCATAATATTAGGTACTCATTAGGTTGACTGACTATGACTTCATTATCAAAACCGGTTTTTTCAAACAGTAAGTTAGGGTTAGCACTGATTGCTGCTACGATGGTTAGTATGGCAACTCTCTATGCTCCTTCAGTGAATGCTGCGCCTATTTATAAAGTTATTGACGAAAAAACTGGTCAAGTCACCTTTACCGATCGCCCGCAAAATTATGAGCAGCAAGCAGGTAAACAAATCAGCCAGACGGGTGTCACGACGAAAGAAAGTCGCGTCAGCTCAAGTAACAGTGATAACGCGAGTAGTACGCCTCCTTCTAGTAATGTTAATACTACTACGCAAAATACTGCTGCTAAAAATAGCCCTGTCGCCAAACCAGCCGTCAATTACCAGCTTGCTATTGCTGAACCAAGCGCAGAGCGTGCATATCGTCGTCCAGCCCAAAGCATTGATATCAATGTGCAAGTGAAGCCGGAGTTACAAGCAGGTGATAGTGTTAGTATTTATTTGGATGGTAATGAAGTCGCGCAAGGTCTTAGCGCCTCGATTGCAACGGTAGATGTTTTACCAGGATCGCACAAGATAAAAGTCGTGTTAAAAAATGAGAAAGGTCAAACACTCAAACAAGTAGAGCGTACGGTGTATGTGATTCAAAACAATATAACATTGCAAAATAATAAGAAAATCGCGCAACAGCTTTTAGCTTATCAGAATCTACCTTGGTATCAAAAAGTACTGTTAAAAATGCGTCAAGAGGGCAAACAACCGAATATGCAATCATTTACTAAGCCTATAGTGGACAAACCCATGACGCTTGAGCAACCGGTGATAAATTAACTTGTAGGCAATGTGTCAATCATGGATAAGTATAAGAACCCATACAAAATAGAGTAACTTTATAAGTTGATTTCTTCTATATAAACATAAAGGCAAGCGCTGATTGCAGCGCTTGCCTTTATGTTTATCAGGATATTTATCAATTCTATATATTTATAACTTATTTAGTCAATTCAATCGTACCATTAGCAGTTACTGAGATAGTACTATTGCCAGATTCAAAACTTTGGCTAGGTACTGATTCGTCTGCTGCGCCTGCTTTCATACTCATAGCACTATACATCGGACGTGGGTAGTTGCTACCTGTATTTAGATTCACATTGACCACACGATAGCTACGAGCATCCCAAGCGCGTGTTAGGTTTTTAGCTTGTTGCTGAAAAGCACGAGACGCATTGGTCATCAGCTTTTGCTCAAGCGCATCCTTTTTGGTATCTGAGACACCAAAGTTCAGATTGTCCATCACCAACGTTTCTTGTAGGTCAGCGATGAGTTGGCTGGTGGCTGCAAAGTCGGTACTTTTTAAATCGATGTTTGCTTGTCCTGTCCAGCCAATGATTTTGTCATTTTTATCATAGCGAGGGTAGGTGCGCTGTTGTCCGGTGCTTACGGTGACCGTTGGATAGCGCTTAGCAATTTTCATGGCATTATTAATTGAGGTGTTGAGCGTTGTCGCTAGAGTTTTAGAATCCATTGCCTGCGCTTTTTTATATAAGCTGGCTCGTACTTCATCATTCTGGATTTCTTCTTTTACTTCTGTCTGAAAAGTAAGCTGATCGTAGCCTGTTGGTTCTGCATGTGCGCTACCCATCATGGCTGTGAGTAGAAATGCAGTACCAGTCGTTAGAGCGGCTTTATTAAGTAAAGTGATTTTCACAATGATCTCCTGAGTGAGTTATATCAATAGTATTTAGGTTAGCCATACATAGGTAAGACTCGCCTTTATATGAGAAGCTGTCCATTTTAGTTATTAGTTGATACCGAGTATGCTCAACTTCCTCAACTAAAATAGCAAAATTTAACAGGCTTGCTGTGAGAATTTTGTCACCTAAGTTACAGGGCGTTTGGAGGTAATAGAAAGAGTTTTACGATAGGGGTTGTAATATTTAAAAATTCTTGTATAATTTGCAACTGGTGGCTCCATTGGTAGCCTCGCAACATTGTTCTATGAACCCCGCCAGGACCGGAAGGTAGCAACGGTAATAGTCACAGTGTGTGCCGAGGATTTGCTTTTGGAGTCGCTTTTTTTTGCCTAAAATTTGATACCTGTTTTGATATTTAATCAGAAATGCTCGTTTGATCTATTAAGCCCTTCATTGTAAAGGGCTTTTTTTTCGACCTTTTTTTGTCCGATTTTGACCTTTGATTGATTAAGATGGGTTAAAATACAATGTATTAACTTTTATTAACATTCTGGACACTTTAGGGTTTTCTTATGAAGATGTTTGTTTGGTTGTTCATTGCCTTCGTGCTACTAGTGATTGTGTTTGGCGTATCTATATTTAATAAATTGGTACGCGCTCGCAACCAAGCGAAAAATGGTTTTGCTCAAATCGATGTACAACTGAAGCGCCGTCATGATTTGATTCCAAATTTGGTTGAAACTGCTAAACGCTATCTGACGCATGAAGAAGAGACGCTGACCCGTGTGATTAGTGCACGTAATCATGCCCAGAGCTTGCAAGACTCCAATACACATCAGCCAGACTCGCTTGAGCATATGGCGCTATTTGCCAAAGCTGAGAGTATGCTGTCTAAAGCGTTAGGGCAGTTTTCAGCGGTTGTGGAAGCTTACCCTGAGCTAAAGGCGGACAGTATGATTAAAGAGTTGATGGATGAGCTGACCAATACTGAGAACCGCATTGGCTTCGCCCGTCAGCACTATAATGACAGCGTGATGTTCTATAACAATGACCGCGAGGTATTTCCCAACAATCTTATTAGTACGACTTTTGGCTTTCGCCCGTTAAGCCCGCTAGTTTTTGAAGACAGAAAGGTGATCGCTCAAGCACCTGTCGTCAATATGGGCTGATATTGAATTATATTCATATGTTCAGATGCGTTTAGCTATTTTTAAGTCAGGCATATAGATGGATTTTTTTGGTGAACAACGCACCCGTACCCAGCGAAGTCTGTTGCTCTATGGGCTATTTTTTCTCATTGTCTTTGCCCATCTGGCAGTAGCGCTGGGTATCATGGCGCTGCTGCTAACGATATTTACTGGTGGCATTTATCATTGGGTGTTGATACTGGTTGCTATCTGGACAATCGGTAGCTTTGTGATCGGTAGTTTTTTAGAGTACAGACGTTTAGAAGCCGGTGGTCGCGCTATTGCTCAGCGTGTGGGCGGGGTTCGGCTGTTTATCGACCACAGCCAAGACGCGTGGGAGCATAGTCAAGGGGTTGCCCATCAGCATGGGCCTATACCAAAGGTTCGTTTCAGCGCCTACCATATCGCCGTGCGTGATGAGCGAGACTTCCCGCCTGTCTACCGTCGTTACTACGAGATTGCCCAGCAGCTAGCCATTGCTTCGGGTGTACGTATGCCGATTCTGTATGTACTGCCTGATGAGCAAGGTATTAACGGCTTCGTTGCTGGTCGTCATAGTCAAGATATGGTATTGGTCGTCACTCAAGGCGCGATTGATAAGCTGTCCGATGAGGGGCTGTATGGGCTGATAGGGCATGAATATGGTCATATCTTGCATGGTGATGCCACTTTTAATTTGCAACTGATGGTGGTGCTGGCAGGCTTGCAATTACTCTATGACTGGAGTGATTCTATTAATAATTTTGGCGCTGGTAATCAACGCAGTCATCAGAATAGCCATCACAATTATTTTGATGATGCGGTCAATCGACGCAATCTATTGTCACAAAGAGCCGTCGATAGCCATGCGCGTAGCACTGAAGCCCAAACCGCCAACTTTACCACCCATAGTGAATGGGTAAGCTATTGGCAAAGTCAATCACAAAGCCAGCAGTCGTCAGCTAAGAGCCAGTCACGATGGCTACAAAATAATAATAAGTTCGATAGTCAAGCACCGCGCAATATTTGGACGTTGTTAATACATGGATTGAGTTTTTCGAGTATGGCCAGTGCGCAACTGATTAAACACAGCTTTAATCGCCAGCGTGAATTGCTCGCCGATGCCACCAGCGTGCAGCTCACACGCTCGCCGGCTATTATGGAAACCTTACAAGCCATTCATCAAGATTCGCTTGGTTCGCGCTTAACCAGTATCGCCGATATCAATGGTCTTAGTCATTTCTTCTTTGCCAGTAGTGGTGCTGATTTGGGTGACGTCTCTTGGTTTGCTACCCATCCGAGCTTGGCTGAGCGAATGAGTGCCATTAATGCCCACGCTTATCATGACTTTGCGGTAAAAGTAGCTAAAGAAAAGCGCATAAATCAACAGAAAATAAAAGAGATATATGAGCAGCGGCGATTAGGGGATTGGGGCGTCATAAAAGCAAATAGCCTAAGCAAAAATAAACAAGAAAAAAATAGCCAATCATCAATATTTGAAACCCAATCAGCGTTAGATAACAATAAAAGCAATAACAATAAAAGCCTTACTAATAACAGCAATGATGTTATAGACAAAGAAATTACTGCTTTTCCTGCAAATGAAATAAAGAATGAGTTGGACGAAGATCAGGGGCTAGAGTTTGTTATCAAGAAAGATGTCGTTGTTGAAGGACGTTTACAGGTTCAAGCGCAAAATACCGGTATTCATCAGTTGCTCAAGCCATGGCAAGCAAAACCTGATAGCGATTTGCCATCGGATACATTGATTGATATCGACGATAGACAAAAAGTTTCACTGCCGCAGTATATACTCAATCACAGTTATCATCCGCTCGGGGCGCAAGCTTTGATTGAAGCAGTTATGTTGTGCCATCAAGGTCGTATATTATCAACGACTGAGAGTTATGACTTGAGTGATATCTGGCTTGGACTTGCTAACGATAAAACGTCTACTGCTGAAATCAATAATAACGCTAGCGCTAATATTAGCAGCAACCCCCAATTTTTAGTGCATACGATAGATCATAAATTATTAGCGGCAGTGGCACATCTTGATAGGCGTTTAGACAACGCATTGATTGCATTGGCAATAAAGCAACTGAGTCAGCATGACCTGTCAGAAACTGCTATCAATGAATTACACTTCAGATATGAAGCGAGTCATAGCAATCAAGATCATCAACATTATGTGCAGCAAAAAAAGTGTCGTACAATGCTGATGCGCTATCAACAGGGTATCATTGAGCTATTTGAACACTATCTAACGGCAGATTTAAGTCAACATTTGACTGATAACATAGCCAGTGAAGATGGTGCTATGGATAAAACTAAGCCAGTATCAACGCACTCAGGAAAAATCGACTCTCGGTTGCCATCGATTTTATCATTATGGCAAGCGCTACAGTTGCAGCAATTATTACCTATATTGTCTACTGTATTGAACGAGAAATACGTGCATGCTCAGCCTCAGCTATTACGGTTATGGCAGCAAGCATTGCAAGCGGGTAGAGATGATATTTATGACCAGCTTGACCCTTCAGGACAGGTATTTGATGGTCTCGATGTTGCAGCGAGAACCATGCTTGTTTTATTCGCTTATCGCCTATCAAAAGATGTCAAGGGTCAAGTCGTATCAGCACTAGATAACTCAGTACACGTTTCAGCACCTATTTTAGCACTCGGCTATAATAATGACAGTGTTGCTCACTATATCGTGGATTTGCGGCGTCATGCACGTTTGATTGATATTGACTTAGCCGCCGTTAGTGACGCAAATTTGCAATGGCTACTATTGACTGTGCAAAATATAAATAGTATCCAATTATTGGCAGTGATAGAAACGGTGCCTATTTTTATAGCGCCTGCCAGTCAGTCGCCTGCATCAGAAGCCAAACGTAATGATAATTATAGACAGAGGCAACAGGGCGGCGATCAAATAGATTATAATGCTCATAGACAGGACGGAAATGCAGGCAATGACAGTCATTCTTATGCTTATCATACTTACCGGCAATGGCTGAGCACATTGCATACGGTGATGTTACACGATACGATAGTCAGTCAAGATGAATATGATTGCTTGTCCATGTTAGCCAATCATTGGTTAGGCGTTCGGCAGCTTTTTTGAACAATGTCATTGACGGCATTTAAGTATTCTTTTTTAAATTGAATGGACTATATTTTTAATCCTTTTTTTTAACATCGTTCTCTAATATTGTTCCTTGCCATTAAAAGTCAGTAAATCCATTTTAGATAAGTAGGATAGTAAATAAGCATGAGTGATATCCAAGACCCGCTAATTGTATTGCAGCAGCGCCAGATTTTAGCGATGATGGGTATCAATCAGTGGGTGCAGCCGAGCTCTGAAACCCTGAGTATCGCAGATATTTCCGCGCCTACTCTGTCTACCACTAACTCGACTATCGTTAATGCCAGCACGACCTCTATTCCTGCTGCTGCGACCCTTGAACAGCCAAGTGTTAAGTCTCTCAATGGTGATGATATAAGCGTTGGGATGTCGCATTCAGCATCTGCTGATTCGCTATCAGGTATAGTGGGTGATGAGTCTATTAATCATTATTATGATGATGCTAATGAGATAGCTTTACACCATTCTGACCAGCAAAGCCCTGTTACTTATAGTTTTGACTCGACTACTCCTAATGCCCTTAATATCTCTAAGCCAGCCGTTACCTCCTTTGTAGATACTGTTGTACAGCAAGCTTCTATTACTGATATAAATAAAGCTTCGAGCTTTGAAAATGGCAGTTTTAAAGAAGAGAGCTTTCAAGAGGAAAGCTTTAAAAAGGTAGCACCCTTTGATTTACAAGGTGGTCGTTATGGTGATTGGGTGATTTTGGTGGATATCCAAGCACTTAATCATGACAGCCAAAAACTGTGGCAAAATATCACCCAAGCGTTATCCATCAGTTGTGAGACGACATCGTTCCCTATCTGTGAAGGTATGGATACGGCTGAGCTTGCCAATGCCAGTCTTGCTGGATACGTCTTTAAAATCGGCCGTAGCGAAGAGATAAAAATTGCCGCATTGACAGTGTTGCCTGACGGTCTTGAACATCCTAGCGTGACTACTGTGCCCACACTCGATGAGATGCTTGCTGATAGTAGCCTTAAACGTCAGCTTTGGGAGCAGTTATCGAGTCACAGTTAAAGGCTTACCACTTACTATGATAGAGATTAAAAAATAACGATAAAATTCACCTTCAACATTCAACCTTTAATAACCACGATGACTTCATCATATTTAGGATATTGATTATGACCACTAAAGCCGCTCCTAACCGCGTACCCAATTTTTCAGCGGGACCTGCCACCATACCGACGGCCGTATTATCACGCGCTCAAGAAGAGTTGCTTGATTGGCAGGGACGCGGCATGTCGGTTATGGAAGTGAGTCACCGTAGTAAAGAATACATCGCCATTACCGAAAAAGCCGAAGCCAAATTGCGCTCGCTAATGGACATTCCAGATAACTATAAGGTACTATTTTTACAAGGTGGCGCTAGCTTACAGTTTTCAGCGATTCCATTAAACTTGCTAAATGGTGGGCGCGCAGACTATCTAACGACGGGTGCATGGTCTGGTAAAGCGGTCAAAGAAGCACAGCGCTATGAAAAGCTTGGTCTTGGCGAGATTAATGTGGTCGCAACCGGTAAAGACAGTAGCTTTACTGACGTACCAGCCCAAAGCGAATGGAACCTGAGCGAAGATGCCGCCTATTTCCATTACTGCGCTAACGAAACCATTCATGGTTTGCAAATATTTGAGCCGCCACAAGTCGATGCACCAATTGTCGTCGATATGTCTTCTTGTATTTTGTCACAGCCCATTGATGTCTCTAAATTTGGCATGATTTACGCAGGTGCGCAAAAAAATATCGGGCCAGCAGGTCTGATTATCGTGATTATCCGTGAAGACCTATTGGGTCAAGCGAGTGAATGGTGCCCACTGCTGATGAACTATGAGCACCAAGCTGAAAAAGAATCCATGTCAAACACACCAGCGACGTATTCTTGGTATTTAGCAGGACTAGTGTTTGATTGGTTAGAGGAGCAGGGCGGCGTTGCTGCTATTGGCAAAATCAACCAACAAAAAGCTGATTTACTCTATAAAACGATTGATGGTAGCAGCTTTTATAGCAATCCAGTTGATCCCAAATATCGCTCTATCATGAATGTGCCTTTTACCTTAGCCGACAGCAGCCTTGATAAAGTATTCTTAGAAGAGTCGGAAGCGGCAGGCTTGATGAATCTAAAAGGTCACCGCGATGTGGGCGGTATGCGTGCCAGCATTTACAATGCAGTGTCATTAGATTGGGTGCAGCAGTTGGTTGACTTTATGATTGCGTTTGAGAAAAAACACGCATAAATTAGCATGGATTTTAAAACAAAAGACGCAGCTTATAAAAGTTGCGTCTTTTTTTATACGCGTTAGTATTCTTTTAAGATAAATGATGCATCATGTAGCAACTCTAACGCTGCAAATCATTAGGTTAAAAAACCTAAGTTTGTTATGATAAAATTCTGCAGCACTCACTCTTTTTAATTATATGGTAGCACTTAAGTAAAATTTCATCATATTCATTGGGCTCGCACAAGGGTTTGTTATAACTTTATTATGATAAAAAATACCATGCTAAAAGCCGTCTTACTTGCCATGACTGTAAGCTGGATACCTGCCAGTATCGCGGTGCCAATCACTACTACTGCGCTTGGTCATAATAGTACCACTGAGTATATTGACGTGCCCTTTATGCCTTATGCCAACCCAAAGGCACCGACAGGCGGTACATTATCACTTGAGGCGCGTGGTACTTTTAACGCGGCCAATAAATGGATGACCACAGGTGTGGCGATGGTTGGCACCGATTATCTCTATGACACCTTGATGACTGGCTCATTAAATGAAGCCTTTACCATGTATCCGCAGCTGGCAACCAAAGTAACTTATGATCCCGACGATACTAGTTGGATTATTTACCATATTAATCCTGCTGCGCGCTTTTGGGATGGCACGCCGGTCACCAGCAGTGACGTCAAAGCGACTTATGATGCACTGTTAAATAAAGGTCCGATGTATATTCGCAGCTATTTGGGTGATATTAAAAATATTGAAATTATTAATAAGCAACAAGTAAAATTCATCTTTAACTCTGATGACAATAAAGAGATTTTATTAACCGTCGGACAGTTTCCTATTTTTGCTAAGTCCTCTATCGATACGGATTTTGAGAAAATAACGTTGACGCCATTGATGGGCAGTGGGCCTTATAAGTTAGGACGTGTCGATGCAGGGCGCTCGGTCAGCTATCTACGTGATCCCAATTATTGGGGTCGTGATTTGATGGTCAATCGCGGTCGTTATAACTTCGATATGATTAAGTTTGTTTATTATCAAAGCGATGAGATTGCCTTTGAAGGTTTTAAGTCTGGTCAATATCGTTTTCGCCCTGAGAATAAAGCGTCGAACTGGGCAACGGGTTATAACTTCCCTGCAGTCAAGGCAGGTCTTATCAATAAAGAAACCATAAGCAGCGAAAACCCAGTACCAATGCAAGGTCTGGTCATGAATATGCGACGTCCCATCTTTCAAGATATTCGCGTTCGCCAAGCACTGAGCAAGGCTTACGACTTTGAGTGGATGAATAAGACCTTGTTTCATGGGCAGTATGAACGCTTACAAAGTTTCTTTCATGGCTCCGAGCTTGCCGCAACAGGGGTGCCATCTGCTGAAGAGATGCAGGTGCTTACGCCTTTATTACCTAAGCTTGAACCGCTGCAACGTCAAGCCGTATTAATGGAGTGGCAATTGCCGACCAGTGACGGTAGTGGCTTTAACCGTAAAGAGTTACTAGAAGCGCGGCAGCTGTTGCTAGATGCTGGATTTTATTATAACGATATGAAGCTATATCAGCCCAATGGACAACTTGCTCAGATTGAGGTTTTAATGATGGGCGATACTATGGGTCGGGTGCTGCTGCCATATATTCGAAATCTAAAGCGCTTAGGATTTGATGCGACGTTACGTCAAGTCGACGGACCACAATATTATGAGCGGGTACGCCGTTTTGACTACGACATGATAGTTGATAAATTTGCTCAGAGTTTATCCCCTGGTGCAGAACAAGTTGGCTTTTGGGGTAGCTCAGCGGCTGACCAAGCGGGTAATAGAAATACTATCGGCATCAAAAACCCAGAGATTGACGCGGTGATAGAGCAGCTTGGTAATGCTAAAACTCGCGACGATACTATATTATATACTCAGGTGCTCGATCGCCTACTACGTGCTGGTCATTATTTAGTGCCCTTATACGGCAAATCAGCGACCAATGTCGCCTATTGGGATCAATATCGTCATACTGAAAAACTGCCCTCTAATGCCATCGGTATTGACTATTGGTGGACGGATAAAGAAGCAGAAGCACGTGTTAACCAATACTTGAAGCAATAATTTAGAACAATAAATGAAATAACGCTGCATCTTAAAATTTTATTTCGTTTAAAAAATCAATAAAAGACATCAGCAATAAAGATAACTACTGGTAAGGATTTAATATGACTATCCGTATTCACCCAATCAAAGCGTTCAATGACAATTATATTTGGACATTGATTAATGAAAATAATAAACAGGCGATCGTTATTGATCCTGGTCAAGCTGAGCCTGTCATGAGTTATTTGGAAGAAAATAAATTAGAGCTGACGTCTATCTGGACGACTCATCATCATCATGACCATATCGGCGGTGTCGCAGAACTGCAAGAGTCGTATCCGATGACGCATCTGGTTGCGCATACTGAGCATAATGTCGATGAAGATCAAACCATCAAAGATGGCAGTACCGTCAGTGCGTGGGGCTGTGCAGCACAAGTATGGGATGTGTCTGGCCATACTGATAGCCACGTGGCTTATATTTTGGATATTGACGGGCTTAAACATTGCTTTTGTGGCGATACTTTATTTAGTGCTGGATGCGGACGGGTATTTACGGGGACGATTGAGCAATTACACAACAGCTTTAAGCGTTTAAATGGTTTACCAGCTGACACGCTACTATATCCTGCACATGAATACACTGCCAGTAATCTGCGCTTTGGACTATCTATTGAACCTACTAATGAAGCAATGCAGCAAGCACTGATTCAAGCAGAAGAAAAAACCGCCCAAGGTATTCCGACGTTGCCAGTCTCTTTAGAACATGAGCGCGCAGTCAATGTGTTTTTACGGACGCAAGAGCCGAGTGTGATAGCAGAGGTGAAGTCTAAAACAACTATCGATGATGATAAATCTTTGGCTGTATTTGCTGCGTTACGTGAGCTTAAAAATAACTTTTAAACCATAACGGGCGCTTCGACTGACGTTTTGATAGTTATTAGCTGCGTATTCTTTCTGTCGTCATATTTATTATCTTAGGAAGCCACCGTTATGGGTCTTTATATCTTAAAAAGGTTACTGCTGATATTACCGACGCTTTTTTTGATATTGCTCGCAAACTTTGTGATTGTACAAGCAGCGCCTGGTGGTCCTGTCGAGCAGCAACTGGCGCTTATTGAGCAAGGTGCAAAAGACAATGCACTTGGCGATAATATTGGCGCGGGTAGTGCAGGAAATAACAGTACCTATCAAGGTACGCGTGGCTTATCTGAGGAAATGGTTGCAGCGATTAATGCCCAATACGGCTTTGATAAATCGGCACCTGAGCGCTTTTGGCTCATGTTAAAGAATTACGCTCAGCTAGATTTTGGCGAGTCTTTTTTTAAAGGACAGTCGGTAACGGATTTGATTATCGAGAAATTACCCGTTTCTATCTCGCTTGGGCTCTGGAGCACGTTGCTGATTTATATGATAGCGATTCCACTAGGTATCTATAAAGCCATGCATCATGGCTCGGAGATGGATAAATTCACTGCTATGCTGCTTGCTATCGGGCATGCAATACCCGTTTTCGTATTTGCCGTTATATTACTGGTGTTTTTTGCAGGTGGTAGCTACTGGAATATCTTTCCACTGCAAGGCTTGACCTCTGAGAACTTCGATCAATTAAGCGCGCTGGGTAAAATCAAAGATTACTTTTGGCATTTGGCGCTACCACTGCTGGCAAGTACGATTGGCGGTTTTGCGGGTTTGACCTATCTGACCAAGTTTAGCTTTTTAGAAGAGCTGGGTAAGCAATATGTACTTACTGCTCGTGCTAAAGGGCTGGGTGAGCGTCAGGTCCTTTACGGGCATGTGTTTCGTAATGCCATGCTGATTATTATTGCAGGTATTCCAGCGGCTATCGTTGGCATTTTCTTTGCCGGAAACTTCTTAATCGAGATTATTTTTAAACTTGATGGTTTGGGTCTCTTAGGCTTCGAAGCCATTCAACAGCGCGATTATCCTGTGATATTCGGTACGCTATTTATCTTTACTTTACTCGGACTATTATTACAGTTAATCAGTGATTTAAGTTATCACTTAATTGATCCTCGTATTGATTTTGAGGGGCGATAATGTCAGATAAAATATCAAATCATCCGTTACCTTCAACGCCTTCATCTGCATCTCCTGTCTCTATGCCAAAAAAACGTCGCCTAAATCCTATCTGGCAGGCGCGACTTAATCGCTTTCGTCAAAATCGTCTTGGCGTCGTATCATTATTCATTTTTGCGCTGATATTCGTCATTTGTATGGCAGCCAATGTGATTGCCAATGACAAGCCGCTACTGGTGCAGTATCAAGGCGATTATTACTTTCCTGTCCTAAAAGCCTATCCTGAAACGGCTTTTGGTGGGGTGTTTGAGACTGAAGCCAATTATAAAGACCCTGCGGTACAGGCGCTGATTGATGAGCAGGGTTTTTACATTATGCCGCCCATTCCATTTGCTGATCAGACACCAAACGTTGAGCTGGGTATTCCATATCCAGCAGCGCCCAATAGCCAGAACTGGCTTGGTACTGATGACTTAGGCCGCGATGTGTTGGCACGGATACTTTATGGCATGCGGGTGTCATTATTGTTCGGTTTAGCATTAACACTTGCTGGGGCAGTGATTGGTATTATCGTCGGTGCAATACAAGGTTATTACGGTGGTTGGATAGATTTGGCAGGGCAGCGCTTCATGGAAGTATGGGGCGGTATGCCGCAGCTGTTTATGATTATTATTTTGGTCAGTTTATTCAGCCCCAGTATCTTTATGCTATTTGCAATGATGTTATTATTTGGTTGGATGGGATTGGTCGGTTTGGTACGGGCGGAGTTTTTGCGCGCGCGTAACTTTGATTATGTCCGTGCGGCGCGTAATCTTGGGGTATCGGACAGTCAAATCATGCTCAGACATATTTTGCCCAATGCCTTAGCATCAAGCTTGTCACAGCTGCCATTTATATTGACCGCTAATATTATCGCTTTAACCGCACTAGATTTTTTAGGTTATGGCTTGCCGCCTGGGTCACCGTCTCTCGGCGAGCTGATGGTACAAGGGAAAAATAATCTCGATGCACCATGGCTTGCGCTATCTGGGTTTTTTAGTTTGACCTTTATCTTATCACTGCTAATATTCGTTGGCGAAGCGCTGCGTGATGCGTTTGATCCGAGGCGCTCTTAAGATGACCATGACTGATACGCACACTGACAGCCTAAACGGCAACCGTAGCAATACACAGCAAAAGCTAATATTGAGTGTCGATAAGCTTAGTATTCTTACCAATAACGGCGTAACGTTAGTCGATAAACTCTCTTATGAGCTGCGGCAAGGACAAACTTTTGCTATCGTAGGTGAATCAGGCTCTGGCAAATCTATTGCAAGTCTCGCGCTATTAGGCTTATTGCCAGACAGTTTGACCGTTAGCGGTGAGGTGAAGCTGGCAGGGTCAGCAGGGTTGACTGTGCTACCGATAGCCAATGCCAATGCCAATGTTAGTGTTAGTGCTAAGGCACGTAACGCTGCGCTGCGCTCTATTCGTGGGCAGCGCAGCGGCATGGTGTTTCAAGAACCGATGACGGCGCTCAATCCACTACATACAGTTGCCAAACAAATTGCTGAATCACTACGTCTAGTTGGTGTGCCCAAGAAACAATGGCAAAGTCAAACAATCGATTTACTAAATGATGTCAATATTACCAATCCGATTGATAAGCTGAACCGCTATCCACATGAGCTATCAGGTGGTCAGCGTCAGCGCGTTATGATTGCCATGGCATTGGCACAGCAGCCTGATATTTTAATCGCTGATGAGCCGACCACCGCGCTTGATGTGACTCTCCAACATGAGATTCTCGCTCTATTAGATGACCTTAAGCGTCAGCATAATATGGCGATGGTGCTTATTAGCCATGACCTCAATCTGGTCAGGCGCTACAGTGATGAAGTAATCGTCATGCACCAAGGTAAAACGATTGAGCAGGGGCAAACCGCAGCGGTGTTTAACCAGCCCAAAGCCGAATATACCCGCTCGCTAATCAAACAAGACTTTGGCCAAGCACTGAACTTCTCTAATGATGATGAAAGTCAGCCACAAACCGTATTGCAAGTCAGCAATTTACAAGTACAGTTTCCCATTGAAAAAAGTCTGTTTGGTAGTACTAAGCGCTGGTTTGATGCAGTAAAAAATGTTGATATGACGCTACAGAAAGGGTGGGCGTTAGGCATTGTAGGTGAGTCAGGCTCTGGAAAAACCACGATAGCGCTTGCATTAAGTCAATTGCTTAGCAATCAAGCGCGTGTGGGTGGCGAAATAATAGTCAATGGACAAGATATTTCAGTATTGTCCAAGGGTGAGCTACGTCAGTTTCGCTCGCAAATTCAAATGGTATTTCAAGACCCATTTGCCAGTATCAATCCACGTATGACAGTGATGCAAATCGTTGAAGAAGGATTGCTCGTACAAGGCGTTGATAAGGCAGCACGGCAGCAGGCAGTGATGGATAGCCTTACTACCGTGCATCTGCCAGCTGAGTTTGCGCATCGTTATCCGCATGAGCTATCAGGTGGTCAGCGTCAGCGTGTCGCACTTGCGCGCGCCCTTATTATGCAGCCGAGTCTATTGATATTAGATGAGCCGACGTCCGCGCTTGATAGTACCACGCAGGTGACCGTCGTTAATTTACTACGTGAAATTCAGGAAAAATTGCAAATCAGTTATGTGTTTATTAGTCATGACTTAAAAGTGGTGCGCGCCTTATGTCAGCATATTATGGTGCTTAAAGATGGCATATGTATTGAGTACGGACGTACTGAAGATGTTTTTAATAGCCCACAGCATCCCTATGCGCAGCAGTTGCTGCAGGCGAGTATGATTTAGCTTAGCCAAAAAGAGTTAAGCAGATATAGCCAAATAAGCAGAACATGGCAGTTCATACTAATTGCGATATCCTAAAAATAGCAGTGATACAATAAGTTAAACAGACGTTCACTTTAGTTGGATGCTTAGATTTGTTTAATTTTTAGTTAAAGAGCCGTTTAAATTGCTGCTTTAAAGGATTGTCATCGCTATTATTACCATCATTAAAAAGGATTTTTACTCATGAAAAAACAAAATAGTATTGTTAAATTAGTAAATAACAAGTTAGTAAATACCAATGGATTGCAGAATGTCGGTTATTTAGCCGTTGCTAAAACACGCGCTAAAGTCTTAAAAGCGTTCGCTTATGTTGTTCCAATTAGAAGACCAATGCTATTTGTTGGTGAGAGCTCTTGTGAAGAGCTATGTGATATGGCTATCAACGAAGGCAGCACCAATGTATTTATCGTCACTGATGCCGTGCTTAATAAGCTAGGCATTCCAGCCAAAGTGACTGATTATCTAGATAGCAAAAATATCAGCTATACCGTTTATGACGGCATTACCCCAGACCCTACTTTTAAGGTTGTCGAAAAAGGACTGCGCAAATCTATCGATGCTAAGTGCGATTCAATTATTGCCATCGGTGGTGGTTCGGTCATTGATGCGGCTAAGATGATTGCGATGTCACAAGGCAATAGCTGCAAGCCGCAACAACTTATCGGCATTCTTAAAGCCAGAAAGCCTTCTATGCCGCTCTATTGTATTCCTACCACGGCTGGCACAGGTTCAGAAGCAACCCTTGGTGCAGTAGTATCAGACGATAAAACGCATCAAAAAGCGCTGTCTATTGACCCAAGAATGGTGCCATTAGCAGCGGCTATTGACCCTGTTATTATGAAAGGCATGCCGGCTCATATCACAGCGGATACGGGTATCGATGTTTTAACGCACGCGCTTGAAGCTTGGATGAGTGCTAATGCGAGCGTAGAGACCGATTATTATGCGGCTTCTGCGGTCAAATCTGTGATGCAAAACCTACCGCTGGTTTATAAAGACGGCGGCAATCTTAAAGCCAGAGAAGAGATGGGTATTGCCGCTCATTACGGCGGTATCGCCTTTAATAAAGCGGGTCTTGGTTACGTCCATGCTATCGCTCACCAGTTAGGGGCGCACTATAGTATTCCTCACGGTCGTGCCAATGCCATCGTGCTGCCGTATGTGCTTGATGTCAATCGTCAAGGAAGTAAAAAAAGACTGGCACAGTTGGCTAGAAAAACAGGTATGGTAAAATCGGGACAAGCTAGCAAGAGTGATGCTGAGATTGCCGACCACCTCATCGCGCAAGTACGCGAACTGATTGCTACTTTGAATATAGATCCAACGGTGAAAGGCATGCAAAGCAGTGATTTTGATAAAATTGCCAAAGCAGCAGCAAAAGAAGTCAGTGATACCTATGCCGTACCAACGTATCTATCAGCGTCTGAAATCAAGGCTATTTTAACCAAGATTCAGCAAGCCAGTGATGAGCATACTGCTGGAAAATAAAAGAGTAACTAAGCTACATAAGCTGCCTAAGATATATTGATGTAATATAAAAGAGCACACTACGCTGTCCGTAATGTGCTCTTTTTTTAATTATTGTACTTTGTAGCAAACTTATCTTATTAAGAAATTGGGTATAATTCAGGATTATACTGTTTAATTATATTAAATAATATCTAATTACTGTTAAATTTTTATAACAATGTAGGTATAGTTTAGTGAGGTCAAAGAGTTATCATAGTTATATTATATTACTTTTAGGAGGTATCGATGAATCATAAATTAAAGACGGGCGCTATTTCGATGGCTGTAGCAGCCATCAGTATGGTTTTCGTTGGCTGTGCTGCCACCGAAAATACGCCCGCTGTAAAAAATACTGCCATCGATAATCCTTATGCGCCAACGGATCCAAATCTCGCAGTCGCTACGGTCGCTGGCGGTTGTTTTTGGTGCGTGGAAGCGGGTTATGAAAAGATACCTGGCGTTGTAGAAGTGGTCTCTGGCTATACCGGCGGTCAATCGACCAATCCAACTTATAGCACTGTATCAGCAGGCGGCACAGGGCATACTGAAGCGGCTCAAGTATATTATGACCCGACGAAAATCACCTATAATGGTCTCGTTCAAGCGTTATGGCGTATCGCCGATCCAACCGATGCTGACGGCCAGTATGTAGATCGTGGAACCCAGTATCGTCCCGCTATTTTTTATAATAATGCACAAGAAAAGCAGATAGCGGAAGCTGCTAAGCAATCACTGCAAGACTCTGGTGTCTATAGCAAACCAGTTGTGATTGAAATTGTTGCTGCTAGCAAGTTTTACCCTGCTGAAGAGTATCATCAAGATTATTATAAGAAAAACCCAATCCGCTATAAAGCTTATACCTTTAATTCTGGTCGCTATCAGTTTATCGAAAGTGTCTATGGTAAAGACTACGAGCTGGATTTTAGCCAGTTTAAACCTACGGCGGCAGGTAGCGTACAGGCAACATCAAACAATGCGTCAGCTACTAAAGCTAGTACAGGATTCCATCCAGATACCTTTGTGAAGCCTGCACAGGATGAGCTAAAGCAGTCGCTCAGTGATATTCAATATAAAGTCACTCAAAAAGACGGCACCGAACGCGCTTTTGATAATGAATACTGGGATAATAAAGCGCCTGGGCTGTATGTCGATGTGATATCGGGGGAGCCACTATATTCCTCTCGTGATCAGTACAAATCTGGCACTGGCTGGCCAAGCTTTACCCGTCCATTGAGCACGGATATGGTCGTTGAGAAGGAAGACCGAGGGATATTCGGAAGCCGTACCGAAATTCGTAGCCGCTATGCAGACTCACACGTCGGTCATGTATTTGACGATGGTCCAGCACCGACAGGCAAGCGCTACTGTATGAATTCAGCGGCAATGCGTTTTATTCCACTGGCGCAGATGGAAGCAGAAGGTTATGGCAATTGGATTGATGACGTAAAATAGGTTAGTTATGCCTCGTTATATTGCAATTAATGGTTGATTGCTAATTATTAATGATAGCTATATTGAAAGGTACGCATTAAAAAAGGATACTTAAGTATCCTTTTTTTATTATCTATTGTTATTTGAAGCGTTAGAATGCAGGCTGACGTCTAGGGATCGCACTCAAAAACTCTGTACGCGCTTGGTTATCATGGACAAATTCACCTAACATCGACATCGTGCGTGTAGTAGAGTGCTGCTTATTTACGCCGCGCATCATCATGCACATATGCGCTGCATCCATCACTACTGCTACGCCGCGACAGCCAGTGACATCCATGATAGTTTGTGCCACTTGCTCGCTTAAATTTTCTTGAACTTGCAAGCGACGGGCGAACATATCGACAATACGGGCAAATTTTGATAAGCCCAGTACTTGACCATTGGGTAAATAGCCTACATGAGCGATACCATGAAAAGGCAGCATATGATGTTCGCACAATGAATAAAATTCAATATTTTGTACCAATACCAGCTCGCGATTGCTCGATGGAAACAGGGCGTCGTTGACGACTTCATCCAAGCTTTGATGATAACCTTGGGTTAAATGTGCAAAAGCTTTTGCAGCACGCATCGGCGTCTCTTCAAGACCGGGACGCTGTAAGTCCTCGCCAGTTGAGAGAATCAGTTGACGATAAGACTCAACGCTTTCTTGGTAATTTGATGCTATTGTTGGGGTGTTACTCATAAGTTTGGCAGCCATCCAAAATGTGGGTGTAGCTTAACGCTAAATCCCTAATTACGAACAGTTACAAATAACTGTTGTAAAGGATTTTTATAAAAATTGTGCAAGCTGGGAAGGGCTGTGATTATACTTGAAATCTCCTTAACTTCATACTGCTGTGGCGAGCAGTTGGGTGTTTAATCAATATTAGACGCCATTATAAGGGAATACAGTTTACGACTGTTTACTTAAATTAATTCGTGTATAATGACTTATTTTATAATTTGTACTTTTTACGCTGTGATATTCATCGTATCTAATCACTCCAAATAACTTAATATGATTAAATAATTTTGATCGACCCAAAAGGAAATATTATGCTACTACAAGGACAACGATTTGTCGTGACAGGCATTGCGAGCAAACTGTCTATCGCTTGGGCTATCGCTGAGGCACTGCACCGTGAAGGTGCCTCATTAATTCTCACTTATCCTAATGATAAGATCAAAAAGCGTGTCGATATGGCAGCGGAGAAATTCGAAGCAGATTTGGTACTTGAGTGTGATGTGGCGTCTGATGAGTCTATCGCTGCCTGCTTTGAGCAAGTCACTGCCCATTGGGGTGATGGAATCGATGGTGTGGTACATGCGATTGGCTTTGCACCGATGGATCAGCTTGATGGCGATTTTGTTAAGGCGACGACCCGTGAAGGCAGTCAAATTGCCCATGATATCTCAAGCTATAGTTTTGTAGCATTAGCCAAAGAAGCTCGTGCTTTATTAGCCATGCGTCACGGTTCGATGCTGACATTGACGTATGAAGGTAGTATCTCGGTATTGCCAAACTACAACGTCATGGGTATGGCAAAGGCCAGCCTCGAAGCCAGTGTTCGCTATTTGGCTACTTCGATGGGCGGTGAAGGCATTCGTGTCAATGCGATCTCAGCAGGTCCTATTCGCACGCTTGCTGCCAGTGGCATCAAATCATTCCGTAAAATGCTCGATATCAGCGAAAAAATCGCGCCGCTACAACGTAATATCACACAAACCGAAGTTGGTAATGCGGCGCTTTTCTTGCTATCACCTTGGGCATCTGGTATCACCGGCGAGATTATGTTTGTTGACGCAGGTTTTAATACCGTTGCTATCAGTGAGCAATTAATGATGCTTGATGAGCCGAAATAATGCTCTTCAATAGTCGGTTATAGGGTTTTATACATCAGGAAGGCAGCCAATCGGTTGCCTTTTTTGGTTATAATAGATGCTTTTTGGTGATAAGCCATTAGGCGGCAAATATGATAACCAAATTACCAAAGTGGATATTGTGGGGCGGGGCAGTACTGGCATTCAGTGCTGGCTGTGTTAACACTGCTGCGTTAATGGGGTTTACCAATCTATCGGTTTCTCACGTCACTGGCAACGTAAGCTTATTTGCAGCGGCTATTGCTTACTTGGATGTGCGTAGTATCTTGTATGTCGGTGCGCTGCTATTGTCTTTTTTGGCAGGTGCGATACTGAGTGGTTATGTGATTGGGCAGACATCATTAAAGTTAGGTAGGCGCTATGGTAGTGCGCTATATATCGAGGCGGCACTGTTAATGGCCAGCTACTGGTTGTATCAGCAGCATGATTATTTAGGACAGTTGGCTGCGGCAATGGCATGCGGATTACAGAATGCCATGGTAGCGACTTATAGTGGCGCGGTTATTCGTACCACCCATTTGACAGGTTTGACATCAGATATGGGCGCAGCGATTGGTAACTGGTTGGCAGGTCGATCGATTAGCAAACCGACATTAGGGTTTCAAGCCATTATTTGGTATTGCTTTTGCGGTGGCAGCGCCGTTGGAGCATTTTTATTCGCCAAGGTTGGCTATGAAGCACTATTTGTACCCATTGCTATCGTCTTGACGGCAGCATTTATATATAACTACGCCTCAGATCGCTTGCCAGAAAAAAGAGAGCCAAAACAAGAAAGGCGCTCATCATAATGATAAGCACCTTTCGTGTTTTGGCTTGGGTAATCATAAAACGTTGGTTTACTTCTCACCTTCATGGTCTTCATGTTCATGCATGCCCTGCATCATATCGAGTGCAGAGTCATCGGTACGCTGCTGATCTTTTTTAGCCAAACCGTCTTGATTGATATCTCTTGGTGCCATTTTAGTGGTTGAGTCTGTTTTATTTGCATCTGTCATAAAGTGCTCCTATTTATTGTTATTCATTTTCCGATATAAATACTAATAAAAAATAGTTATTAAGCTATTACTGGTATTAGAAATTTATTTTGACTTATTTAGTATGAGATAGCACCATACGCTTGTACATACTAAGTGTACGCTTGTTTAGTGACGATGTGTAACCGCACCTCACAAGGTTTGCTGTCTAATTAAAAGCAATTACTTGGTTATAAGTTGCTCTCACTCACTCTCGGCGTTCGGTTCAAAAATAAAAAACTCATGAGATAAATGTCATCTCTATAAAGTACCGTTTTAAGGTACATTTCCTAAAACGCATTAAAGTAATTCTTTACCTGTGAAATAACCATATTTATTGCAAATTTTATAAGGGCTTTTTTATAAAGGCTTTGTTGCATCAGCTTTTTGTTATATATCTGTTATGATAACGGCGTATTTTTTGTGGTTGCTGGTTGAATAGCCGTCAATCGCTAACATGCGTTTTTATTTTAGCGTCTTTTTACACTGTCTTTGGGAAAATAAGGACATTTTATGTCAGAGCAAAAACTAGATAGCCATCTTCCTGATGATGGCAATGAGTATTTATTTACCGATACCTTTCCAAAGGGTACTGGTAAAGGGTTGATAGTGGTCGCTATTGCGGCGGTTATCAGTATGATTATTTATAATGTATTGCCATTCGATATCAATGCCAATAAGGGTCTTGCCTTATTGTTCTTCATCGGCGTATTGTGGCTAACGGAAGCGTTGCACGTCACGATTACGGCACTATTGGTAGTCGTGGTTGGTGCCCTAGTTGGTATACCGGAATTCGATGCCGAAATAGGCTTACAAAGCTTTGCCAATCCGACCATTTATTTGTTTTTTGGTGGTTTTGCTTTAGCGGCAGCCTTGCATGTGCAGCAATTGGATAAAAAAATTGCCCTGAAGATTTTATCGATGTCAGGTGGCAAATTAAGCACGGCGGTATTTTTGATATTTGGCGTGACCGCATTTTTGTCGATGTGGATATCGAATACTGCGACGGCGGCGATGATGTTGCCATTAGCGCTAGGTATTTTAACGCAAGTTGACCGCGAAAAAGACCGAGGCACTTTTGTATTTGTACTATTAGGTATCGCTTACTCAGCAAGCCTTGGTGGTTTAGGTACGATCGTTGGTTCGCCACCAAATGCTATCGCTGCAAAGGCGCTCAATATTGCCTTTGTGGACTGGATGAAGTTTGGTGTGCCGATGATGCTGGTATTATTGCCGCTATTGTTAGGCGCGATGTATGTGTTTTTGAAGCCCAACCTGAACCGTAAAATTGTATTGGTTGAAGATGAGCCTATTGTATGGAATAAACCTCGCGTAGTGACGATTATCGTCTTTATTGTCACCGCGTTGAGCTGGATTTTCTCCAAAAAGATTGGTGCTGCGCTTGATATTACGGATACTGACGCGGTTATTGCCTTATCAGCTGCTGCCGCTGTGGTCAGCTTAGGCTTGGTATCGTGGAAGCAGGTGTCTGATAATACTGATTGGGGTGTACTCATGCTGTTCGGTGGTGGTATTGCCCTGTCGACGATTTTGAAGGTATCAGGTGCATCCTTGGTTCTAGGGGAGACGGTCGCTAATGCGTTGTCTTCTGCACCGCTTATCGTGGTGATGATTGCGGTATCAGCATTTATTATTTTCTTGACGGAGTTTGCTTCTAATACCGCCTCTGCCGCCCTGCTGGTTCCCGTATTTGCTGCCATTGCAGAGCAGATGGGTTTACCGCACGAAGTGTTGGTATTGGTCATCGGTATTGGTGCATCTTGTGCCTTTATGCTACCCGTTGCGACACCGCCAAATGCGATTGTCTTTGGTACGGGATTGATTAAACAGAGCGAAATGATCCGTACGGGTGTCATTCTTAATATTATTGCTACCTTTGTCGTCGGATTGTGGGCTTATTTCTTCTTAATATAGTTTATTAATCACATTAATCATAATTTATGAAACCCAATGTCTCAATAATCACGAGCCATTGGGTTTTTTTGTTTCTCTTTTCTATTCCTTTTTACAATTAGTCGATGTATAACATAGTGATTTGTTAGGAAAATAAATAGGATGGCGCACTCTAACTCCAACTCTAATAACAAGCAATTAAATACTATCGCGGCTATTTCTGACATTCATAGTAATGTCTTCGCGCTTGAAGCCGTGCTGACTGATATTAAACAGCGCGATATTGATCAAATTGTTAATCTGGGTGATATTTTATACGGACCGATTGCCCCTAAAGATACCTATGCGCTCTTAATGGCACAGCAGAACGATATCATTACTATTCGAGGTAATCAGGATAGACAGATTTACGAAGCGACAGCGGCGGAGATTGGCAACAACGCAACCATGGCTTTTATCGTAGAGGACTTGCCTAAAGCAGCGGTTAATTGGCTACAGAATTTACCATTTGATTGTCATCTGAGTGAGAACATTTATCTGTGCCATGGGTCACCAACCGATGACATGATCTATTTGTTAGAAAATATCGAGACGGGTCAGCCGACCTTACGTGATAATCTAGACATTTTGGCACAGCTTAACGGTATTGGCAGTTCAGTGATCGTATGTGGTCATACTCATATCCCACGTACAGTCACGCTATCGACAGGTCAGATAATCATCAATACAGGTAGCGTGGGTTACCCTGCCTATGAAGATGACTTGCCTGTTTTGCATAAGATGCAAACCTATTCGCCCCATGCCAGTTACGTGCTTATTAAATGTGTTGATACTGAACAAGGTAAATGCTGGCAAGTTGAGCATATCAAGGTGCCTTATGATTATGAAGCCGCGGCTAAATTGGCGGCAAGGAACGGTCGTGAAGACTGGGCGTTTGCACTGAGGACAGGGCGGGTATTGCCTTGATGAGCAATTAAATATATAAGTATCAGGATTTTGCCTATTTTTAGCATGATTTACTAAGTTGCAAGCTATTATATGCATCAATATCTCTATGACCACACCAAACCTCTTTCAATGCGGGTAGCGCTTGAATATCTATTTGCCTAAAAAAACCGTCTACATTAAGCTGTCGATAATTTGGTCCTCGCTCCATTAGTTGATTAGAAAATAAAGAAAAGCTTGAAACTGGCGTCTCAGAATAGCTATAGATATGAATACTAATAACATTAGCTCCCTCTTTGCCGCCTAGACCTTCACGCCAAAAACCATGGCTTTGACTGTTTATCTCATCGACTATGGCCTGCATTTTTTCAGGCTGATGCTTTGCGTCGTAAGATAGTAGAATAGGGTTTGAATAAGGGTTCTCAATTTCAACTTTGCTGATGTCATGATAAGTAGCTCTTGATGTTAAGCTTGATTCTTTATTTGTACAGGAAGTTAAACACAACACTATTGGCAAAAATATAGTCGCTATAAACGTCAGCTTAATAGCTATCAGAATGCCCATATTGATCCTTTTTATATGATTTATCTAACATCACACATTTTACTCAGAAGTTATTAACGTACAAGGTAATTCTTTATGCCAACACTATTTATGGTGCAGCTTGGTGGTCGCCCCAAAGGTCGTTTGATTGAGCAGCACGATATTTTATTCGGTGTAGCCAATCAGGTAAGCGAGCTAATAGACGATATCAATAATCATTGGCCGGAAGTCAACAATAAATGGCATATTGATTCATACAGAGCGATTACCAAAGTGGGAAACCATACTGTTAAATTGATTGAGTCAGATAACCAAGCCGCGAATGATAACGGTTTAAAACTGTTCTTTATTAATTTAGGCGGCTATCAGCGGGGGAGTTTTGAAGAGTTTCATCATAAGCTACTTATCGTTGCTGATAATCAAAAAGATGCTATTAAACAAGCAAAGCAAAGTGAGTTTTATCAACAACTTACTTTTAAAGATAAAGACACACCTTTTAATGCCGCATCGCACATTGATGATAAATTTCAGGTAGATATCGATGATATATACGACGTGAACGACCTTGTCTCAAACATACAGATTTTAATTGAGCCTAGGATTCATAATAGTCACGAACTTACAAATGCTGATGAAGATAAAGAGTATGTTGGTTATCTAAGTATCAAGAATTTAAGGAAGTTATTTTAAATTCATTTCATTTTTAATCTCATCATTTAATTAAGGACACACCCTAATATGGCTTTAAATATGTACTATAAAAATGGCATGATTCGCAAATCGCGTTGCCAAATCTCAGATGAGCTATTACCCACCCTTTATCAGATTCATGATAATGCTAAGTTTCCACAACTCACTTGGTTGATTGATAATGTGTATGAAAATCCGCAGATTCAACCTGATGTCGCACAAGCATTAGCTGATGAAATGGTAGCGTTTGAGAGGTTAATACTTTCGCTGCATCTGCCTTTTCCTAGGCTGCCATTGCAAAAGTTGCAGAATTTCTTTACGGGGGCTGCTATTCGTCAACAGATTATTTATACAAGTAGCGTTTGAGCTTACAAATAATTTATTCACAAAAATAAAATAGGGCTGGCAGGTTTGAGAAATTTGATAAAATGTCACTACTAAACCACGAATTTACGAACCTTTTATGATCTATCAATGCATCACAGAAGAGGGTGAGCATTTACGTTTGGATGTGATTAATAGCGATATTGGTTATATGCTGAAGTATTATTTCGCTACCCAAGGCAATCCTTTAAGATTAGAGGCGCAGCAAGCTACTGAGGATACCTATTATACGACTCTTTCTAATGGTACTAATCTCGTTATGCGGGATCCGAATAATTACTATGAGCTGACACAGTTTGAAGATAGCGATACTCCTTTTTATATTATTAATGCCATCACTAGTCAGGAGATGAATCATTTTTTATGTGAGGATAACTCAATTGAAAAGGATCAGTATGCTTTGATTGTTCAAATGGAGCCAGAGCATTTTAAATTTAAGCCTATGACTAATGAGCTTAGAAATATTTTGACTGAGCGTTTTGAAAATAGATAATAGTCTGCATAGTTGCCAAGCAAACACTATAACCACCTTGAATCGCGCCCAAATTACCCTCATAATCTAACCACTTCCAAACAATAAATAGCCTAAGTAAATATGCCGAATACTTCTAAGAGTACCTCAAATATACCAACTGAAAACAATACCAATGGGCTTAAATCCGATGAATTAAGTAGATTAGAAAACCCAAATCACGATAATTTGAATATTACAGCAAACAGTAATGAAGCGTCTTCACAACCTGATATGGTTGTTGATTTACCAGTACTCGCTAAAGACAGTTATTATTTAAGTCGTCTCGAGCGTGAGCTGGCAAGGGCTGCTGTGGCTAAAAATAAAAAAGTTTCTGACGATAAAGCGGATGATGGGCTAACTAAAAAACGTGCGCAGTATGAAAAAATCAAGACCCGCTCACAGCAAGCGGTGCAGGCACGTATGGATAGTATTCCAGACAAACTGGCAGAAAAACTGAATCTTGATTTGCCCGTGAGTCAACGTGCAGAAGATTTAGTACAGGCAATTATTGATCACCAAGTCATTATTGTTGCAGGGGAGACGGGTTCTGGTAAGACGACGCAATTGCCGAAGCTGGCAATGCTGGCAGGTCGCGGTATCACTGGGCAGATAGGGCATACCCAGCCTCGACGATTGGCCGCGCGCAGTGTGGCAAACCGTATCGCTGAAGAATTGGGCGAGCAGCTCGGTAATACTGTCAGCTTCAAGATTCGCTTTAATGAGCAGGGTACGGCGCAATCTGTTGTTAAGCTGATGACCGATGGTATCTTGCTGGCTGAATTGGGTCACGATAGATTCTTGAGTAAATACGATACCATCATTATTGATGAGGCGCATGAGCGTAGCTTAAACATTGATTTCATTATGGGTTATCTGAAAAAGCTACTGCCCAAACGTCCTGATTTAAAAGTGATTATTACCTCAGCAACACTTGATACCAAACGCTTTAGTGAATACTTTAGCCGCTATGATAATAAGCTAAAACGCAACGTACCTGCACCTATTTTCAATGTCGAAGGTCGTAGTTTTCCTGTTGAAGTTCGTTACCGTCCCCTCACTGATGAGCCAGTGAACAGCTCCGATGATGACAGCTACGATGACTTTGAAGAAAATCTGCCACGTGCGGTTGTGGCCGCCGTCGAAGAATGCTTCAGCGATGCACAAAATAAAGGTCATGCTGATCAAGCAGACATCTTGATATTTGCCGCCACAGAAGCTGAGATTCGTGAGCTGCAAGAGGTGCTTGAGCGTCATGGACCCAAGCACACCGAAGTGCTGCCACTATTTGCACGGCAGACTTATGAAGAGCAGCAGCGCATCTTTCAACCGTCAGGTCGTGGTCGGCGTATCGTTATTGCGACCAACGTTGCCGAGACCGCGCTGACCGTACCGGGTATCCGCTATGTGATTGACTTGGGTTTTGCGCGGATATCACGCTATTCGTATCGCTCGCGCGTACAGCGTTTACCGATTGAGGCGATCTCGCAAGCGGCTGCCAATCAGCGTAAAGGTCGCTGCGGTCGTGTTGCGCCGGGTGTTTGTATCCGTCTTTATAGTGAAGAGGACTTTACCGGTCGTCCAGAATTTACCGAACCTGAGATTTTACGGACCAATCTTGCATCCGTTATTTTACAGATGGCCAATCTGCGCTTAGGTAGTGTTGATGATTTTGCCTTTATCGAGCCACCCGATAGCCGCTTGGTTACTGATGGGCATAAATTGCTTGATGAGTTAGGCGCGATTACCTCTAAAAATGAAGCAACTGCTGCTCATCAAACCAATAAGCCAAAACCAAAAAAAGGTCTCGATCATTTAAGCCTGACGCCCACTGGACAAAAAATGGCGCGTATGCCAATCGATCCAAGGCTAGCACGTATGTTGGTTGCGGGCAGTGATTTTGATTGTATCCGTGAGATGCTGATTGTAGTAGCGGCTCTTGCTGTACAGGATCCACGCGAGCGTCCTGCCAATAAACGCCAGCAAGCCGACCAAAAGCATGCGGAATTTCGTCAAGATGATTCTGACTTTTTATTCTATCTGAGTCTGTGGAAAGCGCTATTTGAAAAAGATGAAGATGGCAATAAGCTGTCTGGCAATCAGCGTAAGAATTTTACCAAGAAAAACTATCTGAGCTTCCCGCGTGTACGTGAGTGGAATCAAACCCATCGTCAGTTAGTACAAATGGTCACAGACCTCAAGCTGACGGATGTTAAAGAGGCAAAAGCTTCCGATAAAGGAACCGATAAAAATGCTTCGTTAGAAAACATGACCAGCGACCCTACCGCGATAGAAGATGAAGAACTCAAAGCGGTTAAATATGCCAATTTACACCGCGCATTATTGACAGGTCTATTGTCTACAATTGCGCATAAAACCGAAAATCGCGGTGAATATCTAGCAGCGCGCCAGCAAAAAGCCAAAATCTTCCCCGCGAGTACGGTATTTAAACAAGTACCACCTTGGGTCATGGCTTTTGAAGTGGTCGAAACCTCGCAAGTCTTTATGCGCACTGTTGCCAAAATTGAACCAGAATGGATTATCTCAGCCGCAGGTGACTTATTAAAGTATCACTACTTTGAGCCGCATTGGTCGAAGAAGACTGGACGAGTGAAAGCTTACGCGCAGATTAGCTTATTTGGTCTGATTATTATTAGTAAACAGCTGACCAATTATGAGCAAGTGAACTTAGTTGAGTCACGAGAAATCTTCATTCGTGATGGTCTGGTGACTGGTAATTTGGGGCGTCAAGCGCCATTTTTACAGCATAATATGGATAAAATTGCCGACATTGAACGTATTGAAGATAAGTTACGTCGCCGTGATTTGTTGGTTGATGAAGAAGCACTGTATCAGTTTTATGATAAAAAAATACCTGAGCATATTGCCAGTCGCAAAGCCTTTGAAGATTGGCGTGCCGAGGTTGAAAAAACTGATGCCAAATATCTATTCTTTACCGATGATGACGTGCTCAATAGCCAAGCACCGACCACAGGCGATTTCCCAGAAGTATGGAAATTGGGTGATTTAAAACTACCGCTACGTTATGTTTTTGATCCGTCCAGCGATGATGATGGCGTGACCATTCGTGTGCCACTTGCCGCGCTACCGCAGCTTGATGCGATCGAACTATTATGGGGCGTACCCGGTTGGCGTTATGAGCTGGTATTGCAATTGCTCAAGTCACTACCAAAGGATATTCGCCGTCAAATTGTACCGATTCCTGATACAGCCGATAGCTTGTTTGATGAACTGCAACCCGCTGGTGGACAAGGACTGCTTAAACAGCTTTGCCAAGCGCTCAATCGTCGCGGCGTTATGTCAGTGACGCCTGATAGCTTTAATCCATCCAGCATTGATCGCTATTTGCAGCCACAAATCTGTGTGGTCGATGACAAAAACCGTATTATCGAAAAGGGTCGCGACCTGCAAACTCTACAGATTCGTCATGCTCAAGAGACCCGCCAAGCGGTGAATGAGCAGCAAGGTACGCATACCGAATTCCCTGAGCATTTTGCCTTTAGCAAAAATCATCATAGTGCAGGAGTGGTGATGAAGCAGTTTGCTGCGCTCGTAGCAGATGCGTCAGGTGAAGCGGTATCTATCCATCAATATACCGATGTCAATGCAGCGTTACAGGCACACCGTATCGGGGTTTTGACCTTGATAAAAGGTAAGCTTGGTGCGAAGAAAAAACAGCTGACCAGCCAAATTGATAAGATATTCAAATTGGCATTTGCACCACTTGGTGATATGGAGAAGCTAAAAACCATCGTCATCGACGCGGCATTGGACGCGTCGCTTGAAGAGCATTATGTGTTATTTGACCACAGTGCTGATTTGCCTGAAAGCGCTGATGATACTGCCGTAGCGCTTGCTGAAGAATTACCCTTTACGCCAGAAGAGTACGAGAAAACCTTGGAAGTGGTGTCGGTTAACTTTCTATTGACGGGGCAAAACGTTATAAAAATCCTTAAAAATGTCTATACTCGCTGGCAGCGTATTCGCCAAAGCTTACTCATGCTCGATCGAGAGGTATTTGGTGAGTCTATCGAAGATATCGAAGACCAATTAGAAGACTTACACTTGGCTGATTTTGTTTATCGCATGGATTATAGCCATTGGCAGCAGTATCCGCGCTATCTCGAGGCGCTGGAGATTCGTATTGAACGGCTTGAGCACAATCTCGAATCTGATCTCGAAGGAGTATACGCGCTTGATGTGCATATGGAGCGGTTGGCAAATCGTGCCCATGATAAAGCCATTAGTGAGTACCGCTGGATGGTCGAGGAGTATCGTATTCAGCTATTCGCGCAACCGATGAAAACCCGCATGGCAGTGTCACCGAAGCGCCTAAGCAAGATGTGGGATAAAATGAGTTAAGGATCGATTTGAGTTTTAAAACTTGCTAATTGACAATTGTCTTGTATAGCTCTTTTATTTAGTCGATAATATTTGATTAAATCAAAGAGCTATTATTTTTTATACCAGAGTTTTTTGGTCGTTACTTAATATATTGATGTAGGTTTTTGAGCAGGATAAAAAATAATGATTAAAGGTAGATTGATAATATTAGGATTTGCATCAACTATATTTATGAGTACGGGCTGTGATGAGACACAAGCCAGTAATAATGAAAATGTGAAGGTATTCGCGCCAACAAGCGTAGAAAAAGAAGTGCAGTTACGCGGCAGTTTTAAAAGAAGCTTTGAGATTCATGAGTTCGTTTCTGATAACATTATTTACTATGTGTCAGACCCAAAGCAATTATTAATTAAAGATTCAAAAAGTCTCAATCAAAAAGGTTATTACAAATATTTCGAAACTTGCGTCATTGGTAACATTAGCCCCATCGGTCAATACGGGCCTCTAGGCAAATATCAAAATCAAATAACTATTCGTGAAATTTGCTCGTAGCTTTGATAGAGTAGGTTATCGTATGGATATCCTACTGATTTTAAGTAATTAACCCTCACTCACTATCGATAAAAAGTCTGGATTAGCAATTGCTAACTCAGCCTTTTTTTTGAGTGTCATTGTTTTTTTGCGATGGATAAATCTTTTATGAAACAAAAAAGCGAAGGTGGCGTCATATGACCTTTGCTCTAAAATTTAGCACCTGAGTAAAATTAGTGACTGATCTTTTCTGTCAGCACACCCATACTATAAAGCACGAATGCTATAACGGTCAGTGCTACAATAAATGGCGTGAGTATCCAAATCACCACGTTGATCAATAATGAGGGCAATAATCCATTAAATAATACCGTGTTTGGTGTAAAAAAGTCCGTCATAACATCGACTGAACGCTTAGCTACGGGGAATAACAAGGTGCTTAGTGCCAGCATATAAATATACTTGCTAAAACCAGGGTCGCTCATGACCACCATAAAATAAAACACCAAAAAATAAGTGACACCCAATGCCCAGCATTTGAGAGTATAGCTTAAACGAATCATATTAGTGCCTCCCGAAATATTCTGACGATCACACGTAGAAAAATTATTATAATAGTTGCAAAATTATGAATATATAATATATGTTATAATATGAATATATAGATCAAGTCAACTGTTTTTTTCTTGAGTAAGATATTTCGTCGTTTGTTCGGATGGAAAGAGGGAGGGTGTAGGAATCTGCTAAACAGATAATTACATTGTGTACGCAGTTGCTTATGAAGCTGTCAAGGCGCAGAGGAATTGCTTTAGTCAGAAACCATTATAGTAGGGGCATTACGGTAGAAGCATCATGTTAGACATTTAACTCACTGCTTGGATTTACTCCAAATAACCGCTTATATTCACGGCTAAATTGGCTGGGACTTTCATAGCCTACTTGCATGGCGATTTGCGATACTTGTGCCTCGCCGAGTTGAATCAGCTGCCGCGCTTTCATCAATCGTAGGCTTTTTTGATATTGAAGCGGGCTTAGTTGAGTGATTTCTTTAAAATGTTGATGAAATCCCGAAACACTCATACCGCATCGACTGGCCAAATCTTCTATGATGACGGGCTCTTCTAAATGCGCTTTTAGCCAATCGGTAGCTTGGGCTATACGGTGGGTGTGACTGCCATTAACCACCAGTTGCCGAAGCTTGTGACCTTGCTGTGCTGAGAGTAGCCGATAATAAATCTCTTGCTGGATTAAAGGTGATAAAAACTCTATGTCACTTGGATAATTAAGCAAGTCTATCAGCCGTTCGAATGCGGTTAATATGGTGTCTTCTAATGGCCATTTTATACCTTGATGCTCATAATCGGCATTTTTCTGAGGGGGTATTTGCGCCATGACCTCACGAATGAGCGCCAAATTTAATTTCATAGACAATACGATGACAGGCTTCTCTACAGTGGCGTGTTTGATATGCATGCTTATAGGAATATTTACAGGGCAGAACATCAGACTGCTGTCATCAAATTTCTGGCAATCTGTACCTAAGTAAATTTCACGCGTGCCTTGTAAGACGATACATATACTAGGTTCTTGGATATAGCTGACCGTCTTTCTTGGTCTGTCGGCACAATAAAAAAACAAGCCTGAAATGTCTGATTCGATGGTTTGGTTTTTGGGTAATATACTAAGTAGCTGCTCAACCGTTTTTGTTTTCATGATTTCTACTTACTTTATAATTTGCCTAATGATATAAATATTTATAGGAATAGGCAAGGATGCTGGAGTAATGCTCTACCAGATTAGCGTGTTCACTTTTATAATGATGGCACCAAAACGCAGTAAGATTGATTTGCAGCGTATTGCCCAATACCAATAACATGCCAATCCATAAGGAATATATGATGAAAATTTTCTATAAAACGCGAGCAACGGCAACGGGTGGTCGTTCTGGTCATACAGGTCTTGACGATGGTTCGCTAGCTTTTGATCTGGTCTCTTTTCAAGAAACAGAAAAGGAAGGTGTCAATCCAGAGCAGCTTTTTGCAATGGGTTATGCGGCTTGTTTTGATAGTGCTTTAAATCTGACCGCCCAGCAAATGAAACTGCCAATCACTGCCTCAAAAACCTCGACCCAAGTGGGTATTGGTATGAAAGCCGATGGTAGATATAACCTAGATATAGATTTGTATGTTGAAGTGTCGGGCATTGATGACGCTCAAGCGCAAACACTGGTCGAAACAGCTCATCAAGTTTGCCCATACTCTAATGCTACTCGCGGTAATGTCGATGCACGTTTGCATGTGACCGTGGTTTAACGGTCCGCCGTAGTTAACACCTAACGACTGATTCAACAGCTGTTCTAATAACTATAAACAAATATAAAAACGACATGACTTTCAACTGCTTGGGTACATAAAGTATTCAGGCAGTTTTTTATTGAGTGATTCAATGTTGATCATTAAGATTGAATTATCAAGCATAAAAAGTTAAGCACAAAAAAGAGCCAGTAGTTTGCCTATTGGCTCTTTCGTTTTAATAGATTTGAATAGAAACATGGGTTTTATTCAAATAACCATCACGTATTATTTATGCTTGTTTCTAGGGTTATTATAGTTGGCAGTTCACTTGGTATTGTTGACCATTGTCTGATGTGATGGTCATGATGCCGTAATCCGCTTTGGTGTGCCAATCGTAAGTGGTTTTAGGGTTAACATTATTCACATAACGAGCGCCAGAACCTGATACCGCTTGCTCCATAGTGATTTTTGCGTTGGTTAAGCCAACTTTAGGCAAGGTCACGTTTAGGTTAGCAGTTTGACCATTGGCAGTGTAAGCAGCAGTGAGTTGACCGTTGTCTTCACAAGTGAATGATTGGACTACTGGCTGAGTATTGGTCTCTGGGGTCGTAGTAGTTGGTGCATTAGTGGCGCAGGCAGACAATAATAGAGCAAAAGGTGCTACAGCTAATAATTTTTTCATAATATGCCTCAAAAGTATCGGTAAAAGTAGGTTGTTACTTCAAGCAACATGATACCGTAGAGAATGTAACTTCATGTTGTGTTTGAGGGCTATGGTAGTAATCTTATCTATCTTTTTTATCACTAAGCATTTTAGTCTTTATTAGCCTATTAATTTTGAATAACGAATGAGGATATTTCACGAAGGGGCTTTTTCTCTATTTAAAATAAATACCAGTACTGCACCCAAGATAACTGAGCTTGCTATAACGAATGGCATGGTCAATTGCTCAGATAAAAACACCACGCCTAATATCGCAGCCAGTATAGGTACACACAATTGTACAACTGCTGCTTGAGTGTTTTTTAACAAAGGCATGGCCATATACCAGATACTGTAGCCCATACCAGATGCGATCGCTCCTGATGCACAGGCCAAAAGTACTCCTTTGATAGTAATATCACCTAGATTGATGTTTTCCAAGCCTATATTTTCTAGATAAGTCATGCTTATCACTAACAGTATGGGCGCTGCTATCAGACTCCGAATGAAATTAAAACCTGTGGCTCGCAGCGGTGACACGCATGATTTGCCGCGTATGCTATATATACCCCAAGCAGCACCACTGATTGCCATAAGCACCGCCGCTAATAACGAAGGCACCGCTGCTGACGGTAGCATCAAATAGACAAACCCTGCTACCGCTACGATAAATGCCAGCCATTGTAAGCCGCTCAATTGCTCTTTCTTATAGATGCCCCAACCAATCATCGTCAGCTGAACCGCTGAAAATAGAATCAGCGCTCCTGTACCAGTATCCAACTCTACATAAGCAATCGAAAAGCATAGCGCATAAATCACTAAGCTCACGCTACTTAACCAGCTGCCTTTGTCACTTAAAATAGCAGCGTGAGCAATACTGTCAGACTCTCGCGCGTGCTGTCGTAACCGATAAGCATGAATGGTCATGATAATACCTAGGCAGACAGCAGCGCTCAGCAGGCGCAAAATGGTAAAGCTCCAAGCATCTATATGACCCTCTGCTAACGCCATACGGCAAAAGAGAGAGTTTGCAGCAAAGGCGATTAATGCAATAACGGTGTACAAGGTGGCTTTCAAAAATAATTCCTACAATAAAGAAGTTGGTTTTTAAATAAAATAGGCAAATTCGACTTTTAGGGATGTTGTTGTAACCGATTTTTTACCAGCAGAAATACTGGCTGAAGTGCGAAAACCCCGTTGCTAGTTGTCAATTGGGAGATTTCTCACAACAGATCATATTTTATTGCACTCGCAGGCAAAAGTATTTTTTAAATTGGACTGATGATAGTTGAATTAACAATAAAGGCTGACTACAAAAGTGATGTGATGTGGGTCAAGCGCATACTCAGAACGATTGCTTAAATGAATTGTCGTAAATTAAATAAAAACAATAGATAGGAAAAAGTAATATGGATTGGGCAAGTATCTTTATTCATGACACCACTTGGGCATTTGCGCTTGAGATATTGGTGCGTGTCAGCGTCATGTTTGTACTGATTATTTCGTTTTTGCGTTTGACGGGCAAACGCGGCGTCCGTCAGCTGTCAATCTTTGAGTTGACCATTATTTTATCATTGGGTTCTATCGCAGGTGACCCTATGTTTAACGAGGATTTGCCGATTATTCAGGCGGTGCTGGTCATGAGCGCCGTTATCCTGCTTTATCGATTGTGCACGTGGATCATGATGGAATTCCAACCTTTTGAAGATCTGTTAGAAGGGAAGTCGCTCTATATTGTAGAGGACGGAATGCTGGTACTCGATAAGATTAAAAAGGGTAAAATGTCTCATGATGAGTTTTTTACTGAGATGCGCCAACAAGGGGTCGAGCATTTGGGTCAAGTGCGTACAGGCCTGCTAGAGACAGACGGTAATTTTAGTATATTGTTATATCCGCCTGAAAACACTGGCTATGGTATGCCGCTTTTCCCTAAGCAGTATCAACCTGTCGAAGAGATAGAGTCAGAAACATATTACGCATGTATGCATTGCGGCTATGTTGATCATATATTTGACCCCAATCAGCTCTGTGAACGCTGTGAGAATGGATGTCGAGACTGGGCGAAGGCCTTGAATAGTGAGATCATTAGATGATAATAAATAAGATGATTGCTATATTGAATTATCTATGAGTAGATCGAGCGGTCTTATGTTAGCAGGCTTAATAATAGCCAATGATACCAACGTAAGACAGCCCTAGACTAAACGCTTTTAACATGCCCTATCTGAGTTAGGCAATTTTGTACCAATCAATTTTACGCGTCATGACCATCACGCAAGCGAGTAGCACAAAACAGAAGACAGCACCAAGCAATAAATTCATATCTTCGGTGGTTAATATGCCGAAAAACGCCGCATACAATCCTGCCAGTGTGACAGTGAAAATCGCCGCTCGCTTGACGCCGCCCAGTACATAATAAGCATACCAACCAATGAGTCCAACACAGGCGCTGGCAGCAATGGCATACGCCTTCCAAAAGACAATTTGCTCAGCAAGTGGTAATAGTAAGACATAAAACACAAACAGCGCACAACCGACCAACAGATATTGAATAGGGTGAATACGACTGGATTTGATCACTTCAAATAAGAAGAAAGTGCCGAATGATACTAAGATTAATAATAAGGCATATTTCATCGTTCTTTCAGTTTGTAAATATACATCATTAGGCTCAGCAAAACTTACACCAAAGCTGTTCAGGCGCACGTTTCGATAGCTATCAGGTATGGCAGTAGCTTCTGCTGTAACAGCGCCTTCCATTGCTATAAGCGCATCACCAGAAGCCATTGACTGGCTATTATTATCGAGAGTGGCTTGACTGGTGACGACACATCGGTTGTTAGCGCTGCTGATACACTGCGACAAATCTTGATTGTTGGCTATTGTTAAATACTGATTTTGCCAACTGGCTTCAAAACCTTTAGCGGTAAGTTTTTTGGCATTGGGGAGCGCCTTACCAATAAAGTTTGGTGCATGCCAATTACTGCGCATCGTTAAGTTAAAGTTTTGTCCAGTCGGCACAGTGTTTACATTGCTAATACCAGCTAACGGTAAATCAGTGACGATTTCTGTACTGGTTAATGACTCGCTAGCACCGTTCGTAGCAAGGGCGTTATTGCTATTCTGTTGGCTCGTTATATTTTTTACTGAATGCTGTAATATATTTTGCGGAATAGCTACTTCTACATAGGTTAGATTTTTCAGCAGCGCTGTCTGAGGGTAGGTCGCTTTTATCGGTTTTTTATCAATGGTCACCGTTGGTAGCGTCGCCACGCCGCGCAGATCTGATACTGGAATAATCAATTTTGCTGCGTTCCAGTGGATGATGGCTTTTTCGGGCTGGGTGTTGTTTTTATTGGTGGGTGTGTTGATGGAGACTTGTGCGTCACTAGTTTTGCTCGTAGTGTCATATAAGCTGCTGATGGCTTGATCAAATGTATAGCGCTGGTCAAATGTCAACGCACCATCATAACTGGTCGCATGATAGATGCCACGTTTGTAGGTATCAGTGCTGACTTCAAGATCTTGTATGGCTTGGGTCTGACTGGCAAAGATAATTTCATTTTTTGAGTAGGATGGTGCACATTTACTGGTTGTTCCAGGTGCTGTAATCTGACATTCAGGCGTAATTGTGGTAGGGATGATGATAAATGGGGTGATGACTTCTTGCGGATTGACGTGCTGCTGGGCAATTTCTTTAACCACCGACGCGGCATAATTTTGTCGTTCGTAGATGACTGAGCCAATCATACCGAGACCGATGGCAAAAATAATACAAAGCCCGGCGATGATGGACAATTTAGTCAATAGTGTTTTTTGCATGAAAGCTCCTCATATGAATCTTTAGTCCAAAACTGTGCATATAACAGTCAGTAGGTTCAAAGAAGATCATAGAGGAGAGGTGAAGAAAAAATATGTAAGAACGATGGAGAGTGTGTGGAAAAATAAGCCTTAGTATTTTCTGATACCAGTATTTTTTGATACTAGTGTTTTCTGGCATCAGTGTTTTTTAGTATCACCAACCACTTTATCCATAATAGCAAATAATAAACCAGACAACACGAAAGTCATATGAATGATGACTTTCCACATGAGTTTATCCGCTTCACCCTCACTCAATTCATTAGGAATATCCATAAACGATTTTAATAGATCAATCGCAGAAATAGCGACGATGGCACCGATGACTTTTAGTTTTAGACCAGAAAAATCTACTTTGCCCATCCAACTAGGTCGATCAACGTGATCACCAGTGTCAATTTTTGAGACAAATATTTCATAGCCACTAAATATGATAATTAATAATAAACTGGCTACTAAAGAGAGGTCGACCAACACTAATATATTAACAATGACATCTGATACAGAAGCGCTAAATACAGTATTGAACATCATGACTGTTTTTTGAATGAATTTTATAAATAATAAAATAATCCCTAAGACTAGCCCTAAATAAAAAGGCGCCAATATCCAGCGGCTGTTAAAGATGGTTTTTTCTAGGTATCGTTCAATGTTTTTTAGCATGGACATCTCTTAATGCTCTTAAAGGTAAGGTTGTAGGTCATTTACTGATAACGTGGTATAGGATGGGTTTAAGAAAGCCATTCGAGCACTTGTTGTACCCGCTCATCTCTATCACCACCTATGCGATGAAATGGCTTTTGGTGACGGGTCAGCTGACTTTCAAAATAAGCACTGATTTCATCACGCTGATGTGGGCTATCTCTTAGGTCATCGGCGACCCACGGGATATCGACTTCGGTTAATAAAATCAAGTCATAATGATGCGTTAACGCCGCTTGGGTAAGTGCATCAGGGCAATCACCATAATACCAATTAGAATAAACCATTAGCTCAAATAAACTGGTGTCACAAAATAAATAATGGTTGTGATCGCTTTGAGCCGCTTGTTCAGCGAGTTTATTTTCTAACTCAATTTGACCTTGTGCAATAGGGAGTAAATCCTCCCAAGTGCAAGTGAGGTGTTCCTTATCCCATTTCGCTTGTAGATAGGTGCGCATATATTCTGGTACCCAAGGGCAGCCAAAATGCGCTGCCAAGTCGCGACATAGCGTGGTCTTACCAGTGCTCTCTGCCCCTAGGATAGCGACATTGATGACCGATTTAGGCGTATGCTGCTTTAGGTTGCAAGCGGTAACGTCGTTGCCATTCATAGTAAGCCCAAATTGCGATAAGAGTGAAGACTACGTATTGTAGCGCAGTAAAAGTGAGACCTTTATAAAAGTATAGCGGGACTGAAATAGCATCGGCGATTATCCAGAGTATCCAATGCTCAATTTTGCGCCGCGCCATCAGCCACATCGCCATCAAAAACAGCGCGGTAGTCAACATATCGGTGTAATCGACCCACGTAAATAAATGCAATCCTAATACCGCGCCATCAAAACTAAAGTTATTATTGATGACTGGTCTGAAGTAATACACCAACGCGACAAAGGCAATAGTCGCCGAGGCTAGTAAGGCGAGTATTGGCAAATCTTTTTTATCGAGATGTTCTACTTGAATAGCGTTCTGGGCGTTAATGCTTGCTAACGACTCATTTTGCTGCTGACCAGTAGGGTTGATATAATCTTGCTGTTTTTTTATGGCTGTGTTTTTCTTACTCTGTGTCCAATTGATCCAGCCATATAGACTCATCACCGTATAGTAGGCATTGATAAACATATCGCCAAATAACTGCCATTTCCACAATAGATAGACAAATATAGCGGTGCTGACGAGACCTATCGGAAATACCAAAATATTGGTTCTGCTGGCGAGTAAGACACTTGCTACCCCAAATATGACAGCAATCAATTCCAGAGCAATAAAGACAGTGGGATAGTCAGCGTATTGTCCAAATAACCAGTTAAAAATTTCTACCATGAGTATTCCCAAATATGAGCGGGTTTTATGTCTCGCAGTTTTATGCGCTCGAACTGTGAATGTGTCGCTAGCAAAGTGCGCCAATTATAACGTAGCTGCTCCAAAATGAAGTCAGGACTTTGCTTATTTTTCGCAACAAACAGATTATTTGTAACAAAGTATTAGAAAAATAATTATATTCAGGCATAATAAAGGCTCTGATTTTAAGTTTACAGTTATTCACTGAAATCAAACGACTGTTATTTTTCCACTTTTATGCTTATCCCAAGCCCTATAGTAGTAGACAAGGAAGCTTATCATGACGACTTGTATCACAGGCACTGGCCTGTATATTCCGCCTTATAGCATCAGTAATGAAGAGCTAGTAGATTCATTTAATAAATATGTTGAGAATTATAATGCAAAGCATGCTGACGAGATAGCAGCAGGAACTTTGACTGCCCTAGAGCCTTCTTCAGCGGCCTTTATCGAAAAAGTATCTGGTATCAAATCACGTTATGTGATGGAAAAGGATGGTATTTTAGATCCTGAAATCATGGCACCAGTGATTCCTTATCGTCATTTAGGTGAAGAGCTGTCTATCATGGCAGAAATGGGTACTGCGGCTTTGAAAGACGCGCTAGCAGATGCAGGTCTTGAGGCGAATGACCTAGATGGTATCATTCTTGCCTGTTCAAACTTTCAGCGTACTTATCCTGCGGTCGCTATCGAGATTCAAAATGCAATCGGTATGATTGGTGGTTTTGCTTATGATATGAACGTTGCTTGTAGCGCCGCGACTTTTGGTCTATCGCAAGCACACGGCTCTATCGTTTCTGGTCTGGCTAAGCGCATCGCTGTGGTCAACGTTGAGATTACCTCAGCGCATCTAAACTGGCGTAACCGTGACAGCCACTTTATCTTTGGCGATGTCGCAACAGCATCTATCGTCGAAGAGCTAGACACGCCAAAAGGTTATGAGATTCTTAACTCTAAGCTATTCACCCAGTTTTCGACCAATATCAAAAACGAATACGGCTTTATGGATCGCTCAGAGTTCTTAGCGGCACAGACTGAGATGTATCCAGACATTAAAGAGCCAGTCACCGACAAGCTATTCTTACAAAATGGTCGAAAAGTGTTCCGTGAAGTCTGTCCAAAGGTTTCAGAAGTCATCACTGAGCATTTGCAAGAGAACGATATCGCAACGTCTGACGTTAAAATGATGTGGCTGCACCAAGCCAATGCCAATATGTTGGATTTAATCCTACGTACGGTCATCGGTAAAGAAGCGGATAAAGCGATTGTGCCAAGTGTCATTGCTGAATTTGCTAACACCAGTTCAGCCAGTCCGATGATTGTTTTCCATCGCTATAAAGATGAGCTGGCATCAGGTGATTTGGGTGTTATCTGTTCATTTGGTGCTGGTTACTCTATCGGTTCAGTGTTGGTGCGTAAGGTTTAATTTTTAAAGTAAAATCTGTTACTAATAAAAAATAGCTAAGAGCAACCTTAGCTATTTTTTTGTCTGTTATTTTTGTTATGAGCATTTAATTACATTATTTAAGCAATATATTATTCAAGAATGAGGCGCTATTTGCGAATATAACGGGAAGAATGCTTAGAGGTTTTAATTTACCCCGAAAAATTTGCTATAATCACGGTCTTATTCCTCTCATCCAATTAAAAGTCCTTTTATGAAAGAATCCTTACGCCTGCGTTTAGACCAGATGGTAGACCGTTATGAAGAGGTCACCGCCTTATTATCAGATCCTAGTATCATCAGCGATAATAATAAATTCCGTGAACTGTCTGTCGAGCACAGCGACTTGATGGATATCACTACTTTATGGCAGAACTATGTGCGTGCAGAAACGGATCAGGCTGATGCAGAGGCTATGCTGGCTGATGCATCAGATCCTGACATGAAAGAGATGATGCAAGAAGAGATTGATAACGCCCGCGAGACTATCGTAGAGATGGAAGAGGCGCTCAATGTCATGATGCTACCAAAAGATCCAAATGATAAAGTGCCTGCTTTCTTGGAAATTCGAGCGGGTACAGGTGGTGATGAAGCCGCGATTTTCTCTGGTGACTTGTTTCGAATGTACCAAAAATACGCGCAGACACAAGGCTGGACAGTGGAAGTACTGTCGGCAAGTGAAGGCGAGCATGGCGGTTATAAAGAAATCATCACTCGCGTATCAGGCAACAGCGTGTATGGTCGCTTAAAGTTTGAATCAGGCGTACACCGTGTGCAGCGTGTGCCTGAAACCGAAAGCCAAGGTCGCGTGCATACCTCAGCTTGTACCGTGGCGGTGATGCCTGAGGTTGAGATTGATGATACAGTAGATCTAAATCCAGCCGATATCCGTTTTGATACCTTCCGTTCAAGCGGTGCCGGTGGTCAGCACGTTAACACCACTGACTCAGCCGTACGTTTGACCCACATTCCCACGGGTACCGTGGTAGAGTGTCAACAAGAGCGTAGCCAGCACAAAAACCGTGCGCAAGCGATGAAAATGCTGATTTCAAAGATTCAGCAAGTCAAAGTACAGGCTCAAGTTGATGCCGCAGATACCATACGCCGTGATTTGGTGGGTAGTGGCGATCGCTCAGAACGCATTCGCACCTATAATTTCCCACAAGGTCGCATGACCGATCACCGTATCAACCTGACGTTATACAAGCTTGATGCCATTATGGAAGGCGACTTGGATGAGGTTCTTGATGCACTGTTGCGTGAGCATCAGGCTGATTTGATGGCCAGTATTGGCGGTGGTGATTAGTAACCATCAGGATATTAATGACTAGAGGATCAATAGCTGGTCGTGAATCATTAATTCATAAAAGCGTGACACTGTCTAGATGACAGTGTCTGTTTGTTTATAGCTGTTTTTTTACGGCTATCGACCATGATAATAAGTATAGATTTAATTTTGCAGTTTTCGTTTATTTCATTTAATTACCTAACAATATTGAGAGTGTTATGTCAAAGCACAACAATCAGAATCAAGAGCAAGCCCCAGAAGACGCTAACGAGCTAATTGCTCAGCTGCAAGCTAAGCTAGACGATATCACTGCTTCAGGCAAACAGCCGTATCCAAATACATTTAAACGTACTGATTATGCGCAAGATTTGCAAACTGCCTTTGACGGCGTCTCAAAACAAGAAATTGAAGAAAAAGCGGCGAATGGCGAAAAAATACAGGTCAACGTGGCAGGTCGCGTCATGCTGAACCGTGGTGCCTTTATTGTTATTCAAGACATGACGGGTCGCATTCAGTTATATGTTGCACGCAAAGAGTTGGATCCAGAGACGTTAGCGACCATTAAATCATTAGATTTGGGTGATATTGTTGGCGTATCAGGCTACATCGGTCGCTCAGGCAAGGGCGATTTATATGTGCATATCGAAGAGTTTCAGTTATTGACTAAAGCGCTACGTCCAATGCCAAACAAGTTCCATGGTTTAGCTGATATCGAAGCTCGCTATCGTAATCGTCATCTTGATTTGATGACCAATGAGACGACTCGTGATACCTTTATGATTCGCAGTCAAGTCATTAGCGGCATTCGCAAGTTTATGTTAAATGAGCGTTTCATGGAAGTTGAGACGCCGATGATGCATCCTATCCCAGGTGGTGCGGTGGCGCGTCCGTTTGTGACGCATCATAACGCTCTAGATATGCCTTTATATCTGCGTATCGCGCCTGAGCTTTACTTGAAGCGCTTAGTCGTTGGTGGTTTTGAAAGAGTGTTCGAGATTAACCGCAGCTTCCGTAACGAAGGTGTATCAACTCGCCATAATCCTGAATTTACCATGATTGAATTTTATCAAGCGTATGCTGATTATCATGACTTGATGGATTTGACCGAACGCTTATTTAATGAATTAGCGATGGATATTTTGGGCACGACTGAGATTGCTTATCAAGAAGAAGCCATCAGTCTAAAAGCGCCATTTATACGTTTATCTATGTCTGATGCAATTGCAAAATATGCCGAAAATTTCGATATGGCACGTATCAATGACCGTGAATATCTGGCAGAGTACGCCTCGACAACGCTTAAACAGCAAGTGAAAGAGGTGTTTGGTGTGGGCAAACTACAGACTATTATCTTTGAAGAAACCGCTGAACACCAATTGCGTCAGCCAACGTTCATCACTGAATATCCAGCGGAAACTTCACCACTGGCACGCCGTAGTGATGACAATCCTGAAATCACCGATCGTTTTGAGCTATTCATCGGTGGTCGTGAACTGGCAAACGGCTTTAGCGAGCTCAATGATCCTGCTGATCAGGCAGAACGCTTCCGTGGACAAGTCGCTGAAAAAGACGCTGGTGATGATGAAGCGATGCATTTTGATGAAGAATACATCGAAGCGTTGTCTTATGGCTTACCACCAACCGCAGGTGAAGGTATCGGTATTGACCGTTTGGTGATGTTGTTTACCGATTCGGCCAGTATCCGTGATGTGATTTTATTTCCGCATATGCGCCGCAAGTTAGAAAGCTAGAACTGGTTTACTTGCCATAAATCCATGCTGGGACTAAACTGAACATAAGAAAGCTCTTTTGCTTTCAATGGAATGGTCCCAGATTCTTTATGAGACCTCATTTATAGGGACATCATGGATACTCAGCACGCGTCACCATCACTTTTGCAACAGATGATTCAACAAAGTTTCTTATCTTTGTATGAATTACCAGCAGATAAAACAATCAATCCTAAGCAGTTTCAAGGTTATGATTTCGTTTTTGAGTTTTCTGGCGCTATTATTTATTTGATCGTCAATGATGTGGTGATGCAAGCGAGTAGGCAAAAAGTAGACAGCGCTCAAGTTCGTGAGTGGAGAAAAGAAGTCGTCAACCAACTAATTAAGCGTCATGCTCAGCTTTATCTAAAAAACGATAGGTCGATGGCAGAAAGTAATACCTCGACAGCTGGTAAGGATGTTTATTTCATTGGTTTGACGTCACTGTCTGTTACACATCAAGATGACAAACCACAAGCATCCTCGCATACGGTTGATTATGAATATGGTAGTCAGTTTTTTGCTGAAGACTGTGTTTTAGATCTGGATGATGAGCAGAGTGTCTTACAGGTATTTAGCCATCAAAGCTTTGTCGATATCATCAGCCAATTGGTTACGCCAAGCGATTTGTCCGCATTTTTAGACTTTCATCGCAGCCAGCTGACAGGGTTTAAGTCATTCCAAGACGAATCGACATTACTTACCCAGTTTTTACAGTCGCCTGACTTTCATCAAAGAGCGATTAGGGTGCAAGAGCAATTGATTGATAATCAGTTGATCGATCAAATTGAGCAACGTTTGCTCAAAGCTACAGAACCAGATCAGGCAGTCTTTGCCAAAGCACTCATGGCTGAGATTCAGAAAAATACTCGAATGTGGTACAAGCTGTTTAATAGTTTGATTAAAAATCATTATGAGGCAGGTCAACCCCTACCAAAAGAGCCGGTCGATATTTTGGTCGATGAGTCAATGTACACTTACGCTTGTTTGGTTGAAAAAATCTTAGCTTACAAAACGATGGATCAAGACTCTCGCTGGAATGGTTATGTTTGTCATGAGCACTCTTATCACGTGTTTGGACGCCATTATCTGCTGGTTTTCTATGCGCAAGATGATAATAGTTCGCTGAGTGCTGATAAGGTTCGCACGTCTCAACAAGACTTGTTATTGGAGCTCAATGCTCAAATACAGGATCCAGTGATGGATGATTTGTTTTTGATTGGCGTAGAGTTTAGACCTTGTGATGATAGCGTCAATACAGAGGTGTACTTGGATGCCTTTTATCAAAAAGGTCCAGTGATTGACGCCAATACTCAGCGCTTATATGAACGTTTAGCACAACTTCAAGCCCAGTTATAATCTAAACCTAATACAGCCTACTGGTTTGACACCCCATCTATATTTGTATTATTCACATTGGCATTTATTATGACGCAGCAATATCAAGTTTTAGCGCGCAAATATCGTCCCAAAAACTTTCACGAGTTGATTGGGCAAACGCATGTTTCTCAAGCATTGATTAATGCGATTGATTATAACCGTTTGCATCATGCTTACCTCTTTACGGGCACACGCGGTGTGGGTAAGACCACGATTGCGCGTATCCTATCTAAATGTTTGAACTGCGATACGGGTATTACTAGTACGCCTTGCGGTGTGTGTGATAACTGCGTGGCCATCGATCAAGGGCGATTCATCGATCTTATCGAGATTGATGCGGCATCCCGTACCAAAGTAGAAGATACACGAGAGTTGCTGGATAATGTGCCGTATGCGCCAAGTCAGGGGCGTTATAAAGTGTACCTGATTGATGAAGTACATATGTTGTCCACACACAGTTTTAATGCGCTTCTTAAAACTTTGGAAGAACCCCCTGAGCATGTAAAATTCTTACTTGCCACGACTGATCCGCAAAAATTGCCGATTACCATTATTTCGCGTTGTTTACAGTTTGTACTACGTCCGCTACCGCAAACGTTACTCAGCGAGCATTTGGCAAATGTTCTTACCCAAGAGCAGGTAGGTTATACACAGCCTGCGCTCTGGCAGTTAGCCAGCGCCGCCAAAGGCTCGGTACGTGATGCGTTGTCATTGACCGATCAGGCCATTGCTTTTGGTCAAGGTGCGCTCGATGATGTCACTGTAAACGCCATGCTTGGTTTAATTGATGCGGCTGATCTGGTCAGTTTAATTACTGATATCTATAACCATGACAAATCTGCTGTCGCGGCTCATATAGAACAAATGCGCGCGCAAATGGTTGATGCAACTAGCATGTTTGATGGTCTTACTGAATTACTGCATCAATTGGCGTTGACTCAGCTGTTGCCTGAAGTGGCATTAAATGTAAATGAGGCACAGGCGCAAGATATTAACACGCTTGCGCAGCATATGAGTCCAGACGTTCTGCAACTGTATTATGAGATTGTCGTGCAAGCACGTGAAGGTGTTAAGCTTGCGAGCACACCAATGCAAGCGCTGGAAATGTGCATTTTACGTCTGCTAGCATTTCGTCCATTGCCAGTCGATGAGATATTAAATCATACTTATGCTGGCTCTGTATCACCTGAAGTACCAGCTATAGAAGATGGGACATCTACACCTTCTACACAATCATCGAATAGCCAATCGGCTTCTGCACCGCCATTACAGTCTTATGGCGTTGATTATCAAGCACGAGATAATGATGATTTACAAGTCAAAACCTATAACAATTTTGAGCCAAGTTTGGCTCAAAATGATGAGCAAAATCATGATGTATTAGTTACTAACCCTGAACCCGTTATTGAGCCTGAACCCGTTATTGAGCCTGAACCCGTTGTTGAGCCTGAACCCGTTGTTGAGCCTGAACCCGTTATTGAGCCTGAACCCGTTATTGAGCCTGAACCCGTTGTTGAGCCTGAACCCGTTGTTGAGCCTGAACCCGTTGTTGAGCCTGATGCAAATAATTCTCAGTTAACAACGCAACTGGATGATCCTCGTACTTTGCTGCGTTGCTCACCGCAAGAACTGCTTGGTGAGTGGACACCAGAAAAATGGGATTATTGGCTACAAACGGCTCGTGAAGCGGAGATATTGGCTCAAGACGAATTGGCACTTGCGCGTCAAGGCATGATGACGGGCTTATGCGATGGCAAGGCAATATTTATAACCAGTATAGATAGTCGGCATTTACAAACTACTTTTCAGCAATTAGCGGCTAAACTGCAACAGCAGTTCACCCAAGCAGAAATTGACTTGCAAATCGATGGCAGCGTCATGCAAGCAGAGGATAAGACGCCTGAGCGTCGCCAACAAAAACGCTTGGTGCAAGCCAAAACGGTTGCAGAAGCAAGACTGCTTGCTACGCCTGTGATGCAGTATTTGAATGAGCGCGGTGAAGGAAAAATGGGTAAGGTTCAGTTGTATTAAACAGTCAGAAAAACTGTTGTTAAAATTATTTAAAAGTCTATATAGTTATTAAATACAACTTTCATATAAAATATCAAGGCGATGTTGTACTATCGCCTTGATATTTTTGTTTTTATTGCAGATTAAATGGGCTTTTTTAAACAAGAGAGAAATATTTAATAACGATAAAATAAATTAAGATTCGCTATAATGGTTAAGTTATATTAAAAACTGAAATGAAGTTTAGGTGAGAATATGTTGGATAATTTACGTGGTATGGCTGTGTTCGCCAGTGTAGTTGGACATGGCTCTTTTAGTGGCTCTGCTCGTGAGCTTGGCATTACAACCAGTGCCGTCAGTCAGCAAATCCGCTCATTAGAAAATGAGCTGGGCGTCGTGCTATTACACCGATCAACTCGTAAGCTGAGCTTAACAGAAGCTGGCGAGAGCTTTTATGAAGCCGCAAAGGATGTGGTAAGTGCTGCTGAACAAGGACGGATTAAGGTCAATCAGTTGCGTGATGAGTTGGCAGGCAGCTTACGAGTGGCGACAACACCGGAGCTTGGCGTTAATCATATTTTGCCGGCACTTTCTACGTGGATGGCGGCACATGATGATCTTAGCATTACCTATCTAGCAGACAACCACTATATTGACATGATTGATGAGCGGATCGATATTGCGATTCGTATGAGTCCATCGATTAATGACTCGAGCCTCAGCAGTCATCCATTGACCGATGTGCGCCAAATGTTGGTTGCTTCACCGCAGTACCTACGCCAACATACCAAACTGCAGACGCCTAAAGATTTGGCTGACCATCAGCTGATTTGTATTGAAATCATGAAAGATGCCAATCAAATTGATCTCATTCAGACAGAAACGGGTAAAAAGACGCGCACGAAAATGAATTCACGCATTTATACCAATAATGTCTTTATGGCGACCACCTTGGCAAAAGAAGGTCATGGCTTGGTTAGAATGATGGAAATGGACATCAAAAAAGAGCTTGAAAATGGTGACTTGGTCGAAGTGTTGACCGGTTATCAATTACCAAGTTTTGTACTATATGCCGTCACCTTAAACCGTGATCAACAGCCAGCTAAAATCACTCGCTGTTTAGAGGTGTTAAAAAAGTACTTCCATGCCAATTAGATGACGTTTGAATAATGCACCGTAGAGAGTGGTCTAAAGCCTCCAAAAGCAAAAAGCCTATAGACATATTATCTATAGGCTTTTTTAGTATTAGCGTTTAATGTAACCAATCATTTAAAATGATGGTTTTAGCAAGTCAATCAGACGCTCAGCCACTTGTGTGCTCTCATCGCGGCTCATATTAAGCGGCGGTAGCAAGCGCACAACATGCCCACCAGTGACATTGATGATTAGCTTTTGCTCATCACGTGCACGATCAACCAACTGACTACAGTCCATGTCTTCAGGTAAGGCGATACCAATCATCATACCTGCACCACGACTGCTGACACCATATTGTCCTAGTGTATCGACCAGCGTCTCTCGAATAAACAGCCCTTCGGTTACGGCATTGGTCATGATATCACTGTTAGCCAATACGTCATACACGCTATGTACCACACGACTGGCTAGCGGCGTGCCGCCATAAGTAGAACCATGGCTACCAGCACCAAACAGCCCATTAGCGCGGCCACGTACCATACACGCGCCTACTGGAAAACCGTTACCCAAGCCCTTAGCCGTCGTCAATACATCAGGACGCGCATTACTATGTTGATAAGCGAAGTATTTACCTGTACGGCCATTACCTGTTTGCACTTCATCTAGCATAAATAGCCAGTTGTGTGCTTCACACTCTGCTTGTAATTCTTCAAGATACGTAAATCCGTTGGCAGCAGTATTTAAACCCCCTTCACCTTGAATAGGCTCTACAAAGATGGCGCAAATTTCATCATGATCTTGCGCGGCTTGCTTAATCGCGGCAATATCGCCAAAGGGTACACGGATAAAGTCCTCATCTAATGTGTAAAACCCTTCACGGGCTTTTGGGTTGGCGGTGGCTGACAATGATAGTAAGGTACGACCATGGAATGACTGCTCCATAACGACGACTTTTGGGCGTTTAAAACCTTGCTGATAGGCATATAGACGCGCCAATTTGAGCGCCGCCTCGTTCGCTTCAGCACCACTATTGGCAAAAAACACACTGTCCATTTGGGCGGCTGTACATAGCACTTCACCCGCACGCTCTTGCCAGTCGATACCGAATAAATTACTGGTATGTACTAAAGTCGCTGCTTGCTGCTGAATGGCGTCAGTCACTTGCGGGTGGCAATGCCCTAAACCGCATACGGCAATACCAGTCAGCGCATCTAAATAAGGCGTGTCATCTTTGGTATATAGCCAGCTGCCTGAACCGCGTATAAAGCTGATTGGCTGACGGTTATAAGTGGGCATCAGATAAGTAGCAGACATATAAAACATCCTCAAGATGATAAATTAGTTAAAAGAGAAGGTGTTGATTATAGCTCGTCAGAAAAAGGCGTGGTTTCTGCAGGTAAGGTATAGTCTTCATTTGCCCATGCACCTAAGTCGATAAGTTTGCATTGACTGCTACAAAACGGCTTGTATTTATTGTCTTGCCATGCTGTTTTAGTGCCGCAACGTGGGCAAGGATAGGTTTTAGGGGAGCTATGGGGGGTAGATTCAGTCATGATAAGGGTGGGAGTATCCTCGATTTATTTGTATGATGAACGTCATTAGAGAGCGGCAGTCGGTAATTGCATCTATTTTCACCTCGTATACGCTTGATAGACTACGATAGCACGTTACTCGCTGTCGCTATATTACTATTGAAGTAGATTGGCTATATAATAGCATGCGCCCGAATAATGGCAAAAGACAAATACTTTAAGGATAGTAGATGACCGATAATATTGAGCTTACACATCAGCAACAGCGAGCATTTCAACCAGAAAAGCTTTCAGCACCACGTGATTTTATTATGCCAAATATCATTCACGACAATAAAAGCGCTGTCCCTTTAATATTAGAAATTGGTGCAGGGAAGGGTAAGCATGCTCTTGGTTTCGCCGCAAAAAATATCGATAAGCATCTGATTGCGATCGAACGTACGCGCAATAAGTTTGACGCTTTTGCCAAACTGGCAGTGCTACAAGATTCACCGAATTTAACCGCCATTCATGCTGATGCGATCGCATGGATTGTGCATGCCATTAAACCCAATAGTGTCAGTAAAATCTTCATACTGTACCCCAATCCTGAACAGCACAATCCCAACCAGCAATGGCTAAACATGCCTTTTTTCGAGTTTCTATTGTCGCGATTGCAAGTAGGTGGAGAAGTGGTACTAGTAACCAACATTGAAGCCTATATCAATAATGCAGAGCAGCAAGCAACGGAGATATGGTCGTTGCCTAATGAGCGCTATCAAGTCGCTGATGACAGTCAGCGCACGCATTTTGAAATAAAATATTTAGCCCGTGGAGAGGTATGCTGGGAACTTATTATGCGTAAGCCCGAGGGTTATAAAACTAGGTTTGATGAGTGGAAGGTCGACACTGTGAATCAAGTTAAATAGCCTAAGTAAATAAAATGATAAAAAATAAAACCGCCACAAAAGGGCGGTTAAAAAATTACTTACTATTAGAGAAAATTTTCTTCAATCAAAACTACAAATAAGGTTTTACTAAAGTATCCGGATCAGTATAAGCATCAAGCACCGTCAAAAAGGTATAAGCACCAATAAATTTTCGACTAATAAACATAAATTCTTTTGGTGGTAAGTTAAACTCAAAAGACTGCATCGCTTTTGTGGCTTGTGTTGAGAGGCGAGAGTGGAGTTTGCTGTTCGCCCAAATATAACGGTCGTCCTTATCTAGACAATCGCTAGGAATATCAGGATTGGTCGCCGGATCACTAAACGGTTCGGTTGCCAATAAAAATAGTGACGCCATATCAGAGCGTACTTTATCACTCATACTATCAAAGAAGTCATAACCCGTCATCGCAAGCATCATCGCCTGATGATCATGGCGGTAACCAGCTTTTAGTAAGCCATGCGCAATGGTCAAAAGGTTGTTATCAAATTGACGAATAGCACCAAAATCTAATAATACTAATTTATCGATATCGCCTTCATTTTCACTGACACGAACCAGATAATTACCAAAGTTGGGGTCTGTCTGCATTTCGCCCCACACAAAAATCTCTTGCATCATGATTTCGATGGCTGCCTGACCAATAGCGTTACGACGCTCATGAGGTAATAATTGTAATGCCTCAGAAACTACGGTAATACCTGGCTCATAAGACATACAGAGTAGACGTTTTTTGGAATAAGTGCGATTAATCTTGGGCACTATGTAACGCGGATCATTACTCAGACGGTCATAAAATCGTTCTGTCGTCGCGGCTTCAGCTTCATAGTCCACTTCATGATGGAGTAGGTCACGTATCTCTTCGAACCAAGCATCGAGCGAACGGGTCTGCGGAACGATATTACTTACTCTTAATAGTTGCTTAAATAAAGCAAGATCTGAGTTGATTGCATCAGCAACACCCGGATACTGAATTTTTAATACAACTTGCTCGCCAGTTGCAATCACCGTAGCGCGATGAACTTGAGCGAGAGACGCAGTGCCTATAGGAACCGTATCAACATCTAATTCATGTAGTTTTTCACCCAATAATTGCTGTAGGGTTTGTTGCATGGTTGGCCATGATAACGTAGCGGTATCATCATTGAGCGTTTGCAAAGCACGGGTGATTTCTGGTGGTAAAATATGTTCGCCATAAATCGCTAGCATTTGACCAATTTTGACGACCGAACCTTTTAGCTTACCTAGCTCTTCTGCGAGGTAGTTTGCTTGGGCTTCCATAAATACTTGGTTGCGTGCTGTGCGAGCTTCTTTATTTAAGAAAATGCCAGACACACTATTACCCGCCCAGCGGCGACCAATATTTAAGGAAGTTTTAGCAATCGACATTCGTCTATCAAACCCTGAGGTTTTTAAGTTATCGATGGATTGCTTGGTGCTAGAAGGTTTAGACGTATCATTTGCCATAAATATAATCATTCATCCAGTTGGTATTGATTTGTGGGTTCAAAACCTACAATACAAGGGAGATGCGATGTACGGGTACAAAATTGTATCATATAAAGCACATTTGGTTGATGAGCCTAAGCTTGCCAATAGCAGTTACTTTGTAAGCCGCAGTATATATTTGCAGATTATAACTTCGTAAAAAATAATATCAAAAAATAAGACCTAGCATGATACTAGGTCGAATTATAAAAGCTAAGAGTAATTTGCTTTATCAGACTAAAACTGCGAATAGCTCTCGCCTGAGTAATATTGATTTTTAACTGTTTTCACGAGCAATGGCGTGATGACCAATATCACGGCGATACTGTGCACCATCAAAACTAATCGCACCTGTTACCGCAAGTGCGGCTTGCTGAGCATCTGAAATACTATCTGCAAGAGCAGTCACGCATAATACACGTCCGCCATTCGTCACTACTTCTTTTTCACGGTCTATGGCATCGCTGTCAGAAAAAGCAGTGCCAGCATGGAAGACTTTGACAGCGTTGTCATTATTATCATCTAGTTCTGGCAAGCCAGCAATCACATCACCTTTTGATGATGTTTCAGGATAGCCTTTTGAAGCAATGACGATACCGAGGGCAGGGCGGCTGTCCCATTGAGCATCACTAGGCAACTGTCCTGCTAGACCTTGTGCCACCAAATCTACCATTGATGATTGTAAACGCATTAAGATAGGCTGAGTTTCTGGATCACCAAAACGGCAGTTAAATTCGATCACATAAGGGTCACCTGCTTCATCAATCATGAGACCTGCATATAAAAATCCCGTATAAGGGTGACCCGCATTATTCATTGCATCAACCACTGGTTGAATGACTTGGGTCATGACTTTTTCATGGACATCTTGAGTGACCACTGGCGCAGGAGAGTATGCTCCCATACCGCCTGTGTTCGGACCTGTATCGCCTTCAAAAGCCCGTTTATGGTCTTGGCTTGTTGCCATTGGCAAGATATTTTTACCATCAATCATGCAGATAAAGCTGGCTTCTTCACCTTGCAAAAATTGCTCAATCACCACGCGGCTGCCTGCATCACCAAACTTATTGTCCGCAAGCATATCATCGATGGCCTCATATGCCTGTTCGATAGTTTCTGCAACGATGACCCCTTTGCCAGCGGCAAGGCCATCAGCTTTGATAACGATGGGTGCACCTTGTTCATCGATATAAGCTTTGGCAGCTACTGCTTCGGTGAAGCCTTTGTAGGCTGCGGTAGGGATATTGTTTTGCTCCATAAATTCTTTGGCGAAGGTTTTGGAACCTTCTAATTGCGCACAGTATGCTGTTGGTCCCCACGCTTGAATCCCAGCATCGCGGCAAGCATCAACGATACCAGTGACCAAAGGCGCTTCTGGTCCAACAATGACCATATCAATGGCATTGTTTTGGCAAAAATCGATGATTGCACTATGTTCACTAGCGTTCTCGTCAGTAGATATTAGTACAACGTTTTGGCATTTAGGTTCAAGCGCTGTACCAGCATTACCAGGCGCGACGTAGACATTATTGACCTTGTCGTCTTTTGCACATTGCCATGCTAGCGCGTGTTCGCGACCACCTGAACCAATCACCAAAATATTCATCATACGTCTTGCCCTTAGCATTAAAGTTAATTATGAGTTAGCCACACACTCTCAAATATACTGGCATATTCTAACAAAAAAGTCGTACCGATTGCCATGAGTATCCACTTGCCAGCAATTAATCATCAATAAACGGAAAAACCTGTCTCATGAGCAAATGTTATCGACATGTTGCTGATTCATGAAATGATGTTGTACGCTTTAGCTGGCGCGCTATGTACGTTACACTTCACTAAATTAATGGTATTAAATCCCAATTGCGACATATTCCTAAAAATAAGGGTTAAAAAAGGAGAGAAACTTAAAATATCAAGAAAAAACAGAATAAATTGCGTAAATGGATATACTGCTCCGCAGCACCAATAATGTTTCACATATTTATGCGCTGCCATTAGTTAGTACGAATTAATAAACTTAAATAAATGATAAATTAAATCTATAAAAAAGGATGAAGGACATGCCAAACTCCCTCAGTATCGCAAAAGAGCGCATCAGCCAGATAAGCGATATTGCTACCAGTTATGTACAAAAAGACAAATCATTATTTGATCATTTTATTCATAGCTATTATCAGCCATTGCACGCAGAGGCAGCTGAGACTATCAGTAATGCTGACCTAGCGGGCATGGCATTACATCATTTTACGTTGCTCCAAGCCTATGATGGCAGCAAGCCACAACTGAAGGTGCTGAACCCCAAAGCAGAAGAGCAGCATTTTCATAGCTCACATACGGTTATTCAAATTGTTGCCTATGACAGACCGTTTTTAGTCGATACGATTTTGATGAGTCTTGAGTCTGAAGGTATCGATGTTCATCGTACTTATAACATCATTGTCAGTGTTGCACGTGATGATAATGGTCATATTACTCATGTCGAAGGCGCACATGAAAGCGCGACCTCTCATTTGTCTTTGATTCATTGTGAAATTGCCTATCAAGATGATGAAGATCTGGCTGCATTACAGCAAATGTTATTGGCAAAAATTGATACGCTAGATACAGTCGTTGGCGATTGGAAGCAGATGCGTGCGCAGTTGACGGATATCAAAGCTGAGCTATCAAACAAGCCGCTGCCAGAAGTTTTTTACTCGCAGCAAGAAATACAAGCATTTTTAGATTGGATATTAGACGATCATTTTATATTCTTGGGTTATCGTGAATACCGTTTGGAAGGCGGGCAGGCTGTCGAAGTGAATGCTGAACCTGCTGATTTAGATTTATTCGCCATTGGTAATAGCGGTCTTGGTCTATTACGCGGTGCCGAAGAAGATAAACTGTCAGAAAGTTTTAGCCAATTGCCAAAAGTATTAAAGCAACTATTGACTGAACCGCGCGTATTGATGTTGTCCAAATCAAGCCGTGTATCGCCTGTGCATCGTCCCGTATATATGGACTTTTTAGGTATTCATAAATTTGATGATAGTGGTAAGCTGGTTGGTGAATATCGATTTATTGGTCTATTGACCTCACAAGCGTATCAACTAACGGTACAGCAAATTCCGCTATTACGTGACAAAGCCAATAAGATTATGGCGATGGCAGAACTGCCGCGTGACGGTCATGCGCACCATAAAATGATGCATGTGATTAACACCTTACCGCGTGACGACCTCTTTCAAGCCAGCGTTGAAGAGCTATATCCTATCGTTTCTGGTATCAGCCAGTTGCAAGATAAAAAGAGCCTGCGCCTATTCAGCCGTGTGGATCATTATCAGCGTTTTGTCTCATGTTTGGTCTATATCCCGCGCGACAAGTTCAATACAGAGCTACGTATCAAAGTACAGAACGTCCTAAAAGAAGCCTACGGTGGCACATCATCAGGCTTTACCACAGAATTCAATGAATCAGCTCACGCACGTGTGCATGTCCATGTACGTACAGTGCCAGGTCAAGTGAAAGACGTCGATACTGCTGCACTTGAAGCCAAACTATCTGCTTTAATGCAATCATGGAGCGACAGCTATCAAAAAATGCTGCTGGATAATGTCGGTGAACAACAAGCCAATGCTTTAAACCGTCGCTTTTTGAATTATATCCCTGCGGCTTATCAAGAGCGTTTTGATGCCCGTACTGCGGTTGAAGACACCAAGCGTTTGGCTGTATTGACAGCAGAACAGCCGATGATTTGGCATTTATACCAATCAACCGGCGACGCAAGCAATCAATTACACCTAAAACTGTATGGTCGTGAACAGCCTGTTATTTTATCCAAAGTCCTGCCAATCCTTGAAAACTTTGGTGTGTCTGTCATTTCAGCACAAACCTATGAGTTTGATTTGCCAGAGCAGCCCATTTGGATGCAAGAGTATGAGTTAACACTGGAGCATGTCGATACTGTCAACATGCAAGTGGTGCGTGGTCAGTTTGAAGACAGTCTCAAGCAGATTTGGGCGGGACATGTCGAGAGTGACTCCTTTAACGAATTGGTATTAACGACCAATTTAGACACTTATGATGTGGTGGTACTACGAGCATTGTCACGCTATATGATGCAAGCGAAAGCACCATTCTCTAGTACGTATATTCAGCAAACGGTAGTAAAAAATAGCGACATTAGCGTGGCGCTCGGTAGTCTGTTTGATGCCCGTATGAACCCTAAGTACAGTGAAGATGAGCGCACAGAAAAAACCGCTCAGATTCACCAGCAAATCATGGCTGCATTGGCAGGTGTGGATAGCTTGGATGAAGACCGTATCTTACGCTGGTACTTAGATTTAATTAACGCCATGGTACGCACCAACTTCTATCAAACCGATAGCGATGGTCAGCGTAAAGATCGTTTATCGTTTAAGTTTTTGGCAGCAGATATTCCTAATCTACCAAAACCAAAGCCGATGTTTGAGATATTCGTGTATTCGCCGCGTGTTGAAGCGGTGCATTTGCGCGGTGGTAAAGTGGCCCGTGGTGGTCTGCGCTGGTCGGATCGTATGGAAGATTTCCGCACCGAAGTGCTTGGTTTGGTCAAAGCACAAATGGTCAAAAACGCGGTGATTGTTCCTGTTGGTTCAAAAGGCGGCTTTATCGTCAAAACCAAAACCATGGCAGATGGTCGCGACGTATTGCAAGCCGAAGGCATTGCTTGTTATCAAGCATTCCTACGCGGCATGCTCGATGTGACGGATAATATCGTTGATGGCAAAATTGTCCCGCCAGCCAACACCGTGCGTCATGATGAAGATGATCCGTACTTAGTGGTCGCGGCTGATAAAGGAACCGCCAGCTTCTCTGATATTGCCAATGCCTTGTCTGCTGAATATGACTTCTGGCTCGACGATGCCTTTGCTTCAGGTGGCTCAGTTGGTTACGATCACAAAGCCATGGGTATCACTGCACGCGGTGGTTGGGAATCGGTCAAACGCCACTTCCGTATGCGCGGCATGGACATTCAGAACCGTGATAACTTTACCGTGGTTGGTATTGGTGATATGAGCGGTGACGTATTCGGCAATGGTATGCTGCTATCAACCCATACCCAGCTGGTCGCCGCATTTAACCATCTACATATCTTTATTGATCCTAATCCAGATGCTGCTGCTTCACACGCAGAACGTGCCCGCTTATTTGACATGCCGCGTTCGACGTGGGATGACTATGAAAAGTCGCTTATTAGCCAAGGAGGTGGCGTTTTCTCCCGCCAAGATAAGAGCATCACGCTCAGTGCTGAGATGAAACAGCGTTTTGATATCGCTGAAGACAGCATGGCACCCAATGAGTTAATCAGTGCGTTGTTAAAATCGCCTGTTGATCTCATTTGGAATGGCGGTATCGGTACTTATGTGAAAAGCGTGAATGAGAGCCATGCTGATGTCGGCGACCGTGCCAATGACGCAGTACGGGTCAACGGCAATGAGCTACGTACGGCCATCGTTGGTGAAGGTGGTAACTTAGGCTTTACCCAGCAAGGGCGTATCGAATATGCACAAACAGGCGGTCGCATTTATACCGACGCTATCGATAACTCAGGCGGCGTAAACTGCTCAGATCATGAAGTCAATATCAAAATTTTACTTGGCAAAGTGGTCGAGCAAGGCGACATGACTTTAAAGCAGCGTAATGAGTTGCTTGAGAGCATGACTGATAGCGTGGCAGAACTGGTATTGCGTCAAAATTACCTTCAGCCACAAGCGATCGAGCTTAGCCACATTCGTGCGGCGGCTAACTTAAGCGATCATCAACGTTTTATTCAGATGTTAGAAGGTGAAGGGCGTCTTGATCGGGCGATTGAATATCTGCCATCAGATGAAGAAATTGCCAAACGTCAAAAAGCAGATACTGGCTTGACCAACCCTGAGCTGGCAGTTGTCATGGCTTATGGCAAAATGTGGGTGTATGACAACTTGTTATCATCAGACTTGCCAGATGATGCGTACTTTATCAATGAGCTGCGCAAGTATTTCCCTGATGAGCTGGCGACGCGGTTCTTTGATGAGATGACTGAACATCGCTTACATCGTGAGATTATCAGCACCTATTTGACCAATAGTGTGGTCAATCGTTTGGGTATTGAAGCACTGTTCCGTCTTTATGAGGAAACAGACCAATCGCTTGCGACCATCGTACGTGGTTATGCGATTAGCCGTGATGTCTTCAATGTGTCAAAAGCTTGGAACACCCTTGAAGCACTGGACAATCAAGTCGATGCTACATTACTGCTAACTCTTGAGCTGCGTCTACGTGACGCGCTTGAGCAAGGTGTGGTTTGGTTTATCAATGCCTTTGGTCAAGAATTGCAAGTCGCTGATATGATTAGTCGCTTTAGTGATAGTGTTGAGAAATTAACCAAATCAGGCGGCTTTATTGAGCAACAATTTGCAGAATACTTGCAAGAAGATACCACTAGCCTGATGCAGAATGATTTGTCTAATAGTGATGCCGCATTGTTTGCGATGCTGCCTTATCATGTTGATGCACTTGATGCCGCACTGCTCGCTGAGCAATATGAGCGTCCTGTTGATGAGATTGCAACGTTGTACTTTGATGCCTATCACGTCTTACAGTTAGATTGGATGATGGACAACATCGCAACGTTACCACAGCAAGACTACTGGGATCGCCGCGCACGTCATGCGTTGATGAATGAGCTGTCACGTAGCTTGCGTCTACTAATGGATGCGGTATTATCAAAACCAGATGCCAAGCAAGCATTTGGTGAATGGCGTTCACGCCACTTAGATCATCTGGAGTCTGTCACCACAGAGATGAGCAAGTTAGATAATCTGCATAGCAATGATGAAAATGGTCAAATTGGTCTTTCAACGTTGTCAGTATTGATGAGTGAGCTAAGCGGTTTAGTCACTAAGTAACTAAACTAACTAAGTAGTCATTCAATAAACAACAAGATAAAGATCTTTTCAAAAAAACCACCGTTATTAATTAACGGTGGTTTTTTATCTTCTAATGCTCGAATGATAAATAGGAGCATTAAAATAGAAGCAGTAAAAATGATAAAAGCGCTACTCTAACGTTATCAATGTATTTAAACGCCGCATTTTACCATTCTTTTCAAGCCATACTTTATCCGCATCATCACGATAACTGTCAAATTGGGGTTTTAGTGTTACTTCACCTTTATCATTAATAATCCCAAACTTACCCGCTTGCTTATAAGTATAGAGCTGATGATATAGCAGTTTTCTAATCGGTGCGTCTGATGCGAGGATTAACTTACCATTAGCGTCGATAATTTGAGCGCTAATAATATCCTCTTGAATATCTTCACTCATGCCAGTAGCGGTGCTACCAGCAACTAACGTGCTGCGTAAAAATAGTAGCGGCTTGGTAGAATTATTAAAAGATTCGATATGTTGGTTGGCAGCGAGTGGAATGATGACATCATTGTTTTGGTCAATAAGCGCCGTTTTATTTTTAAAGCTGACCTGCAGGTATAATGGCTCGCCTGTACAGGCATTTAACGGATGAATCGCATCATATTGCGGCATTACAGCCCAGTAGCCTCTATCATCAAGCAATCCTGTTAGCTCGTTATTGTTAGTAACTATAAAATAATCTTGGGCAGAATCGTAATGCGCATGCTCGATATGAGCATTGTCTAACGGATAAACCCAGCCGCCATGGCGATTGATAATACCCTGTTTGGTGGCATTGCGAGCATCATCTGATGACTTAACGCTGACAATAAAGCTGGTCGTTATATCAGGTTCAGTTTGAATATCGTCATACTCAAAAGGCACAATTATCTTGCCAGCTGCGTTTACGACACCATATTTTCCGTTTTTCTGAGCCAATAAATACTTATCCATCAATATATAGCCGTCTGTCAATCCATCGAGAATAACGGTGCCATTTAAATCTTGTAGCTGCTGCGACCCATCTGTTAATTCGACTAACTTGCCAGCAAAGGGTACGTTAGTTTCAATACGCTCAAAATAGCTATTCGGTAAATAACCAGCGCAGCTGATGGTTGCCTGAGCGGTGCCAGTCGCGATAACCAAGACTCCAACTAAAACAACGGGCAGGGCGTTAGCAATCTTTGCGTTACCCACACTCTGTATAACCCTACTTAGCATCATAATAATATCATCATAGTCCTTTCATCTCTTTCACACTTTAAACAGCATCTTTAGTGGTGACTCTACTACAGCCTTGACCACTTATTTCACTATAACCACCTGAGAGCTTCTTCACGTGAATTTGGGTAAAAATGCGTGCTTTCAGCGCTTGCACATGAGAGATGATACCAATGATTTTACCTTCTTGTTGCAAGTTGGTTAAGGTGTCGAGGGCAATATCTAATGACTCCTCATCAAGCGTGCCAAAACCTTCATCCAAAAACAGTGAATCGACCCGCGTATTTTGGCTGGCCATTTGTGATAAGCCAAGCGCTAGAGCGAGACTGATAATAAAACCTTCGCCACCTGATAGGTTCTTGGTACTACGAATATCACCGCCTTGATAATTATCAATAACGTTGAGCTCTAGCGGATTATTAATATCGGGTGTTAGCAAATAGCGGTCACTCATTTTCTTCAATTGAATATTGGCATGGTCAATCATAATTTTAAAGGTTAAACCTTGTGCAAAATTGCGATATTTTTTACCATCTGCTGAACCGATAAGCTCATACAGCTGCTGCCACACTTGTAAGGCTTCTTTTTGAGCATTTATGGCAATATTTTGCGTTGTTTGCGCCACTTTTTGTTGTTCATTGTCTATTAGTCGCTGCTTAATTGCCCCAATTGCGCCCAATCGCTGCTCATTCTCTAACTTGAGTTCAGTATGCTTACTGGCAAGACTGTCTCGATTCTCATCTGTCAGCTCAGTTAATGCCAAAGATACCTTTTCATCGAATGCATGCTGCGTCTGTTTTAATTGCATGTTGGCATGATTTAAAGCCTGTTCAATAGAGGCGTATTGCTGTTGGAGCGTATCACGTGTCGCTTTCGGCAGACGAGCGTTAAAAAAATCAGTTTCAGTATCGAACTGCGATTGTATTAACACGCTTGAAAACTCACTTTCCTGTGTGCTAAGCGTGATAGAAATCTTACTAAGATCAGTTGATAGTTGTTGGGCACGATTCTGTAGTTGCAACAGCAACTGCTCGTTATTATCTCGTTGCCTTTGTGCTTCTACCTTTTTGGACTTCGCGTTATCAAGTGCTGTATGCAAACGATTGCTTTCTTCATCAGGATCTTTATCAGTGAATTTCTGTGTTCTATCGTCTTGTAATTGCTTAAGCGCTGTTGTTTGTTCTTCGATACTGTTGTTAAGCTTATTAAGCTCAGTATTTTCATTATCCAACTGTACTTGCTTGGCCTCAATTAGAGTGGTTAATTTACTACTTTCCGTTTGTAAGGTTTGGGCGCTGTCTTTTTGAGCATGAAAGTACTGTTTCAGCTGTTTTAAACCCAAACTTAGCTGGCGCAAATGACCAATATATGTATCACTATCCTGTTGATTAACAACTATTTTATCTTGAATGCTATTGTTTAATATTGATAAAGTATTTTTTATTGCAGTAGAATCTGTTATTACACTATGGGTTGAATCATTATCAGATATCTTGCTTAAATGATTTTGATATTGATCAGCCGGATAGGTTTCTACCACAGTCGCTACCGCAGCTATTACTGTGGTCAGCTCCACAAAACTTGCCTGTAGCACGCGATCTATGTCGTCTATTCGTTGAGTGTTGAGCCTAATATCAGTGGTTATCTTATGATTATCATTATGATAGTGCTGCTGTTGTTTTTGAGTATTATCAAGCGCTTCGGTCGTCTCAGACAGTGTTTGAGTGAAGCTGTCATATTGGTTAAGCGTACTTTTGATCCTTTCTTTTTCTTGGCTCAGTGCTGCTTTAACATCGTTGACGGTAGATAATAAATGGCTAAGCAACTGTGGGTCTGTGCTTATACTGTCGGCAGCATCGCCAGCTAAATACTGAGTAACTGACAGTATTTTATTATTCATATCACTTATAGGCTGAACAATAGTGTTGATAGCAGTGTCAGTGTCAGTGTCAGAATTGATATTATTTTCGATATAGCTATTGATATCGCTACAAAGCGTTTGCGCTTGCATGCGTAATGTGGCGAGTTGATTGCTTTCATTTTGCAGCTGGTTTTGTTTGCCAGCATATTGACTTTGACAATCTGATAATTCGTGCGTCATATTATCTATACGCATATCAATATTAATAATCTGTTGCCGTGTTTGTTCCGTTAATGAGGTCTCATGTTGGCTATTATGACTTTCTAATAGTGGGTGCTGCTGTCCGTAGGGGTGTTCAAGCGCTCCGCATAATGGACATGGCATGCCATCCTGTAACTCGATAATATAATTCTCAAGATTAGCAACTTTCTGTAGTGCTTCAAGATAGTCTTGCTTGTCTTGGCGTTGAGTTTTTTCGCCTTTAATAGCTGATTCATGATTAGTTATTATATCTCTAAGCGTATTCAATGCTTGTTGGATATCTGGCACAGCTGCGCTAACAATAGTTATTCTTTCTGAAACGTCAGCCAGTTGCTGGAGTCCAAGGCGTATTTGTTCACTGTGCTGAGTAAGCGTGTCTATATAATCAATATCAGCACGTAGCTCATTTGGTGACTTATCTTCTAATAATGCCGTTTGCTGCTGTTGTAATTCTTTAAGTACTTGTTGTTTTTGCTCAATAAGCTTGTTATCTGCTTCTTGTTGCTGATTGAGAGTCGAAAGTTGTTGTTGCAACTGGCTATTTGAGTGTTGATACGCCTGTTTATTGTCACTTGATTGAATATTGCTCTGTAGCAATGATTTCATACGAGTGCAATTATTATTAAAGGTAATAATATCGCTATCAATATTATTTAGCGCACTACGCTCGCCTAGATAGCTTGCGATACGAGTCAGCTCGCTCTTAATATCTTGCTCTGCTGTTTGATGTATCATTATTTCTTGTGATAAGCGCTGGATACTCGATGATAAGATGTTTTTGCGCTGATTATCAGCGGCTAACGTATGTGTGTGCTGCTGTATTTTGGTATCGATTTTTCGCACGCTATCGATGATGGGCTGGGTATCGCGTAGCTCATTTTCCAGTTGGGATTCAGAGGTATTGGCAACGTTAAAAGTCGTGGTCGCTTGCTCTAATAATGTTGTTTGAGTAGGGATTTTATCAAGTAAATCCTGTTGTTCATTGCTGAGTTGTTTGCTTATATCACGACTGTGCGTCAGTGCTTGAAAAGCGCCTTCAATCTCAAGCGCCTTATTGGCCGCATTTAGACGCAAAGCATTGGGAACAAAGTCTTGCTCATCTTGTGTGGCGTTGGTCAGTGCGGTGAGATTTTGCGCTAAGCTTTGCTTTAATTTCGCAACGTCATCTAGCCAGCCCAGTTGCTTAGTGATGGTATCAAAGTCTTGCTGCTGCGTTGTTTGTAAGCTTTGCTGCGTTTGTAGTTCTGTTATCAGTTGTGCTTCGTTTTCAGCACTCAATAAGGGTAAGCTATCCACACCAGCTTGCAATTTAGCAAGCTCATGCTCCTTATCCCGTTTTTTCTCAAAGACATTTTTAGATATTTGCGCATAAATATCAGTGCCAGTTATTTTCTCTAAAATAGCGGCTCTTTCCCATGTATCTGATTTTAAAAAAGCAGCAAAACCACCTTGCGCCAACATAATTGAGCGCGTAAATTGGCTAAAATCCATGCCAATGAGTTCTTTGATAAACGGCGCTGTTTTAGACTTAGCATCCTCTAAGATATCACCTGTTTCAACGTCACTGATCTCATGGATAATAGAGGCAAGCTTGCCTTTGGGTTTTTTATGCGCGCGATGCTGATACCAAAAGCAGCGATAATGCTTACCGCCAATTTCTATAACCACTTCAGCTGAACACTCGCCAGTACCTTGGGTCATCATCTCATTAGATGCACCTGTGATATCACCCAGTCTCGGAGTCTGACTGTATAGCGCTAAGCAAATCGCATCCAAAATGGTAGTCTTGCCAGCGCCAGTATGTCCGGTAATGGCAAAAATACCTTCGCTAATAAAAGCGGGGTCGGTGAAGTCAATAAGCCACTCGCCTTTGAGCGAGTTTAGGTTTTTTAGGCGTAATTCTATTAGGCGCATGGCAGGGTCTTATAAAATTTGGTAGTAAAATTAGGGTGTTTTATTTTTTGTCATCATTATTAAGCAGGGATTCGCTTAAAAGGCTTGATAAAAAAACGGAAAATAAAATTACTTATAGATTTGAATATAGAGGGTTTGTAGTCATCCAAGATGACAATAAGGCTGGGTAACTGAATTAATTTTTGAAAGCTTTTAGGTAGCACTTTAATATTATTGTGTTCAAAATTAAGTACACTGAGGTTAGTTAGCTGGCCAATACTATCTGGAAACTCATTAAGTTGATTGTTGTCTAGTGTCAGTTGCTCTAACTCTATTAAATCACCAATGCTATCTGGAAGTTCAGTGAGTTGATTGTTGTCTAGTAAAAGAACTGCTAATTGATGGAGACAGCCTATATTACTAGGCAATGTGGTTATTTGATTGTTTTCGAGTGCTAGAACAGTCAACGTCGATATATTGCCAATACTGTCAGGTAATATGGATATTTTATTACCACTAAGTGTTAATAGACCTACTTGAATGTCATTTGGAAACTCAGTGATTTTATTATTATTCAACGACAATCCGTATAACTCAGAAAAATCCCTAAAACTATTGGGTAATCGCTCAATTTGGTTGTTATTTACGCTAAGCAGTGTTACTTGTGTGCATCTTGGAAGTTCAGTGAGCTGATTAAAATCCAGATTAAGCGTGTGTAATTGTGTCAAATTAGAGATATTAGATGTGATATTTGATATCTGATTATTAGGCAGATGAATATTTACTAGTGAAGGAACATTATACAAAGCTTCAGGAAATTGAGTAAGATTGTTATCGCTAGCATTAATGATAGATAGCTCGGTAAGCTTACTAATCTCATTAGGTATGTGAGACAGGTTGTTTTCAGAGATTTCAAGATGCTCTAATAGATAAAGCTCAGTAATGATTTCAGGGAATTGACTGAAGCTGTTGTTACCAATACTCAGTAGTGAAAGCTGGGTTAATTTGTTCATACTATCTGGTAATTCTTTGAGTTTATTGTCAGATAGCATCAGCTCGTCCAGCGCGGTGAGATCACCAATGCTATCAGGCAGAGAGGAGAGGTTATTTTCATGTACACTTAGTGTTTTTAGTTGCTGTAGTGCACCAATCCAGCTTGGTAGTTCAAGTAATCCACAATCAGAAGCTTCAAGAACTTCTAGTTTAGTAAGGTTGTAAATACAACTGGGTAAGTGTGTTAACGTATTATTTGCAAAAGCTAACTGAGTTAGTTGTGTCAGGCTAGCTATACTATCAGGCAGATTCTTCAAACTATTAAAATTCAGGTTAAGCTTAGTGAGATTAGTAAGGTTGCTAAAATTATCAGGTAAGGTCGTTAAGTTGTTAAGGCTCACATCAAGCGTAGTAAGGTTAATAAGATTGCCAAAACTATCGGGCAGATCATTTATTTGCTTGGACGCCATATTTATTTCTGTGACTTGATCCAATTGTCTGACGCTTCTTGGAATAATGTCTTCTGAAATATTATTTTTAATAGCCCAATCAATAATCGGTTTTAATTTTTCGTACTTTGTATCCCAATTTTGTTCGGTCATTATTCTGCTCTACTGTCTGTATGATGAATGGCATGCAGTATTTGCTCATAAGCGTCGCGTAGGCTCAGCTTCTGCGCGTCTGTTACCTCATTAAGCGTCAGACAGCGTTCAAATACTTCTAACTCATTTAAATCTTGTAAGGTTTCAGAGGCTGACTCTTGATTGAGCACCTTATCATAAGTGGAAAGGTTTTTGATTTTCAGTACCTCACATGGCAAGCCGTCTACTATAGCTTCTATTTGTTCACGCAGATTGGCAACAATGTCATCGCCAGTATAAATAACTTCAAGCCAAGTTGACTCTAACGATGAGCACGACTGCGTCAGCGTATGAATGGTTGTCTCAATGGTTTGCATATCACCTGAGACTTGCGCTAATGACTGAAAACAAGGAATGGGGACAGAGAGGACTTGCATGTCACGGTCAGTGTCGTGATGCAGCAATGTCGAATCTTTACTAGGGTTTTTATCTCTCGTAAGTTGAGGTAATAACTGGTGATTACTACTTAGAGGGTCGTTACTTTCTGATTCTGATAACGATATAATTTCCTCTTTAGAAGTATCTTCAAAGCCAAATAAGTCATCCATAAAGTCGTTATTGCTCTTAGTACTGCTCAAGGTTTTCTTATTTTCCGCAGGAGTAACTTCCGTTTGTAGGTCTGAGCTATTAATAACACTATCATTCATGAATTTTTCATTACCAAACTGTACCAGTAATACTTGCTTTTGTTGCTTAGCCTCACCAAATCCCATCGCGATTGGCGAGCCTGAATAGCGAATGCTCTCACGACCACCGACGCGTTGCGGTACGTGCAAATGTCCAAGTGCAACGTAGTCAAAAATTTCATCGAACATGTCAGCAGAAATTTTACCGAGTGAGCCGACATAAAGCTCACGCACACCATCATCATCAGTGGTGGTGCCACCAGCTGCAAATAGATGCCCTGTGGCAATGATGGGAATGTGATGCTGGTATACTTCAACTAATTGAGCTTGCTTCGCTTTAGCAATGCTAGCTACTTCATCATAATGGGCACGAATGCCTTTAATGACATTGGCGTCTTTGCTATCAGCCGACTCGCCAGCACTACTGCTACGGACATCACGATCACGCAAATAGGGAACAGCCGCAATAATACAATGCGGGTTTCCATTTGTATCGTCTAACACCAATACTTCATCGTTTAAGTCTTCACAAGCAGTACCAATAACATGGACGTTTAAAAACTTGAGTACGTTACTTGGTGCATCTAAAAATGTCGGCGAATCGTGGTTACCTGCGACGATAACGATATGTTGACAGCATGATTTTGAAACCTTACCTAAAAATCCATAATATAGCGCTTGAGCTCTATTGCTTGGGGTCATGGTGTCAAAGATATCACCAGCAACGATTAGTATATCCACTTTCTGTAGGCTAATGGTGTCTTGCAACCAATCTAAAAACGACTCAAATTCGGCATAACGCATTCGTCCATAAAGCCTGCGCCCCAAATGCCAGTCGGAAGTATGAAGGATAGTGAGAGGTTTGGTAGTAGATACAGGCATAATTGAGTTTCATGATGGATAAAAGACATCGATTATTCTAGCAAGAATTGGTGCGATTTGCTTTGTTATAAACTTACCAGTAAAGCAAAGTAGATAAGAATGAGTAGTGACATTTAGCCGTAAATGAAACGATGATCGTTTATTAAAAATAATGGCTATTTAAAAAAGCTGATTAACAAAGCGGATTTTTAATAGTATTAAGTAACAAATGAATGGTACTAGAAAAGGTCCATATTTAGTAACATCCAAGCCATTATTAATATAAGGGTATGTTATGTCGTTGATCAGATTATGCACATTGGCTTTAATTGCCACTTCCTCTTTGGCTGCTTGTAGCAGTTATGAGCAAGCAAATATGAATAATAAAACCAGTGTGAGTCAAATAAAAGATAGCACCGCGTTTTTCCATTCGATCAAACCGAGTCATTCTGACGCAATCATTGGTCAAGTGATTGACGTCATCTCGCAAGACAGAGAGCAGCAAAAAGTCACTATCGTCGCTCAGGATGGACAGACGTATACCGCAGAAATCAGTAAAGCCAACTTTGCTCAGAAAAACGCCCATCAAATGCAGAAATTAACCATAGGCGATTATGTTGAAGTGATGGGAGAGCAATCGACATCACAATCAGAGATAGATAGTAAGCGCCACATTACTGTCCATGCGATGCCTTATATTTTGCGTAAAATTATCATCGCTGACCATCAAGTAGACTGTGTCGGTGTTGCGCCGCAATCATGCTTACTGACTAAGCCTGCTGAACAAGCTAACGCCGACTGGGAGTATCGATATAGTGGTATAGAAGGTTTTGATTTTGAACCTAATTATGAATACACTTTGCTCATTAAGAATACACCTATTAGCAATCCGCCTGCTGACGCATCATCAATTCATAGCACGCTAATAAAAGTCATTGAGAAACAAAAGACCAAATCTTAATTGTTAAAAATGAATAGCTCATAAAAGATCAATAGCGTTATACTAAATACTAAAAAGCCCTACTAATCTACTGGCAGGGCTTTTTAGAAATTGAAGATCATACGTCAACCAATCACTAACTGCTCCAAACCATCATCAGCCGTTGCCAAATTAGCCACCATAGATAACGCATGGGCTTGCTGGCTAGTATGATTTGCCTTTGGTGTAGCCGCTGTGCCACCACGTAGCCAGTTACTAGCTGTGGTGTCACTATTGTTGTTTTTCTGCTGATTTTGCAAATTATACCAAGCCAAATCATGATGGAGTGCGACCACGTCTCCCATAATGAGCAAGGCTGGCGTGGGTAGCTGGTTTTTTTCTTGCAACTCAACGATGTCGGCAAGCGTTCCCGTTAATACCTGCTGATTGGGCATGCTGGCATTGGAGACAATGGCAATCGGGGTATCACTACTGCGCCCTGCATCAATCAAGCCTGTCGTCAAACGCGCCAGCGAATGCAATCCCATATAAAATACGACTGTTTCATCCGTATTCAAAAAGCTCTTAAAATTACTATTGGGCGCGCCAGCCTTTAAAAATCCAGTGACAAAACGTACCGACTGTGAATGGTCACGATGGGTCAGCGGAATGCCAGCATAGCTTGCGGCGGCATTGGCAGCGGTAATGCCGGGGACGACTTGATAAGGGATACTGTGCGCACGCAAGCTCTCAATTTCTTCGCCGCCCCGCCCAAAGATGAAGGGATCACCGCCTTTCAGACGCACCACACGGCGACCTTCTTTAGCACTATTGACCAACAATTCATTAATGCCTAATTGCGCTACTGCATGATTGCTGCGTTTTTTGCCAACAAATACTTTATCAGCATCACGGCGGCATAGATCTAACACTTGCGGTGAGACGAGCGCATCATAGTAGACGATATCCGCTTGTTGCATCAAACGCAGCGCTTTAAAAGTGAGCAGCTCTGGGTCACCTGGGCCTGCACCAACGATATAGACTTCGCCTACATTATTTTGTAGGGTTTGAGGTTCTGTGGATATATCATTCTCTGTATGTTTTTCAGTGATAATTGATGCTGTTTTATCTAAATCGGCTTGTAATTGTGCCGCCGCTTCATCTTCATTACCAGCAAACATCAGCTGACTGACTGGACCTTCAAATGCTTTTTCCCAAAACTGCCTGCGTCCTGTCAGCGTAGGTATTTTAGTTTTCACTTCGCTACGAAAATCCCCAGCAAGCTTTGCCAATTTACCATAGCCTTGTGGAATCAAGGTTTCGAGGCGAGCGCGTAATAGACGTGCCAACACTGGCGCTTTGCCGTTTGACGATATGCCAATCACGATTGGATTGCGATCAACAATCGCAGGGAAGATAAAATCGCATAAATGTGGCGTATCGACGACGTTTACAGGGATATTTAATGCCGTAGCATCGGCATGAATTTGATGGTTCAGCGCTTCGTCATCCGTGCCAGCGATAATGACGCGTGCGCCTGTCATATAAGTTTTATTATAATTCTCATAAATGAGTGCGTGCTTACTGTCACTGAGCAAGGCTTGTAGTTCAACACAGATATTTGGCGCAAGAACAGTGATGCACGCGCCAGCACGGCTGAGCAAATCTGCTTTACGTAGCGCCACATCACCGCCGCCAACAATGAGTACTTTACGGTCTTCTAATTTAAAAAATAATGGAAAGGTGTTCATAGGATTACCTGTAATTCATTCAATGTAAGGTATGTCGCTATTATGAGGTATCACAGGCATACGCTCACGTAGCGAATTGGCATTAGCATATTCGTTTTTGTCATGTTGGTGAGGGTTTTTGGTGTAAAAGGGAATAGGTAAGGCGTGAAATACAGAACTAAAAAAGCCACAGGCTTACGTCAAAGCTTGTGGCTGTCATGTAGATTAGATTTTTGCATTAGATATTAGCAATAATGAGATTTGACCACGTACAAAAACCTACTCAAACTCACTCAGCATCTTAGTCATACGGGCATCTTTTTGTTGCCAGATATCCTCTAACCAGTCAAACATCATTTTTTTGGTGGTTTCATCACGGTCATAGCCGCCGTCCATGATGGCAGCAAATAATTCATCTGGTATCTTTAAGCGAGTCACATCGACGCCCAAACGGCGAATATTACCTTTCCATAAATCATCATAGTCAGGCGCGCCGTCTGGGTAGACAATGGTCACGTCCAAGATAGAATCCAACTCATTGCCTAACGCATTAATGGCTAATGACAAACCGCCAGCCCGTGGTTTTAACAAATGCTGATAAGGGGATTTTTGCTGGTCGTGTTTTTCTGGGGTAAAGCGCGTGCCTTCCAAATAGTTTAATAGCGCGAAAGGTTTGTTTTTTAATTGACGACAGGCACGCTTAGCCTCAAGCAAGTTTTGTTTTTTAAGCTCTGGATTCTTGGCCATCGCTTTGGCAGAAAAGCGCTTCATCATCGGAAAGTCTAAGAAATAAAAGGCTTGACCGATAACAGGAATATAAATCAGATTAAACTTGGTAAAAAACCGTGTCAGAGGCAACGTATCTTGGCTGATATATTGCACAATGCTGGTATCAACCCATGATTGATGGTTGCTTACCAATAGATACTGTTTGTCTTCGCTCAGATCGTCAGGCAGGTTAATGCGCCAGTCTTTGTGAGGTAGGGCATGATCAATGACGGCGTTATTACTATTAATCCAGTATTTGGTAATCGCAATCAGCGCATCATCCGCAGCTTTTGCTCCTGTCAATACTTTTGCCGCTCCCAAAGTCCAGATGGGCAAGCCCACCATTGCACTATTGGCAGTAAGAACACTCGTACCAGTTAAAAAAGAGGCGGTCTTGCCTACCGCTGGTAGCTTATCGTGCAGTTTTTCATAGAGTGAATCGATTTTTTTTATAAAAGACATAATAAATATCCATATTAATGAGCGCGAGTGCCTATAAGGAAATAAAAAAGGATGAGTAACTTTGTCCATGATGTGGCTTTATAGCGTCGGTTTAATGCTGAGCAGCCACTGAGGCAAGCCATAGAATACCGCAATGTTAGACAATAAAACGTTCAAGAAACGTTAATTATTCAAATACTGACTTCTTTATACAGATAGAGATATTCAAAAATAATAGAAAATTGTCTATTAAGCGGAGTATTTGCTATAGTTTGGCGGCCTCTAATGAATACTTTATATAATAAGCTATTGTGAGGAATAGGAGGATGTATGTCATGGTTCACCATAGCGTATTAAGCGAGCTGTTAAAGCAATAAACGGTAGTCAATATGATTGTAGTGCTAATCTAAGGTGTTGAACATTATTCCGCGTGGCGCCGCGCTGAGTTTAGCGTCTGCTTTGTTTGGCATACTTTTATTATTGGCTTTTGTACTGACTCATCAAATAAGTTGGTCAATTTCTGGTATCTATCGCTATGATCTGTTGTTGGCTTATGCTTTGATTATTCAGGTTTTTTTGGTTTATTTCAAATTAGAGACACCGCGTGAGGTATGGGTCATTGCTATTTTTCATATTATGGCCATGGCAATGGAGCTGTTTTTAACCCATCCCAAAATTGGTTCTTGGTACTATCCTGAACCAGCAATTTTTAGAATTGCCACTGTGCCACTTTTCGCCGGATTTATGTATTCGGCAGTAGGTAGTTTTTTAGCGCGTGGCTTAAGATTGTTTAATGCCTCTTTTACCGACTTACCACGTTTACTATGGGTGAGTTTATTGGTTATTTTTTCTTATGCCAATTTCTTTACTAAGTTTTTTGTCCCTGATATTCGCAATATATTGTTCATCGCTTCAGTAGTTTTATTTTGGAAAACCAGAGTATTTTTTCAAATCCATCACAAAAATAATCTTCAATTGCGTGATACCAAGCAATATCAATGTCCATTTTTACCATTACTGTTGTTCCTCGCTTTTTTGGTTTGGTTGGCAGAAAATATTGCTACTTTTACCAATATTTGGCGTTATCCGTCACAAGCGAATGCATGGCATATGGTAGGTTGGGGTAAGCTGGGCTCTTGGTACTTATTACTGATGTTAAGTCTAGTGTTGGTTTTGGCAGTCATGGGTAAAAGGGATGAGAAAGGCGGTTGGCAGTTAGCTCGATAATTTTGATACTTGCGTGTGTTCTCATTGTTTTGGCAGTAGCGCTAGCACTTGGATTATAGATTCAAATTTTGTGGGACTGAATATTGAATCTACTATGACAATAAAAAAACACCTCTTATATCTAAGAAGTGTTTTTATCGTAAAGCTACGAAATACCTAAAGCTGCGTATGCAAGCCACACTCACGGCTTTCTTCTACCTTAGTTGGATCAAAGTAGTCATGCTCGTTTGGTAAGTTATGCTCTTCTAGATATACATCCAAATCAGCATCTGTTTTTTCAAACAATGGGGCTACTTTTAGTACGCCGTCTTTTGACAAGCTAAGTACGTCAAGACCTTGGCGGAATTCGGTTTGGTCTTTACGAATAGCATTGAACCACACATCTGGCTTTAGCTCATCTAAGGCACGGCGGAATGGCTCAAGTTTAACTTGCTCTGTGAACTCGTCATGCTGTGGGTTATCGATACCTGGGATGCCATTCATCGTCGCGTCACGGTGTGCAGCGGTCTGCTTAGGGATATAAGTCACAACGTTGAGATCAAGATCACGAATCAATTTGTTGGCAAATTGATAGGTCGCATCGGTGTTATAACCTGAATCTACCCACAATACCGTGATGTCAGGGCGCTGCTTGGCAACCAAATGCAAGATCGCTGACTCATAAGGACGGAAGTTGGTGGTGATGATTGGGTTTTTGGCTTGCGTCAGCGCCCACGCTACAATCTCTTCTGGTGATTTACCTTGCAAATCTTGGTTTGCTTGGTCGATATCTAGGTTTGGGTGTAATTGGCTCATAATACATTCCTTAATAATTGTTAATATAAAAATGGTTCTTTAATATCGAGTTTAGGTTTTTGAGAACATCGGTAATGCTGAAGCATCTCGACCATCATAGCTACTGGCTAGGGCAGTGAAGGCTTGGCTAATATCAGATTTAGCATCATGCTCATTGAGTACAAAGCTAGTAGCACCAGCGCGCAGCAAATAAGCGATTTGATCACGACCAAACGCGCCTGCCATGCGAATATCACCTTCATAACCAAGCTGACGCAAGGTCTGTGCAAAACTAAAACCGCGACCATCCACAAAACTTGGGACATGAATGACGATCAAGTCTTGCGTCAATAAAAAGTCTTTTACATCAGACAGATCATCAGCATCGGTGTTGGATGTGATCCACACACCCAATCGGCTGCTGTGCTGCTTGAGGATATCCAATACTTGCGCGAGCAAACCGTTTGCCAGTTTTCCATCAGCATTTAATAAATCTGCTAATGGGACAAGTACATCAACTTTTTCTTGTTTGTGTAACAGCTCAAGTAAGGTCAAGCTTGATAACGCGATACCGTCAGGCAGCTGCGCTGTCGCTAGCGCTTGCCAAGTATCTTCGCCACTGATGTCTGCGCCATGGCTATCAAGCACATGATGATTAGCCATAGACCTTCTCCTTAAAGGAGGCGATACCAACGCGGTCAATCACGTCACCAAAACCCTCAACATCTTGTTCGTTAGTGCCGCGTATATCGAGATACACATCTAAAATGGTTTGTAGCGTGCTGGCCACATCATCCGCTGGCACCGCTTTTCCTAAGATTTTGCCCAACTTGGCGTCATTACTAGAGTTACCGCCAAGGCTAATCTGATACCAGTGCTCGCCTTTTTTGTCCACACCCAAGATGCCGATATCACCTGTGTGATGATGGGCGCAAGCATTCATGCAACCTGACATGTTTAGGCGAATATCACCAAGATCATACAAGTAATCTAAATCATTAAACTGCTTTTCGATTTGCTCAGCGATATTGTGCGTAGTCGCATTGGCCAGTGAGCAATAATCCCAACCTGGGCAGACAATCATGTCGGTTAAGGTGTTGATATTGGCGCGTGCTAAATGCAAATCTGATAGCTGCTGCCACAATTCATAAAGCTCATTGGTTTGCACATCAGCGAATACTAGATTTTGCTGATACGTACCGCGCAATTCACCAAAGCTATAACGATCAGACAAATCGGCAAGCGCATCCATTTGCGCATCACTCAAGTCACCTGATGGCACATAACGACCGTCCACCAGTCCGGCTTTTAAAGAGATTACTACCGCACGGTAACCGTCCACCTTATGTGCCACGGTGTTTTGCTTATACCAATCAGCGAAATCTTTATTGTCTGCCAATTGTGCTTGCAACTCTGATTGTACTGCGAGCGCATCAAATGACTGATAATCAGGCATGCTAAAATAGCTGGCAGCGGTGTCAAAATTGTCATCCGTCAAGGTCAGCGGACCGTCTTTGGTGTGCGCCTCCCACTCAGCCTCCACCAATTTGCCAAACTGATCGCCGCCTAAGCTGTCGACCAAAATTTTAATACGGGCTTTGTATTTATTGTCACGACGACCATGCAAATTATAGACGCGCAAAACCGCATCAAGATAACTGAGTAAATGCTCGCGCGGTAAAAACTTGCGAATCGTTTTACCAATAATAGGCGTACGTCCTAAGCCACCACCAACGATCACTTCAAAGCCAAGCTCGCCTGCGTCATTGGTAACGACGTGCAGACCCACATCATGTACTTGCGTTGCCGCACGATCCGCTTCGGTACCGATGACTGCAATTTTAAATTTACGTGGTAAAAAAGCAAACTCAGGGTGGAAGGTTGACCACTGACGAATGATTTCGCAATAAGGACGTGGATCAGCAATTTCTTCTTTATGGATACCCGCATAAGGATCCGTTGTGGTGTTACGGATACAGTTACCTGAGGTTTGGATGGCATGCATCTGTACCGTTGCCAATTCTGCCAAAATGTCTGGCACTTCTTCTAGTTTTGGCCAGTTCAGCTGAATATTGGTACGGGTGGTCATGTGCCCATAACCTTTATCATACTTACGGGTAATCTCAGCCAATTTGCGTAGCTGATAGCTGGCAAGCAAGCCGTAAGGAATGGCGATACGCAACATCGGCGCATAACGCTGGATATAGAGGCCGTTTTGCAAACGCAGCGGCAAAAATTGCTCTTCTGGCAGCTCGCCTGCCAAAAACCGTTCGGTTTGGTCGCGAAACTGGGCGACTCGTTCTTCTACCAAGGTTTGGTCAGCGTAGTTATATTGATACATGACGTAATCTCAATTTTTTAAACATAAAAGCAGCGACGAAAATGATTGGCGTGTGTAATCAATCTTATTGCCAGTCGCAAGGTAAACAATTCAGAGTCACATCATATAAGCTTGCGCCTGCAAACATAAATTCCTTTAAGACATATGTATATCCAAAGTCAGCATAAATTTTCATAACGAAAGTTAGGTAGCCTATGCTTATCAAATTTATCACGACTTATTTCATCACTACCTATAAAGGTTTCAAAAAATGACATCTACCACTGCTAACCAACAGCCATCAAAACTTGTTCCGCCACATGGCAGCAGCGAGCTTAAACCATTACTATTAAAGGGTGATACCCGCAACCAAGCATTGAAACTTGCCAGCAGCTTGCCGACGATTACCCTGAGCTCGCGTGAGCGTGGTGATTTGATTATGCTCGGTATCGGTGGCTTTACGCCGCTAAATGGCTTTATGAACCAAGCGGATTGGCAAGGGGTGGTTGATGATATGCGCCTGCAAAGTGGCAACAATGCTGGCTTGTTTTGGCCAATTCCCATCACTTTATCAGCGCCGAAAGAAACTGCCGACAGCCTAAACCAAGGTGATAAAGTCGCGTTAGTGGCGCAAGATGGTGAGATTATGGGCATCTTGACGGTAGAAGAGACTTATATCATTGATAAAGAGCATGAGTGTCAGCAAGTTTTTACCACCACTGATAGCGAACATCCGGGCGTGCAGCAAGTACTTAACCAAGGTGAAGTAAATATCGCAGGTAGTGTCGAAGTATTGAGCGAAGGCGAGTTCCCAACCTTATATCCGGAAATTTATAAAACCCCTACTGAAACGCGGGAAATACTGGATGCCAAAGGCTGGAAAACGGTTGCCGCTTTCCAAACGCGTAATCCAATGCATCGCTCACACGAATACCTTGCCAAGATTGCTATCGAGATTTGTGATGGAGTCTTGATTCATTCATTGCTCGGGGCATTGAAGCCAGGCGATATCCCAGCCGAAGTGCGTCAAGAAGCCATCAAAACCTTGATTGATAATTACTTTAGACAAGATACGGTTATTCAAGCCGGTTATCCGCTAGATATGCGCTATGCCGGTCCACGCGAGGCATTACTACATGCCGTATTCCGTCAAAACTATGGCTGTAGCCACTTGATTGTTGGTCGTGACCATGCTGGTGTCGGCGATTATTATGGTGCCTTTGATGCACAAACGATATTTGAACAGGTTGGTAAAGATGATCTTATCACTCAACCACTAAAAATTGGCTGGACGTTCTGGTGTAATGCTTGTAATGCCATGGCATCAGATAAGACTTGCCCGCATGAAGCGTCTGAACACGTTAAAGTATCAGGTACGAAGCTGCGTAAAGCGCTATCAGAAGATGAAGAAGTACCAGACAACTTTAGCCGTCCAGAAGTATTACAAATTTTGCGTGATTATTATGCTGGTATCGCAAGAGAGGAACGTGCTGAAGTGAAATTGGTTGGTGCCTCTGCGGTGTAAACCAAGATTATCAGCATACAAACCAGTATCAAAAAAAGGTGTCAGACTTATCATCTGACACCTTTTTTTTGATACTGGTTTTCAACGCCTGTTATCTAAGCTAGCGTTCGTTATCTATTAAATCTCTAAATCTGTTGTCAGCTTTTGATAGTCACCAATCAATGTGCCACCGCCAGAGCAGAAGTAGTTAAGCGCGTATTTATCTTGACTATCAATAGTCAGCTTATCATCCTTAAATTGAAAGAATGCTGTACTGTCATTGACTTTGCTTTGGAAAATAATGCCGTGCGCGTCGTCTTGACCCATTAATGTCGCCTTGCTATCAAACTGGCAACTGGGCTTTTTAATATCGCTACGGGCGCGAACCTTTATGTTGATTTGCTGATCACTCTCTGCCCGTACCATGACGCCAACCCAATCATAGCCTTGCGCGCGCTTTTCATAACCTTCATCAGCATAATCTCCAACGACTGCTTGCACAGCTGGCATGACATCGGCTATAGGTTGTTTTATGGCTTGGTGATTCACGCTAGGTGTCATGTTATTACAGCCACTTAAGGCAAACAGAGCCGCCGATGTGGTGAAAAATACCGAAAAAAAGCGTGAGTGACGAGCGGCACGAGGTGGAGACATGATCATTTAAGTACCTTTGATAAAGGAGTGATTAAGAGGAATGGTCGTTATCTAAACGAAACGCCTAACAGCATGGCTGTAAGGATATTAGAGATAGTATCGTTTACATAAAGGCTCGTCTATTTGACATACTCCCACCACTTTCGCCAAGCTCAAGTGGGGGATTCTAAAAGCAAACGCTCTTAGGCAACATTCTCACGAATATCACAAGTTTTCTGTTTCAACGGGCGACCCTTTACCGCATCTTCCCTCCGCAGACAACACGGCATGCCCTGCCGCTAATATGTTGCGAGCCGCGTTAACATCTGCGTTCGCAACATAACCACATTGGACGCACTCAAATTTTGATTGAGTTTGTCTATTTTCTTTGGCGACATGCTTGCAGTTAAAGCAGGTTTGGCTGGTGTAACGTGGATTGATTTTCACTAGCAGCCCACCTTGCCATTGCTGCTTGTACTCAAGCATATTGACCATCATGGCCCAGCCTTGATCCAAAATTGATTTATTCAATCCTGATTTGGCTTTGACATTATAACCTTTTTTCTCCATCGACCCGCTTGCAGACTTCGACATATTGGTTACTTTTAAGTCCTCACAAGCAATCATAGCGTGGTTTTTGCTGATGCTGGTGGTGATTTTATGCAAGTAGTCATGACGAATATTGGCGATATGATGGTGCAATTTCTGTATCTTACGGTTTTGCTTTTTCCAGTTTTCACTGAATTTTACTTTCTTGATTAATTGACGCTGTAATCTAGCAAGCTTGAGTTGATTGGCTTTAAAGCCGTTTTTAGGTTTGATGTATTCACCATTTGAGGTGGTGAGTAGTTTGCTGATACCCATGTCTAATCCAATAGCGCTTATGGCAGGATGCCGAGGGTTCTCAGCCAGTTCAAGTTCACACCCAAACGACACGTACCAGCGCCCTGATTTCTTGCTGATGGTGACGTTTTTGATGGTGCCGATAATGTTTTGGGATTTTCTAAACTTCACCAAGCCAATACCGTTGGGTAGTTTGACTCGATTGTCCTCAACACGGCAATATTTATCAAACTGAACCAAGCGAATTGAGTCGCAGCCATCGGACTTGTGCTTAAATCTTGGCATCAGTGGACGTAGTTGGATCTCCGATCCATCAGCCAATTTAAAGAACTTGGGTTTACGGGGTTTCTTTTTATTTTCTTTTAACCTGGCATGGACTTTGGGGTCAAAAAAACGTGACCAAGCAGAGGCGAGATCACGTACTTTTTGTTGTAAAGCCACCGCATTTGAACTGGTTTTTAGGAAGTCAAAATCAGGATTACTTTTTAAATCTATAATTTTATTAACCAGATTGGTGGCATTAATAAACTCGTTGTTAGCAAACATCTCAAATGAGATTGCCAGCATTTGATTCCAAACAAAACGCGCAGAGCCGACAAGATTATTTAAAATAACCGTTTGCTCCGTATTAGGCTCAAGCCTAAATTTATACGCTTTGTTGATCTTCATAAACACTTTCTTTATTAATGAGTGTGTATTTGATATTATGATTATAATTCTAGTACTTAAGGGTTTTTATTACAATGAGTGAGATATATAAAAATCGCTATGCCGCCTTTAACCTACACGTTCATTTGGTTTTTTTTACCAAGTACCGAAAAAAAGTTTTAGTTGAGTTGCATCATGATTATTTTAGTGAATGTGTTGCTGAGCTCTGTAAAATTTTTGACGCTGAGCTAAAGGAGTGTAACGGTGAGGCAGATCACATTCACATGCTTATTCAGTATCCGCCAACGGTGCAGTTAAGCAAGTTGGTTAATAATCTAAAGTCAGTCACAAGTAGACGAATGAGAGGCGATTTCATTGAGTTAAGAGCAGCTTATGCCAAGCCGGTGCTTTGGTCCCGATCTTATTTTGCAAGCTCTTGTGGTGGTGCGCCATTAGATATTATTAAGCAATATATTCAGAATCAGCGAGGCTAGCCTAAGCCTTGTGAAATAATTAATAAAATGACTTATGCCAAGTTAATCACTCGATAAGCGCATTTGTCACTAAGCATTTGACTCACATGCTGTTAGCATATTTCTCATTATCCATAGAACCGCATCCAAAGGATTATGAGCATTAATAAGATTGTTAATGCTGTGAAAAACGCTTCTATCAACATTATCGAGAGCACCCATGCAACCAGATAACAAAAGTATTCAGCAAATATCTCAAAATCTTCGTTTTGCGAACATACATACACTTGTTGAAAATAAAAATACGCAGACGCCGCTCGCCAATATCAGTGTTAAAGTTAGTAGCGTACTGGCGTTTGCCATGCTGATGACAGGCTGTAATCCTACCGAAGCCACTCAGCAAGACGGCTCGAACGCAACGGGTGATGCAAAAAATATCAGTTTATTAAATGTCTCTTATGATGTATCACGCGATTTTTATAAAGATTATAACGCTTTATTTAGCGCAGATTATCAACAAAAGCATTCAGACAGTCAGGTCAATATCAACCAATCACATGGTGGCTCAAGCAAACAAGCGCTGTCGGTTGCCAATGGTCTGCAAGCAGATGTAGTCACCTTAAACCAAGAAAGTGATATGAATCTGTTGGTTAAAAAAGGCTTGGTTGCCTCTGACTGGCAGCAAGCGTTCCCAAACAATTCGGTGCCTTATACCAGTACCATGGTGTTATTGGTGCGCGATGGTAACCCCAAAAATATCAAAGACTGGTCGGACTTGGCGCGTAATGATATCGACGTGGTGATACCAAACCCGAAAACCAGTGGCACCGCGCGTTATGCGTTTTTGGGTGCTTATGGTTACGGATTACATCAATTTAAAGAAACGGTGCAAAGTCCTGCCAAAACGGATGATTTTATAAAAAAGCTACTGGCAAACGTGGTCACTTATGACAATGGCGCACGCGCCGCAACGACTAGCTTTACTCAGCGCGGACTGGGCGATGTGCTCATCACGACCGAAAATGAAGCGCATTTAGCCGTCAAGAAATTTGCCAAAGGACAGGTCGATATCGTTTATCCCAGTTATTCTATTGTGATTGCCAACCCAGTAGCGGTCGTAACAGCCGTCACTGACAAGGGCGGCAAGACGGCAGCGGCGAATGCTTACCTAAAAGGCTTATGGGACACTCCAGCACAAGAGCTTATGGCAGAGATGTATATGCGTCCAAGTAACCCACAAGTGCTGGCAGCTCACAAAGCAACCTTGCCTGATATTGAGACTTTTGAGCCGGTAGCAGTATTTGGTTCTTGGGAGCAGATTATGGACACTTTCTTTGTCGATGGTGGGCGTTTTGATCAGCTGGCAAGAGTGAAGTAGGGAGCCTTTATCAAGAGATCGTCAATGACCTGATACATGCTCAAAGTGCTCAATTTGTATGAGCCAGAGCGGGTAGTTAGTAGGGTGTCAGCCTTATGTGTTAACGATACTATTTAAGTAATTGATAACCTTGTGTTTATCCCTTTGTTATTCCATTTTGGCAATAACATACGCATATTCATCATTAAACATAATAAGATGGCACTGTTAGCATACTTGCATTACTTAACAGATACCTTTGAGGAATTTATGACATACGCTTTGCACTATCAACAAAAAAGTAAAAAACGTCACGTCTTGAGCATTGCAGGCGTTGCATTAACCTTAGGGCTGGCTGGCTGTAGCAATAGCGAGACAGAAACGACTGCTAATGCAGATGGCACCGCTGCCACAGAAGGTCAAAATATTGAGCTACTGAACGTCTCATATGATGTGGCACGTGACTTTTATAAAGACTACAACCCATTATTCGTTGAGCATTATAAAGCTGAAAATCCAAACAGCAATATTCTAATCAAGCAGTCACATGGTGGCTCAAGCAAACAAGCGCTGTCGGTTGCCAATGGTCTGCAAGCAGATGTCGCTACCATGAACCAAGGCTCTGATATTGAGCTGCTTGAGAAAAAAGGTTTGGTTGAATCAGATTGGGAAAGTAAATTCCCAGACAATGCCGTGCCTTTTACCAGTACCATCGTATTCTTAGTCCGTAAAGACAATCCAAAAGGCATCAATGACTGGGAAGATTTGACCAAAGAAGGCGTTGAGATCGTCATGGCCAATCCAAAAGTGACGGGTAATGGTCGTTATGCGTTCTTGGGCGCTTATGGTTATGGCTTACATGCTTTTGATAAAAACGAGGCCAGTGCCAAAAACTACGTGAAAGACATGCTTAAAAACGTCAAAGTTTATGAGAATGGCGGGCGCGCTGCGACCACCACTTTCGTTCAGCGTGGTATCGGTGATGTCCTAGTGACTTTTGAAAATGAAGCCAACTTGGCAGCGACTGATTTCGGTGCTGGTAAAGTAGACATCGTTTATCCTAAATATTCTATTAAATCAGAAAGCCCTGTTGCGATTGTCCAGTCAGTGACAGATAAAAAAGGCACAACGGATGCTGCAAAAGCTTATCTTGACTACTTATGGAGCGAGCCTGCTCAGCAGCTAGCAGCCAATCTATACTTGCGTCCTAGCGTCAAAAGCGTCCTTGATAAAAATGGTGATAAATTACCACCAATTGAAACCTTCCGTCCAAATGATGCCTTTGGCACGTGGGATGAGATTATGGGTACTTACTTCAGTGATGGCGGCGTATTCGACCAGTTAGCCATTAACGCCCCGCAGTAATCACCTGCTAAGTGCATAAGAGAAGCTACTGCGCTAGCAAATGCAGTCAGTCACACCGTTAGTCATGCAGAACCTCATAAAGGACATGGTCGTATACGCTATGTCCTTTATACCGTAAGCACACCAATAACTACCTGATAGCATGGTTTTATGGACGACATCATCGTTAAATGCTTTCTGTTAAGTGCTCTTTTTAAGTATCAATAGTGAAAACCCACGTTAAGCAATAACAATAAATAGTAATCATCGCTAAGTACGATTGGTTAGGCAATAGGACATCATTATGAGTGCAAAAACATCTCCTGCCAGCAAAGCCCCTGCAAAAAAAGGGTGGTTAACACGTTTGCGCCAACGCAATGTGCTGCCAGGGTTCGGCCTAAGTATGGGTATCACGGTCTTTAGCTTGTCGCTACTGGTGGTATTGCCGTTTGCCATGATGGCCTACACCACGACTCAGATGGGTTGGACTGGATTCTGGGAGACGATTAGTCAGCCGCAAGTCACTGCTGCTATCAAGCTAAGCTTATGGATGTCGTTTTTGGCGATGCTGACCAACATGGTGTTTGGCACATTGGTTGCTTGGGTACTCGTACGCTACGAGTTCTGGGGTAAGTCGTTGATTAATGCGCTAGTTGATTTACCATTTGCATTACCAACGGCGGTCACGGGCATTTCGCTTGCGACCCTTTATGCCCCTAATGGTTTGATTGGTCAGTGGTTTGATAAATTTGGCATTCAGGTCGCCTTTACACCTATAGGTATTTGGCTCGCCTTGGTTGTGGTCAGTTTCCCCTTTATTGTCCGTGCGGTACAGCCTGTACTCGCTGAGCTATCGGTTGAATTTGAAGAGGCAGCCGCGGTATTGGGCGCCAATCGTTTTACGACGTTTCGCAAAGTAATTTTGCCAGAGCTTTTGCCCGCTTTACTCATGGGTGCAGGCATGATGTTTGCTCGTGCCACTGGCGAGTACGGTTCGGTTATCTTTATCGCTGGCAATATCCCCATGCAATCAGAGATTTTACCGCTCATTATCATTAGTAAACTAGAGCAGTTTGATGTTCAAGGAGCTTCTGCGGTTGCATTATTTATGCTACTAATCTCATTTGTGATCTTATTAACTATTAACATCATGCAGTGGAAACTGTCGCGCCGTGTAGGAGCTCGCTAATGCAAATATCTAATAGCTACGACTACCAAAGCAACGCAGCGACTAAAGATACGCCATGGATACGCCTTACCTTTATCGTCATCGCAGTGCTATTTATGGTCATCATGTTGGTCATTCCTTTACTGGCTGTGTTCTATGAAGCTTTTAAAGGTGGCTGGCAGTTGTATATTGCCTCGCTGGTTGATCCAGAAGCCCTGCAAGCCATTAAACTGACGTTAATTACCGCGGCTATCGTCTTGCCGATTAATATGGTAATGGGTATCGCAATCGCATGGTTAGTGACGCGCTATCAGTTTAAAGGTAAGCAGCTGGTCACCACTTTGCTTGATCTGCCATTTTCAGTATCACCCGTCGTTGCAGGTTTGATGTTTGTTTTACTATTCGGACTCAATTCCACCATTGGCGGCTGGCTTGAAAGTATGGGATTCCAAGTTATTTATGCGGTTCCAGGTATTGTATTGGCGACACTGTTTGTTACTTTTCCTTTTGTAGCACGTGAACTGATACCGCTGATGCAGACGCAAGGCGACTCTGAAGAGCAAGCGGCATTGACCTTGGGCGCAACTGGTTGGCAGACGTTTTGGCATGTGACACTACCGAATATCAAATGGGCACTACTCTATGGTTTGATTTTGACCAATGCGCGGGCAATGGGTGAGTTTGGGGCGGTGAGTGTGGTATCTGGTCATATTCGCGGCGAGACCAATACCATGCCACTACTGGTTGAGATTGCTTACAATGATTATAACTTTACCGCCGCTTTTGCCTTATCGAGCCTACTAGCTGCATTGGCATTGGTGACGTTGCTTATTCAACAAGTCATGACTAAGCTACAAGAGCGCAAATTTGCCAAGTCCGAACGGCTGGCAAGTGTGCCTGAGTTACTGGTAAGTGCCAACGCTACTAAGGCTACCAATACTACTGATGCAACAACCGCTGAAAGTTCGGATAAATGATAAGCAAGATTATCTACACTTGGTCTGAACAAAGGCTGGCATTAGATTTAATTTAATAATATAAATGCGGTAACCAAAAAATCTGCCACGATACCAAAGATATAATAAGAGAACCCATTATGAGCATCGAGATTCGCAACGTTAATAAAAAATTCGGTCAGTTTACCGCCTTAGATAATATCAATATCACCGTGCCGACTGGCAAGCTGACCACTTTACTGGGACCATCAGGCTGTGGCAAAACGACGTTGCTACGCATTATCGCCGGCTTAGAGTATGCTGACTCAGGGCAGATATTGTTTGATGAGATGGATGTGACCAATACGCCAGTACAAAAGCGCCATATTGGCTTTATGTTTCAGCATTACGCATTGTTTCGTCATAAAAATATCGCCGATAATGTCGCCTTTGGACTGACCTTGTTACCAAAGAATGAGCGACCGAGTAAGGCAGATATCAATAAGCGCGTTGCCGAGCTATTAGACTTGGTGCAGCTGCCACAAGTGGCCAATGCTTATCCGCATCAATTATCAGGCGGTCAGCGTCAACGGATTGCGCTGGCTCGTGCCTTAGCAGTGAAGCCGAAGTTATTGTTGCTCGATGAGCCTTTTGGTGCCCTCGATGCCAAGGTACGTAAAGAGCTGCGCACGTGGTTAAAGAACATCCACCATGAGCTTGGTATTACCAGTATCATGGTCACTCACGATCAAGAAGAAGCCCGCGCCGTCTCAGATGAGATCGTGGTCATGAATCAAGGGCGGGTAGAGCAGGTAGGCACATCGGAGGAGCTGATACACCAGCCAGCCAATGCGTTTATCAGTGATTTTTTAGACTTAGCATAGTGAAATTTGGTGCAGTTCTTCTGTTATAACCCATAAAAAAAGACCTATTTATTGTAGGTCTTTTTTTTATAGGTTAAAGCAGGTCTCAATTTCATTTGGTATCTAGCGTTATTGAGATCAAATGTTGATAGCAATAATGCTAGATAGTTATCATATCTCAGCAGGCTTGGACATATCGATATCTTTGCTAGATATTTGCTTATAAGTAATATCCAAAATCTCTTGGCACCATTCTGGCAAGTCGTCAGCGACTTCATACCACATCCACGTACCGTCGCGAACACAGCTTAAAATACCGAGTTTCTTTAAATGGTTCAAATGACGCGATATCGTTGGCTGTGGTTGATCTAGTATTTCTACCAACTCACCAACACAGCGCGATTCTTTGTTAAATAGAATTTGAAATATTTTTAAGCGCGTCGGGTCAGATAAGACTTTAAATAACTCGATAGGTCGTATCGTAAAATTATTATCAGACATAGAACAATTCCAATTGGGCTTTGTTAATAGGGGTTCAATATAACAGCAGTTATCTACAAAATCGATTAAAAAATGGGCTAAATTACAGTTCGTCGTTAATTTACTACCTTTCATCATATTCGGTTACACGCACGCTTATATTCACTTACATCAATTAACTGTGTGCAATATAACTCTACTTTGATGACTGGACTTTTATACCAATAATATATCAAATGCTATTGCAAATGATAATAGTTATCGTTATTATACATCAAGCTATAAAAATGACCGTGAATATCAAGACAGACACTCTACTCACCATTTTTATCATCAATGCACTAAATTTATGAGCAATAAAAGCAGTTACCGAATAGCGGTATTCAGAGGAGCCAGACCATGTACGTATGCATCTGTAATGACGTAAAAGAAAAGCAAATAAAAGCAGCCATTGCTTCAGGTATTGATACCCTTGACGGTCTAAAAGATACCCTAGATGTTGCGACTTGCTGTGGCTGCTGCGAACCGATGGTTAACGATTACTTAGATGAGCATCATGCTAGACTCGATGTCTTGGCTTACGCTGTTTAAACGTTATCAAACCAGAGATTTACTACCCAGCTGTTCATCACCTCACTACACCAATATCACTAGTACGCCTCGATACCACATACATTCAATATTCTGCACTTATCCTTTGGCCATTATACATAAAGGGTAAGTTGCGAGCATCCGTATAACTTTACTCATACACCTACTTCAATGATATTGAGCATCATTAGCAGCCATCGTTGTGATAAACCAGTGGTTACTAAAGCTAGCTAATTATGATTCTCAATTAGCATCTTATTCTTAGTTCATAACATTACAAGCTGTATAGAGCCTATATGCTACTATATCTGTCTCACGTTGTAAGACGTTTTGTTGATTTTGATCTTTACTGATCAGTTTACCAATAGTACTATCCTTATATGGGTAATTATGAATGTATGGTGATCTGTAAAATATAAATAGGGGAGTATAGGTTATGATAGGTAGCCCAAAAGTCATTGATTATTTGAATTTTTTGTTAGGCGGTGAGCTTGCTGCCCGTGACCAGTATTTTATTCACTCAGAAATGTATGCTGAGTGGCATTATGGTAAATTGTACGACCGTATCCATCATGAGATGGCAGATGAGACGCTACATGCCCAATCTATTATTCGCCGTATCCTAATGTTGAGCGGCACACCGAAAATGACGGTCAATGCCATCAATATCGGCGCGACAGTTCCTGAAATGCTGCAACTTGACCTTGAGCTAGAGTATCAAGTACAACAGCACTTAAAAGACGGTATTGCTCTTTGTGAAGCAGAGCGCGATTATGTCACGCGTGAGATGTTGGTAGAACAACTAAAAGACACTGAAGAAGATCATGCGCATTGGCTTGAGCAACAGTTGCGCTTAATTGAGATGATCAGTCTGCCCAATTATCTGCAAAGCCAAATGGCTGAAGTCACTCCCAATCTTGTTTAATGTCACGAAGATATGAACAATAACCATAGTATTTAGCATAAATAACGACATGAAAGGGAGAGAGATAATGAAAGGGGATAAAGAGGTTATTCGCGCTTTAAATAAAGTGCTCGGACAGTCATTGATTGCCATCAACCAGTACTTTTTACATGCGCGCATTGCGCGCCATTGGGGATTAGAAGCCCTTAATGAGAGTTTCTACAAACAATCCATCGCTGAGATGAAATGGTCTGATGAGCTGATTGCCCGAATTTTATTGCTAGGCGGTTTACCAAATTTGCAAGATTACGGCAAGATGTTCATCGGTGAAGATGTGCCAGAGATTATCGAATGCAATTTGCGCTTAGAAAAACAAAAGTTCGAGATCATTACCGATGCTATTACTCTATGTGAAACAAAGTCTGACTATGTGTCACGCCAGCTATTGGTGACGCTAAAAGATGGTAATGAAGAGTATCAAGACTGGTTAGAGACTCAAGAAGACTTGATCGAAAGCGTTGGGGTTGAGCGCTATATCCAATCACAAATGGATGATGACGCGCCTTAATGGTTCATTATTGATGCAATGAGCCGTACTGTGCTCTAAAAATGCCAGCGTGTCTTGTGGTTTATAATCACTTACATGTTGGCATTTTTATGTCTCATATTTGACAACGCGTGCTATCAGCACTGCTGACAAAAGCAACGCTTAATCAATATTTTTTCAAACTCTTTATTCAAAATCTAAATATCAGCGGCTCAGTATAAGCCGCGCCCATCTTCGGGCTTAAGTCGTAAGAAGTACAGCCCCGAGAGAATGGTCAAGACCCCAAGTATCCAATAGGTGGTTTGAAACGCTGTCAGCGTATCCATTTGTAGGCGCTCACGTAACAGCGTCAGTACCGCTGCCCCAAAAGCAATACCGAAACTAATCGCTAACTGCTGATTGACCGCCATCAAGCTATTGCCGCTACTGGTTTGAGCGCCTTCTAAATCACCGATAGTAATCGTATTCATCGCGCTGAATTGCATAGAATTACAAGCGCCCATTATGGTCAAAATAGGGATAAACCATAACCACTGTGAGGCATCGGTAAACTGTGCCAACACAATGATGAGAGTGCCCATCAAAAACGTGTTGAAGACCAGCACTTTGCGATAAGTATAACGCTGAATAATTTTACTGACCCAGGGTTTAATCCCGATAGCACCGACTGCGATGGGCGCGAGTAGCCAACCTGCCTGCGATGGTGAATATTCAAACACCACTTGCAGCAACAGCGGCAGCAAAAACGGTACAGCGCTAATACCTAAGCGCGTGAATAGGTTACCAGTGATGCCAATACGAAAGGTGCGAATGTCAAACAAACTCAAGGGGAACAACGGTGCTTGACGACGCTTGGCGTGCCAGATATAAGCGCCGATCAATAAACTGGCCACCAAACTAAGCAGCAACCCATAAAACCCTCGACCAGTCTGTGAGCCGAACTCTACAGCAAGCGTAAACCCACAAGCAGCGGCGGCAAACAATAAAAATCCTGTCCAATCAAGCCGCTTGGTATCCTCAAATAGTGCGGGAACCAGTTTTTTGCCCATGATAAAACCAAAAATGCCCATCGGTATATTGATCAAAAATATCCAATGCCAACTGGTATATTGTACGATATAGCCACCTAAGACCGGTCCTACTAGCGGTGCTACCAAAGCAGGAATTACCGCAAAGTTCATGACGGTCAGCAGCTTATTGCGTGGGTAGGATTTGACCAATATTAAGCGAGCCACAGGCGTCATCATCGCCCCGCCAATACCTTGTATAACCCGTGAACCAATCAAAAAATCCAACGTTGGTGACGCAGCACATAGTAGTGAGCCAATACAAAAGATAATAATCGCTGCCAAAAATACTCGGCGCGTGCCGTATTTATCCGCCAAAAAACCACTGATGGGAATAAATATGGCCAAAGTTAGCGCATAACTGATCACCGCCCACTGCATTTTTAATGGAGACTCACCCAGCGCCTGTGCCATCTGCGGTAATGAGGTATTTAGTATAGTGGCATCCAAAATTTGCATAAATAGCGCCACCGCTAGCACATAGGGCAAGTATTTATCTTGTGTCGGGGTTAGCGTTACCATGTAAATCTCATTAGATATCCCATCATAAAATGAACAAAATAGTCTATTGACGACTAATTCGCTATACCAACCGAGTAGTATAAGAAAGACTCAATCATAATAAAAGGGAATCAAAGTAACGGCTGGCGGTTGAGGTTATAAAATTCTGTGCTTAGAGGTAATAATATTAACACTGCTTACAAGAGAGGGCTTTAATATCAGGGTTGGTTATCGTTATAGTAAACCCTCGCTAACGACTTAAGCCAATAGATAAGCAATACAGCCAATCTCATCTCAATCATATGAGATGGAATTGACTACCGACGATATAAGTAGAAGCATCAACAATACGATAAAGATAAACTGAGGATATATTATGAGTCAGGAAAATAACAAAGCTTGCAATCATACCGATGGGCAAAACGATAAATATGTCCCGCCAAAGGTTTGGACGCAGGACAAAGAAAACGGTGGTAAGTTTGCCAGTATCAATCGCCCAACAGCGGGTGCGCGCTATGAGAAAGCGCTGCCAGTAGGCGATGCGCCATTACAGCTGTACTCATTGAATACGCCAAATGGCGTCAAGGTTAATATCCTGTTAGAAGAGCTTGCCGAGATTGGTGTTAAAGGTGCTGAATATGATGCCTATAAAATTGATATCTCTCAAGGAGAGCAGTTTGGTTCTGGCTTTGTAGCAATAAACCCTAACTCAAAAATTCCAGCCTTGGTTGATCATTCTGCCGATATAGCTGGCGAGCCGATAGCGCTTTTCGAGTCTGGTGCTATCTTGATGTATCTGGCAGAAAAATTTGACCAATTTATGCCTTTGTCACTTGGCAAAGCACGGGCAGAGTGTTTGTCTTGGGTCATGTGGCAGATGGGTAGTGCGCCTTTCTTAGGTGGCGGCTTCGGACATTTTTATGCTTATGCACCTGAACCGCTAGAGTACCCGATCAACCGCTATACCATGGAAACCAAACGCCAGCTCGATGTGCTGGATACCCATCTAAAAGACAGCACATATATGTGTGGCAACAACGAAGCCGATTATAATATTGCAGATATGATTATTTGGGCATGGTATGGACAATTGGTGCTTGGAAAGCTTTATGACGCTGCCGAATTCCTGCAAGTTGACGACTACAAGCATGTAAAGCGTTGGGCACAGGCAATTGCTGAACGTCCAGCCGTTAAGCGTGCCGTAGACTTGTCATTAAAGCCTATTGACTAAACCTATCGATAACATACGCATTAATAAAATCAAGGCTGATAGGCTATTTGCTTATCAGCCTTGATTTTATCCGACATCTTGCTATTCTATATTCATATATGGTTATATTAAAATAGAGATATACTTACCTGTTTACACAATGATACATTAGTACAACAGATAGAAACCTTAGTACGTTAAGATAGCTTGAGTGCCTCAAGCAGATAGCACCTTAATAAGCGGGTATTTGTACTGCTCATTTAATTGGCTCAATACCATTGGGATACCAGTAAGGCGAATAGAGCGACTTATAATAGACTGAGTAAGTCACACAGAATATTTGATTGAAATAAGATTGACTATATTGATGGATAATGATTATGAAGGATGATAACCGTAAACGGATCAACTTCTCACGACAGGCGATGGCTAGCGAATTAAAAGTTATTAATACTAAACTCAGCGCCATTCATAACGATCAACAGATAGATGCTAATCGATACTCAATATTGCAATACAAAGCCAACTTAACCACCCATCCTAAAAAAATAAAAAAGATACTCTTATTGATGATAAAAAATAAAATACGATTACCTATGTTTGCTGCTATCAGCGCAGCTTTATTTAGTACAGCGACGATGGCCAGCAATGGCGTTGAATTTACCAATCAAGACTGGCAAGTAGTCTGCGACAATACCCGTACGTGCCGGCTGGCAGGCTATCAAGCAGAAAACAATAGTGAATTTCCTATATCGGTATTGCTCATACGCCGTGCAGGCGCAAATGCTGGTGTGGATGGCAAGGTAAAGCTGGGCGGTGCTAAAGAAAGCTCATCTAAAGCCTTGATGCAACTTGGCAATCGTCATCGTATATCATTGTTCATCAATGGTAGAGACTATGGCGAAACCAAGCCGTTTTCAACTGCAGCAGGTAATGCTGATCTGACCCCAACACAAGTCACAGCGCTACTAGAAGCACTGACTAAGTCAAGCAAAATTGAGCTAGTGCTACGTAACTCACGCTGGCAACTCTCTGATAAAGGGGCTAGCGCCGTCATGCTCAAAGCAGATGAAGCCCAAGGTCGAGTAGGGACATCATCTGCCTTTATCAATACTGATGGTGCCGCCAAATCAAATAGCACTGTATTGTCACCCAAGTCCGCACCAAAACTGCACTTTGTGGCGCCCAATCCGAAAGCCGTCGCTAGTGACAATAGAAAGTTTGTGATGAAATCGTCGCAGCTAGCGGCGCTGATGAAAAGTACGATGAAAGATGCGGATAGTGACTGTCCCAATCTATCAGATAAATCACCATGGCGTGTGAGCCGACTGAATGGCTCACAGCTGTTGGCACAACACGATTGCTGGACAGGTGCTTATAATACTGGTGCAGGTATCTGGGTCATCAATGACAGTAAACCTTATAAACCGACATTGGTAACCACCAACGCCACTGGCTATGATAAGGGTAAAATCACTTCCGTACAAAAAGGTCGCGGCATTGGTGATTGTTTAACCAAGACTGATTGGGTATGGACAGGTAAGGCATTTGAAAAAAGCCATGAAAGTACCACAGGACTTTGCCGTATGATTGAAGCGGGCGGTGCGTGGCAGCTGCCGACGTATGTCACTGAAGTTAAAATGGTGCGATAGCCGCCAATAATACTGCTGATTGTCTTATTACTCAGCATATTGAATGCGTACATCTATAAGTAATTTTGCTTTATTTACCGAGAAATTTAATAAATAGCTACATATAATATTTTATTGTGCTATACTGCGTCGCCACGTTAGCTTAGGCTTTCGTGAATTATGAGATTGATAACATCGCCTGCGATTTTGGGTCTAGGATGACCATAAGTAATTGTTGCCGATGATTTTGTGTACTTGAATAACCTGTCATGAAAATAGCAGTTATTTTTGACTCATATCTTATCTACCGAACCATAAATGTGGTTTAAATTGGTTGTTATTCGCGATTATTTGCTTTGGACAAAGCATTAATAATACGCTTATATCAAACAAGGATGAGACACTCGGCACTACCACCAAAATACGTCAGACAGCACGAACGCATTTATTGTAGAGGCTCTAAGCTTTATTGGCTTGGCTTCTGATTATCGACACTTACATGTGGTCCGGTAATTCTTTAATAAAGGCAGCGTGGTGAACGGTTATCAGTGGTATGCATCAAGCTTGCTGAATTTACAGCAACTTATACTTACCAAGGATTCTCATGACTGATATTTTATCTGCAATCGCCGCTGAAAACGGCATCATCGAAAACACTGACACTCCAAATACTGATACTAATAATCAAGCGGCTACTACTGACGCGACTGATGAAGATCAAATTACCTTTGCTGAACTAGACATTGCCAAGCCGATTTTGACCGCGCTTGATCGCAGTGGTTATACCAATCCAACACCTATTCAAGCACAAGCGATTCCTTTTGCTCTAGCAGGTCGTGACTTACTATTGTCTGCGCAAACCGGTAGTGGTAAAACAGCGGCATTCGTTATCCCTGTACTTGACCGTTTAAGCCGTGCCACTAGCTTTGATAAACTAACTAAAGCCCTTATCTTAACGCCAACGCGTGAACTTGCTCAGCAAGTACATGATAGCGTACGTACTTATTCTAAAGATATGCGTGGTCTATTCTGCGTACCTTTAGTTGGCGGCGCACCATACAATGGTCAGATCACTGCGTTGAAAAAAGGCGTTCAAGTTATCGTTGCGACCCCAGGTCGTCTACTTGACCATATCAATGCTGGTCGTGTTGACTTATCAAGCCTAGAAATTTTGGTCCTTGATGAAGCTGACCGTATGCTAGACATGGGTTTTGCTGATGACATCAGTGACATCCTTCGTGCCGCACCAATTGATCGTCAAACGATCATGTGTTCTGCAACTTGGGATGGCCCAGTAGGTAAAATCGCTGCCAGCTTCACTAAGAACCCTGAGCGTGTATCAATCAAAGTAGAATCTGCACACATCGAAGAAAAAGTGTACTACTGTGATGATTTTGATCATAAAAACCGTTTGCTTGACAAAATCGTTTGCCAGCAAGATATGGAACAGATCATTATCTTTGCTGCTACCAAACGTAGCACTGAAAAACTGGCCAAACAGCTACAAGAAGCAGGTCATAAAGCCAGCTTCCTACATGGTGATTTGCCACAAAGCAAGCGTAACCGTATCGTTCAAGACTTGCGTAATGGTAAAGTTAAAATCCTAGTAGCGACTGACGTTGCTGCTCGTGGTCTAGATATCCCAGCTATCTCGCACGTTATTAACTATGATCTTCCACGTCAGACTGAAGATTACGTCCATCGTATCGGTCGTTGTGGTCGTGCTGGTCGTACTGGTATCGCTATCAGCTTATGTAGCATGGATGATCGTCCACAGCTAAACGCTATCAACCGTTATTTAGATCGCAAAATGGAAGTATGTATCATCGAAGGCATGGAGCCTAAGAAGACTTATGTACCTAGCGAAAATAAAGGTAATGGTCGTGGCCGTGGTCGCGGTCGTTCAAACGGCGGCGGTGGTAATGGTCAAGGCCGTGGTCGCGCGGGTGGTGGTTATCAAGGTAATCCTGCTAATGCTCGCGGTCGTTCAAGCGACAGCTCATCAACTGGTCAACGCGCTAGCAATGACAGCGGTTATCAAGGTAAGCCACGTGACACGTCAGGCAAGCCAAATGAGCGTTCAGGTGGCAAGCCGTATCAAGGCAAGCGCACTGGTGCTCCTAGCCGCGGCGATAGCACTGGCGTTCCACGTGGTGAGCGTGCTGCAACAGGTCGTGGTCGTCCAAGTGGCAGCCAAGGTCGCCCTGACAGCCGTGGTCAAGGTCGTCCAAACGGCGGCAACCGTGGTAACAACTCGTAATACTGTTATATTTGGTGATTAAAATTATTAATTACTTGATCGCCTAAAGATAGCACTAAAAAGCCAGATACTCGTTATCTGGCTTTTTAGTGTTTATTCGATCGCTGCTTGCGCGTTTTTTTCGCCTTGTCTATACTAACAAGCTTTTATTCATCGTGTGCTGCGGAGCTATTTGATGCCCGATATTTCTCATTTAACTATTGATAGCCTGCCATTGGCTTTTGGCATCATTATGGCCATTATCGGTTTGGTTTTTTATACCCAAGGATTACCCGGTAAATTCTGGCAGCGCTTTTATGCGGTATTGCCGGGTATTGTGCTGTGCTGCTTTATCCCTGCAACGCTTAATAGTTTAGGCGTCTTCGCTGACGGTATCGGCTCACAGATTTATGGCTTTACTGCCACGTATCTGTTGCCAGCAAGTTTGCTGTTAATGACCTTATCGATGGATGTACCGAAGATATTGGGGCTAGGCTGGAAAGCCATCGCCATGTTTTTTGCTGCTAGTATCGCGATTATTATTAGTGGTCCAATAAGCTTAGGTGTCGCTAAATGGATATCGCCTGAGATGTTTACTGATGACACGCTATGGCGTGGGTTTTCGGCGGTGGCGGGTAGCTGGATCGGCGGCGCGGCAAATCAAGCAGCGATGAAAGAGTTGTTTGGCGTCAGTGATGATTTATTTGGGATGATGATTTTGGTCGATACCACCAATGCTTCATTATGGTTATTGGCTATCTTGGTATTGGCGAAGCATAGCGATAAGATAGATAGGCTATTGAGGGCAGACACCAGTAGTATTGATAAAGTGATTAAGGCGGTTGAGAATTATGAGCGTGACAATGCTCGTCCAGCAACTTTAAATGACTTGATGGTGATGTTTGGCTTATGCTTTGCTATGGTGGGTGTCGCACACTTTGTTGGTGGGCAAATTGCAGGGTTTTTTGCGCCCTATAGCTGGGCAGTACAATATAGCTTTGCCAGCTCATTCTTTTGGATGGTTGTGATTATAACCTTGATAGGGGTTATTTTTTCCTTTACCAAGATTCGTAGGCTCGACCATGTGGGCGCTTCCAAAATTGGTACGGTATTTATCTTTATCTTAATTGCTGCCATTGGTATGCAAATCAATCTTGCGGGTATCGTTTCGCAATGGCGACTGCTCCTTATTGGTTTATTATGGATGAGCATTCACGTTGTCATTATCTTTGCTGTGGCTAGGATGATTCGTGCGCCGTTTTTCTTTTTGGCAGTCGGCTCCAATGCCAATACTGGCGGTGCCTCATCAGCACCCATTGTCGCAACAGCGTTTCACCCATCGCTTGCACCTGTGGGTGTGTTTTTGGGCATTCTGGGCTATGCGGTAGGCACTTTCGGTGGCTATATTAGTACCCAACTGATGCGCTTGGTAGTAGGGTGAGCGCGAATATAATGCTCAGCATTGACCAGTCATATATCTACAGAGAGAAAAACTTTCAATTTATACCAATTTAATAACAAAAAGCCGACTTCACCGTCGGCTTTTTGCTTGTAGTATCAATACATACCAAATTGAGCAAACACTCAAATTTGATATTAAATGTTTTTGACTCAAAACTATAAGGATAAAACAATGCAAGCAAACTACAACCCAAAAATCATTGCTGGTGCAACATTCCCCAATATCGAAGTACCCACTTATAATGGTGACATGACGCTATTAGGTAAGCCCGAAAATGGTCATGACTGGAAAATGGTGGTTGTTTACCGAGGTCAACACTGTCCCATTTGCACCAAATATCTCAATCAGTTAGAAACATTAAAATCAGCATTTAATGAAACGGGTGTCGACGTCATCGCTGTTTCAGGTGACAGCAAAGAGCAGGTAGAAAGTCATTTGGAAAAAATAAATGTAAGCTTTCCTATCGCCTATGATCTGACCGTTGAACAAATGAAAATGCTGGGTCTTTATATCTCCAACCCACGTTCAGAGAAAGAAACCGATCATCCATTTGCAGAGCCCGGCTTGTTTGTTATTAATACAGAAGGGGAGATTCAGATTGTAGATATCTCCAACGCTCCTTTTGCTAGACCTGAGCTGGAAGCCTTGGCAAATGGTCTAGCCTTTATCAGAAATCCAGAAAACAACTATCCTATTCGTGGTACACACGATTATGCTTAAGACTGTATTATTGACGACGGCATTTTTTCTTGATGTCAGACATTTAATACGCTTAAGTGTGGCTGTAAACTCAAAACTAAACTAATAAATAGTCAAAGACGTAAATTCATAGGGCAGTGCATCATAACCGATGCATTGTCTTTTTTATTGCAAACGCTCTTTATTGTTAACATTCTCTCCAAAAGCTGAAATCACAAGACTTATTCATACAGGTGTGCACTCACAGTCAAAAACTCTGCACTGTCAGTCAATTAATTTACCAAAAACCTCGCTATAGTAAAAAAGCTTCGTCATTAGGATAGATGACGACCAGACAAAGAATGAGTGTAATTGTGAAGTATTGACGGCCACATTGGGCGCTATATTTTACAGAGCCACTCATATCTTCTGATATAAATTTCTAGACAGGGAGTCTCACATGAGCAACGCTCACACTTCAATTGATCCTATTACTTTGTCCGTCGTACGTGGTGCCTTAGAAACGGCGCAGCGCGAGATGACGACAACCTTAGAAAAAACCGCACGCTCTAGCGTCTTTAACCTAGCTCATGATTATAGTAATGCCTTGTTTGATCATCTGCCTGAGATGATTTTGCAGGGTCAGGATATTCCTATTCATCTAGGCTCGCTCATGCCAGCCATGAAAGCCGTTGCCGAATATTATGGTGATGATATTCATGAAGGCGACGTTATTTATCACAATGATCCCGTGATGATGGGCAGTCATATCCTAGATTGCTGTATGTATAAGCCAGTGTTTTATAAAGGCGAGTTGGTGTTTTGGACAGTATGCAAAGGTCACGTCACTGATATCGGTGGTCCCGTGCCAGCAGGATATAATCCAGACGCTAAAGAGATATACGCCGAAGGGTTGCGCATTCCGCCTATTAAAATATGGGAAAAAGGCGTTCGACGTCGTGATGTCATTAATTTGATTCATAGTAATATGCGCTCTCGCCGTAACCAAGAAGGCGATCTTAATGCTCAATATGGGGCTTGTGCGGTTGGTGAGCGTAATATGATTGCGTTGCTAGACAAGTATGGGGTAGAGACCGTCCGTGCGGCGATCGAAGAGCTAAAGAATATGGCTGATACCCATATGCGCTCATTAATTTCATCTATTCCAGATGGCCAGTATCATGGTGAAGCGGTATTAGAAGATTCAGGTCATGGTTTGGGTGATTTGCCCATCAGCGCTGATATTGAGATTAAAAACAGCGATGTACATATCAAGATTACCAGTCCACCGCAAGTACCTTACTTCATTAACTCCTATGCAGGCAATTCGATGTCTGGTGTACTGCTAGGTCTGATGATGTTTGCCCAAGTAGACCCGCCGTACAACGAAGGTTTATACCGCTGTGTCACAGTAGACTTGGGTGAGCATGGCACGCTATGTAATGCCAAAGAGCCTGCCCCTCATGTCAACTGTACCACCACGCCGATGGAAACCTTGACCGATGCCGTGCGTATGGCATTTGAAGATGCCGCGCCAGATCGTGTGATTGCTTCTTGGGGTCATGCTTCTGGTATCAACATCTCAGGTATTGACCCAAAAACAGGGGAACAGTACGTCACTATGATTCTAGCTTCGATTATCTCTGGTGCTGGCGCGACTCAGCAAATGGACGGCTGGCATGCTTGCGGTCCTTTATGCTGCTTTGGCGCGTTAAGCTCTGGTGATATTGAACTATTAGAGTATCAGTATCCTATCTTAATTCATAAGTATGGCTTGGCAGAAGACAGTGGCGGCGCTGGTGAGTATCGTGGTGGTTGCGGCACCGTATGGGAAGTTGAGCCTTTAGGTCATGAGATGACAGTAGTGGCGTTTGGGGAAGGTCGTGAGCATCCGACAATGGGCGCTGCAGGTGCAGAACAAATCTCACCTGAGCTGAAATTAGGGCGCTTAGAGATTATCCATAAGGATGGCGTCACCGATCTGCACAAGCAAAATATAATGACTGAAATTCAACCAGGCGACCGTGCGCGTAATACCAATCCAGGCGGTGGCGGCTACGGCAGCTCGTTTGCACGGTCGGTACTCGCAGTATTAAAAGATGTAGAAGAAAGAATCATATCAGTAGCAGCGGCTAAGACTGAGTACGGGGTGGTTATTGATCCACAAACGCTCGCAGTCAATGAAGCAGAGACGGATGCTTTACGTCGTAAGCTGACAGCATAAAACCCAAAACTAACTGATGATATTAAATAATTTGAGTTAAGGATGACTTATGAAAAATGATTTCCGTATTGGAGTCGATGCTGGCGGGACGTTTACTGACTTTGTTTTGGCCGAAAGAAGTGGTTATGTTCATCTATTTAAAGCACCTTCTACCCCTGAGGATGGTACCTTAGCCATTGCCAACGGGTTACAGCAAATAGCCAGACAGTTTGACCGTCCTATTGAAGAGATTATTCAAGCCTGTGACCTATGTATCAATGGTACTACTGTTGCGCTAAACGCCCTGATTCAGATGAAAGGGGTAAAGGTTGGCCTGTTATGTACGGCAGGCCACGAGGACAGTATCGAGATACGCTTAGGGCATAAAGAAGAAGGGTATCGCTATGATGCTAGCTATCCGCCAGCACCGCAAATTGCTACCCGTGATCGTCGCTTCCCTATCCGTGGTCGTATCTTAGCTGATGGCACTGAACACGAGCCGCTAAATGAGCAAGATATCCTCGATGCGATTAAAGTGTTAAAGCAGCAAGACGTTCAGGCTGTTGCTATCTCCTTCGTCTGGTCTATTCGTAATACTCAGCATGAGCAGCGCGCCAAAGAGCTTGTTGAGCAGCATATGCCAGGGGTGTTCGTCTGCTGTGGTAGTGACGTATATCCACAGATTAAGGAATACACCCGTACCTCAACGACCCTAGTAAATGCTTATTTAAGCCCAGTTATGGCATCTTATGTCCATAAGATTGACGACTATTTTAAGGCGTTAGGCGCTGAGCAGCCCGTACGTTATTTCCAGTCTAATGGCGGGCTTGCAGTTGGTAGTATCATGCGAGAGCGTGCGGTAAATGCCATTAACTCGGGGCCAGCATCTGCACCACAAGCGGGTCTGTATATTGCCAGCCCTTTTGGAATTGACGATATTATCACGGTCGACATGGGCGGTACTTCTTTTGACATCACCATGGCGAAGGCAGGCAGAACCAGCCTCAACCGCGATATTGATTTCTTACGTAATCGTATTGGCGTACCTATGATTCATGTAGAGACATTAGGGGCGGGCGGTGGCTCTATTGGCCATGTTAATACCTTTGGTATGCTAGAGGTCGGCCCTCAGAGTGCTGGCGCGACTCCTGGACCGGCATGTTATGGTAAAGGTGGTGACTTGCCAACCGTCACAGATGCAAACTTAGTATTGGGTTATCTACAGCCGAATGCGGTGTTAGGTGGTAGTGTGACTTTAGACAAAGACAAAGCGGTACAAGCGGTGCAAACACACATCGCTGATCCGCTAAATATCGAGTTAGATCATGCCGCATTTGGTATCAGTACTATCGTTAACCAAAACATGTCTAATGCCATTCGCCGTATTACTATCGAAAAAGGCTATGACCCTCGGGATTTTGCGCTAGTCTGCGCAGGCGGAGCAGCTGGCATGCATATTATTGCTCTGGCTGAGGAGATGGGCATTGGAACTATTTTAATACCAAAAATCGCATCCTGTCTCTGTGCTTTTGGTCAGATTATCTCTGATATCAAGTATAACTACTTAGCGACACAAATGATGATTCTCGCACCAGATGTAGAATTGCAATCACTCAATGCTAAGCTACAAGAGCTTGAGGAGCAGGGTGTACAAAAACTGCTAGAAGATGGCTTTACAGATGAAGATATCACCATCGAACGTACCATGGAAATGCGCTATGTTGGTCAGGTGCATGAATGTAACGTGCTGATACCGAATGGTAAGCTCGATGCTGATAGCGTCAGCACCATTTTAGAATTGTTCCATCATCGCCATCGTGAACTTTATACTTATGATGAGCGTGATAGTCACGTCGAGCTGGTCAACATTGAGGTATCGGTAATTGGTAAAATAAGTAAGCCAAAACTACCGAGCCTTGTGCCGCAGGAAGGGGATATCAGTAATGCTAAAACGGGTAGCCGCGAGATGCTGTTTGATCAGTCCTATGACTGGATTGATACGCCTATCTATGACGGTGAGAAATTCGGTGCTGGTGCATTGGTCACAGGCCCTGCGCTTATCCAAGAGCCAACCACTACTGTGGTCATTAAAAATGGCTGGCAAGCAGAGCTGCATGAGACTGGCACTTATAAGCTGACTCGAGCAGCATAAAGCAAGTCTATAAAAGCAGGTTATAAAGAAAAACCAACTCAAGGCTTCAGGCATTAAGTACTCTTTAATGCCTGAAGCCTTTTTTATTTTATGATATAAAAGAGGATTATTGATGAATAACTGATAGGATATCAGTACAGTTGTATACCATATATTGAGTGTTCAAGGATGAATGCAAATCAAAAGCCAAATCGTTATCAAAATACTTCTCATAAAACCTTGCTAGCAGATAAGACAAAAGACATCGCTGCACATGATTTATCAATGAATAAAAATCTTCTAAGCTCCTCAGGGTTAGAGATGCCAGCAACGGAGCGCATGCAAACCTTAGGTGCCTTCGATTGGAAACATACCATCAACGAGACTTATTTTGATCTTGATGTGAGTTTCAGGCAACCGAATAAGTTTTCTGGTTTTTTGCAACATGCTAAGCTTATGGAGATAGGTGTTTCGCACTATCATGCTAATACTGTGCACTATAATCGCGGTAGACAGAGCTCCGGCTATAGTGATGACAGTATTTTAATTACTTTTCCTATGACAGGCGACGTTCGTTTTACCCAAAAAGGACGGCAGCTGACCTCTAAACCCGGTCAATTCTTTATTGAACTGTCCAGCTTACCTTATGAGTTTTATCATTTGCACGAAGCATCACTGTATGTCATCAAAGTGCCGCTCGCATTACTTACTGCGCAAATGGGCACCATAGAGCGACAGTTCGCACGCAGATTAACTATTGATGAAGGTGCTGGCAGGTTGCTAGTATTTCAAATTGGTCAAATACTGGCGCTTATTCATAACAATCAGCTGGGTGATTTAGAGATAAAAATATTAGAGCAGCAGCTGCTTAGTCTTATTGTATTGACATTAAGCGCCCCGAAAGAGGTGATGATGAGTACCAGATCCTCCATACAGTCGGTGCATCTAAAGCGCATCGAGCACTACGTCTATTTGCATCTAGAGAACCCTGATTTAACCCCAGCGATGGTCGCTGCTGCTTGTCATATCTCTGTCAGATACTTACACAAGCTGTTTTCCGAACTACCTTATACTTTTTCAGACTGGGTCAAAGAATTGCGTTTAAAGCAGGCCAATCATATTTTAAAAACCAAAAGCTATGTAACTATAGATGAGGTCGCTCATAGAGTAGGCTATACCGATCAAGGTTATTTTTCACGTATTTATAAGCAGCACTTCGGTTATTCGCCGCGAGATACACCAAGCACAGGATAGTCATTATTATGTACTCTGTTATGCAGTCGCTGTATGATTTATACATTGAGCATTAGCGCATATATTTATATTTAAGGAAAAACCAAGATGACTGGTGCTACGAATGATAAAACAGCAAAAGTAGAGATATATGAAAGCGCTGATGGGAAGGCGCAGATAGAGATACGCTTAGAACACGACACACTATGGCTCTCACAAGCCCAATTGGCGACGCTGTTTGAAAAAGACTCGGATACCATAGGATTACATCTAAAAAATATTTATAAAGAAGGTGAGTTAGACCCAGAAGCAACTACCGAGCAATCCTCGGTAGTTCGTCAAGAGGGAAATCGGCAGGTTCGACGTAACATTCGCTTTTACAATCTAGATGCTATTATTTCTGTGGGTTATCGGGTTAATTCTAAAAAAGGTACTCAGTTCCGTATATGGGCAACCCAGCGTCTACGTGAATACTTGGTTCAAGGCTATACACTCAATCAAGAGCGCTTTGATAAAAACTCAAGCGAACTACAACAAGCATTAAATTTAATTAGGAAAACCGCGCAAAGTCCCGAGCTTAAAACCGATGAAGGACGCGGCTTGGTTGAAATTATCAGCCGTTATACACAGACGTTCTTATGGTTACAGCGTTATGATGAAGGCTTGCTTGATAATCCTTCAGGGGAGGATGGCGGTATCTTACCCAGTCCGACTGAGGCGATGGCAGCGCTGACGGATTTAAAAGCGCAGCTGATAAATAGAGGCGAGGCGACTGAGCTATTTGCTAAGCCTCGCGGTGATGGTTTGGACAGTGTGTTGGGTAATTTACAGCAAACCGTCTTTGGCGAGCCTGCATACCCGACCATCGAGAGTAAAGCGGCGCATCTGCTGTACTTTATGGTCAAAAATCATCCTTTTACCGATGGTAATAAACGTAGCGGCGCTTTTTTGTTTGTAGATTTTCTGCATCGTAATAATCGACTGCTCAATGATAAAGGTGACATGGTTATTAATAACACGGGGCTTGCCGCACTAACCTTATTGGTCGCTGAATCTGACCCCAACCAAAAAGAAACCTTGATTAAATTAATTATGAATATGCTGTCGTTAGAATCTTGATAAATAGGCTTATTGTCAGCATTATTTAACATCATAAAACGCATAACGCTAATAATAAAAAGCACAGTCCAACGATAAAATTAAAGGAAATTCAATATGTTTAGCATGATAAAAGACTGGCGCGAGCAGCGCATACTGGACAATAGCGAGTTTACCCATGCTGACTGGATGCAAGCAGCTCAGCGTATTGTCATACTTGATAGGTTAAATAAGGACGAGCTAACACACTTGTTTGAGCTGGCGATGCTGTTTTTGGCGGATAAGTCGATTACTGGCGCGCAGGGTTTCGAGATTACCAATGCGGTGCGGCAATCTATCGCCTTACAAGCTTGCCTGCCTATCTTAAACCTTAGCCTTGAATGGTATGCTGGCTGGTCAGCCATTATCATTTATCCTGGTTCCTATAAGAGTGAAACTACCACTGTCGATGAGCTGGGCATTGTCCATGAAGGTAGTCAGCACCGTAGCGGAGAAGCGTGGCAGCGCGGGCCGGTCATATTGTCATGGAAGGATGCCAAGCACTCAGGCGAACGTGATGGTCACAATGTCGTCATTCACGAGTTTGTGCATAAGCTCGATATGCTTAATGGCCGTGCTAATGGCTTTCCACCGCTACAAGCGGATATGAATCCTGCGCGCTGGACTGAAATTATGACACGAGATTTTGAGGATTTTCAAAGCCATCATAAATCAGGTCTTGATCGTTATGGCGCGACTAATCCAGCGGAGTTTTTTGCAGTGCTCAGTGAGGTATTTTTTGAGACGCCGCAAAAGCTGGTCGATGCTTACCCTGATATTTACGACATAATGGTGAAGTTTTTTCACCAAACACCACTTTAATCAAAATCATTAATAGTCACTATTAAGGATTGATAATGAATATATAGACATGAAAAAGCAATGAAAAAGGGCAGTGTGTTGATTTAATAACACTGCCCTTTTTTTTGGCTTATTTTTCCTTTAAGTCTATGTTTTTATAGATAAAAACTATTTAAGTTGTCCATTGCTCATTCACAATAGCGACCAAATAACGTTTACCTTGATATTCTTCAAACACTAAACGCATGATGCGCCAATCCATACCAGCGTATTCCTCCGAGCCTTTATGATAAAACTCGACAACCTCTGAATTGGGATAAATTTTCTTCAGGTTATTAATCATATTCCCACTGTGTTGGAACTCATTAATACTGATACTGGCATTGTTAAATTTGCTAGCATCAATCCACGTGTCTAAATATCTAGGTAGTGGCGTGACGAGTAGATCGCCCGTACCGTCTTTTTCACCCCAAGTAAAACGAATTTTAGACTGTTGCAAATATTGGGCGAATTGTGCACGGCTAAAGACTTTATCTGTCTCAGGACGCACATAGGCATACATCGAAAAACGGACGCCACGGGTTGGATGAATATCATTGGTGATGCGAGCGAAGTCTTTATTTACAAGCGCGCGCTGAATACGTAAGGCTTGCTGCTTAAGGGTTTGCTGACTGATATCGGAGACAACGGGCGTTGATGAATGGCCGTTAGATTGATTTGGAGTGGCTATATTGGATTCAGCAGAAGATTGACAGCCAGTTGCTGCTAGCGCCAAAGCCAATGCGCCGCCAACGGTTAATTTAGATGAACGGTCTTTGAAGGTAGATAATAGGGTCATAAAGTATCCTTGTCGCAGTGGTTATCGAAATATACGTTACTGTGAATATAATTAGCAAATTTCACAAGATTACTGAGCAAAAAGTTATTATTTAAAAGTTATTAAGTAATAGATCGTTTTTAGTAGATAAACCGGAATGATACGATAATACAGCAGAGTCATAATATGGTTATGATGTAATGGTTTATAACACTTATATCATTGAAGCTCGTAGAGAACGCCATGCCAACACATTATTCACTGACGCTGCTAGCTATGGGACTAATAGCAACCAATTCTGCTATAGCTGATATAGCAGAGTCAACTCAGACTTATGCAGCCATAAAAATAGCGACCATTAGCAACATGTATCAGCAAGACGTCAGTAATCAAGGCATGGATAATCCGGTCGTATTGCAACAGTATGCCGACCCAGATCTACAAGCCGCGATGCAGATTGAGCAAGACTATTTTGATAGAGAGCAAATATCTTGTCATGTTGATTATGATGTATTGTGGGATTCGCAAGATCCTGATTATACCCAAGACAAACAGTTTTCGATGACTGACCAAGGATTGGTGCAAGTGAGTTTGGCACATGGCAGCAATGTTTATTATGAGTTGTCATGTAATGGTACCGATGACGATGCTGATTGCCGAGTGGCAGATGTGATTTTAGATGAAGATGGCAAGTCTTTGCGCAAGCATTTACTAGAAACCTGTCGCTAGCCAATGCTGAGTATTACTTTTATTAATACCTAAATATAAAAAGTTATAAACCCTAAATAAAAATCACAGAAACAATCATGAGAGCTTATAAATGACACTGTATAAAACTATGAGCCTAACTTCTAAAGCCATTGGTTTGTTTTCGCATAATGTATATTATGTTAAATAAGCAGTACCTGATAGTAAATTCATGGGGTTATGTTTATATCATAAACAACTAGTCAGCTTAGTTAATAACCGTTTCACATGTATTGCAATCATCACTATGGTAAACCTTAACTAAATCTTCTTTATCACTCATAGAAGCTTTAAAGCTAAACTGTTTGATGATTTTGTTCTATGTGTCACCATCATACTGGCTACATCTGCCAGAATATCTAATCAGTACTTTATCCAATTCCTAATTACTAATCATCACCCAATAGCCAATTTCGCTATCATTTTTCAATTGTTAGCATCTTAATCATCTGGCTCTTTGGTACGAATGCTCTTGCAATACGTTAGGCATATAAAGATATCACTACCTATAGATTATTAGCTTAGCTCAAAAATCATAAATCTTTTTGATATCTGTTACTTCATATCAATTCTAATAGCGCAGGTATGATCTTACAATGCTCCTACTTAGCCTGTCTGCAAGTCTGGTTTGGAACTACCTTATAGTGGCGAATATCATGACCAACTAAGCTGTAATACTTTTTGTTTTAAGTTATCAAAAACCCCTCACTATTCGTAATATAATTTCATCTAAAGCACTAATTTGACAACCGCCAAATTTGCACAGAACAGTACTATGCCCATAATTTTTATATTCTGTGCACGTACAGGAGCATGGTTTTTTTCAAAAATATGCTCAATCAAATGCTAGGCAAAGCATCCATCTTATATTAACTCCAATTATTTGACCAAAATAACCAGTAATAATAACCTACAGCTCAATAAACGCATAGCCTACTCCTCCTTCAGTCGTTATACTACAATCATCCCCAAGTGAAGTTTGGGGATGATTCTACTTTACAACCTTCCATTTAAAGGGTTTTGTAAACTCACTAATGAATAACAGTGTCCATGTTAGTGTCCAATAGCTATCTACGTTTCCCAGAAGACGCTTCTCAGGATTTATAAAACGTGCGCAAAGATTGCTCTAAATCTAAGTATAGAGATAATAGATTAACATTCACAATTTACCTAGCTTATAAAGCTGACGGATGTACATCATGGCTGTCGATAATTTAAATGATATCAATAAACTTGAATGCCGAGATAAAGATTACTCGGTCAGTGTCTCAGGTATCGCGGGTTTAAGTATTCGTATTTATCCAAATGGTAAAAAGGAATACTACTTACGGTACGCTCATCCCCATATCGATGGTAAGCGCCCTAGAATGATGCTAGGTAAGGTCGAAGATATCAGTCTATATGAAGCTAAGTATAAAGCAGAAACTATACTTAGCATGGTCGCACAAGGCTCCGACCCTAAAGCCATTCATAAAAAAGAGCAAGTCAATAAGTATGCTCATCTAAAGAACGCCACATTTTCTGAAATCACACAAGCGTGGCGAGATCACAAAACGTCAAGTCGTCACCATAGTAAATCTAGAAAGCGCGCGTTTAGTGACTCAACCCTTAAATTTTGGGATTTGTGTCTAGGATACATGTGCCAAGAAATTGGCGACTTAAGAATGAATGATATCACGAGCGAGATGATATTGAGTGTATGTGAGGCGATTCAAAACAATGAAAATCAAGCAACCTTCGTTGGTGCCAGCACTCGGCTTTATACTGAAAAAGTCTTCTCATTTGCTGTCGCAAGAGGATTATGCGATAGAAATGTAGCTATTGATACACGTGGCGAGCTCGCACCTGCCAGTTCAGGCAACCACTTACCAGCCATTACCAAGCCTGATCAGTTTGCTACCCTCCTGAACGATATGTCCCATTTCAAAGGTGCAAGTAAAACCACATTAGAAGCGATGAATTTACTACCGTATGTCTTTGTGCGTAGTATCGATTTGCGGTCTATGCGTTGGCAAGATATAGATTGGGATAATAAGCTATGGGAGTTTTCTCCTACTAAAGGCGAAGGTCGTGATGACATGGTATCTCATTTAGTTGTACCACTAGCCACTCAAGTAATTGAGCGCTTACGAAAAATACAAGCAATCACAGGTCACAAAGAACATGTATTTGCATCGATACGTGTCTCAAGCAATCCTTATATTAGCAAAGCAACACTAGTACAAATATTTCATAGGCTTGGCTACAAAGATGTGCAATGCGCTCATGGCTTTCGAGCATCAGCTAAAACCTTACTTATGGAGCAACCTGAGTTGCGTTATTCAGATATCGTGACCGAGCTGCAATTAGGACATCGAATAAAGGATACGCATGGCGGCGCTTATAACCGATTAGATGAAATTGATACTCGAATACTGATGATGCAAGATTGGGCTGATTATATAGATAAGCTCCGGGGTTCAACGTAATACTTACTTTACGTTAATAATATACCTATTAGCATTCACAATGCACAATAAGCCCTTTGCATAGCATCTCATTCCCAGTCATCACATAACAACCAAAACACCCTAACATTCTATTGTTGGTAGCCTAGATATTGGAATTTCTGCAACCTCGCGCTTGTGATCAACGACCAATCTGACGGCTTCTAATCTCCGGTATCTTATCTGCATGAGCTCACTTCATGTACTGACAAACTCTATAGCCTCAGTTTAATTATCCAGTTTTACCAAACAGTCAGAATTAATATCAGCAATCGTTTTGGCACCAGTCAAGGTCATTGCGACGCGTATTTCTTTATCTAGCAGTTCTAACAAATTGCTTACCCCTGCACCGCCATCCGCTGCTAAAGCATAAATAAAAGCGCGCCCTAGCATGCAAATATCAGCGCCCAAAGCCAACATACGCACAATATCTAAGCCATTACGTATGCCAGAGTCGGCTAAAATTTTAATCTCTCCTTTAACCGCATCGGCAATAGGAGGCAGCGCCCGTGCACTGGATAAAACACCGTCCAGTTGTCGCCCACCATGATTGGATACGACTATGCCGTCTGCCCCAAAACGCACCGCATCTTTGGCATCTTCTGGGTCCAAAATACCTTTGATGACCATAGGCCCATCCCAGTACTCGCGAATCCAATCTAAATCTTTCCAAGAAATAGAGGGGTCAAAGTTATTACCTAGCCAGCCTATATAGTCTTCCAATCCTGTTGTCTTGCCTAAATAAGTAGAGATATTACCCAGATCGTGCGGACGGCCATTCAGTCCTACATCCCATGCCCATTGCGGATGCATCACAGACTGGAAGTAACGGCGCATAGCGGCATTTTTACCGCTCATACCAGAGTGCATATCTCGGTAGCGTGCCCCTGGTACCGGCATATCCACCGTGAAAACCAAGGTCGAACACCCCGCCGCTTTGGCACGCTCCAAGGCATTTTTCATAAAACCTCGGTCCTTTAATACGTAAAGCTGAAACCACATTGGACGGTTAATTTTAGGCACTACTTCCTCAATCGGACAAACCGAAACTGTCGACATGGTAAACGGAATGCCTTTTTGATCGGCTGCCATAGCGGCCTGCACTTCTCCGCGGCGGGCATACATACCTGTCAGACCTACGGGTGACAACGCGACAGGCATAGACAGAGTTTCATTAAATAACTGCGTCTCGAGACTAAGCTGTGACATATCATTCAGTACACGTTGTCTAAGGGCAATTTTTGATAAATCTTCAACATTATGTTTTAAGGTATATTCCTCATAAGCACCGCCATCTATATAATGAAATAGAAATGGTGGCAGTCGGCGCTTGGCAGCAGCCCTGTAGTCGTTTGGAGATGAAATAATCATACGCTTGCCCTTATTCTGTTAGATATCTATGTAATATTTTTGAATCTCTAATTATTTATTGATTAGTGCTAAACGATGGATGCAATTGGCTTGTTTTTGAAGCAGCAAGCTTAGCCCAAACTGCCTATTACAAACAGCACGAGCAGTTACGTTTGGTTTTTGACATTTTACCGATGCCGGGATTAAAGCTATTGGTTGGGTCTAGACTTTTATAGAAATTCTGCAAATCAGGCTCTGCTTCGTATAGATGACCGACATTATGCTCAGCAGGATATTTGGCTCCGCGTGCGCTCAATAGCTCTAACATCATCTTTTTAACAAGCTTGGCATCACTGCCCTTCTTTAATATATAGTCTTGATGAAACACATAACAAAAGAAATGTCCGTAATACAGCTTCTTTTCTAAGTGTTTTTCAATGTCTTCAGGCAAGCTTTCAAGCCACTCTAGCTCGTTACGTGGTATGGCAATATCCAGCGCTAATATCTCACCGACCTCTTTTTCATGTATAACTTCATAGCGTAATGCGGCACCGGCTGCGGCAAAACGATTTAAAAGCGCGCTTTCTGATTCTTCCTGACTACATTCAAAATAGTTACCCGTGTCCGACGCATCAAAAAACGTCTTCAGAAAATCTTGAGCCTCTGCTATACCTTCATCACTCATTTTTATGATGAGGTGATGCTCGTATTGATTACGGTACTCCATCATGCGCTTGGGCAAATGCTTTGGAAATAGAGTAGCGATAAACTGCATGACTTTGTCAGTGAAATGCTTTGGCATCCATGACCACTTATGAAATTTTGCATCCATAGCGCCTTTGATAGAGAACAGTCTAGGTAAAGCATTTGTACCGAGATGCTTGATACTCAAGAACGTGTCTTTACCGTATTTAGCGGAGACATCAAATATATCACGATGCATATACTCGCCCACTTCAGGGATATTGTCGAAGCGGGATAGTATCTGTCTTCTGAGCTGTGCAAGCTCACTCACACTGTTGGTGCCTATGTAGAAAGTTTGCTCTTTTGCCGCTATTGGATAAGTGTCAAGACGTACTGCAAATACGGCAAGCTTGCCAGCACAGCCGCTTGCTTCATACAGTCTGCGCTTGTCCGCATTAAAGCGACTGGGCGTGCTTGCATCAACATCTTTTACTCGGGCGATGTACTCTCTGTCAGATGCGAGCTTACCAGTGTCAGGTAATTCTCTTCTATCAAAATGACCGTTTTGCAAATTCGTTAATATTTCTTCAGGAGTATCACCCAACTTGACGTCTAGATGATTGACTAGCACCAGTTGACCGTGTTCATTTATTTGGGCAAACAATGCAAGCTCGGTGTAAGCAGGCCCTCTTTTAACCAGAGCTCCACCAGAGTTATTAGATATACCACCAATAATAGACGCACCTAACGTCGAGGAACCGATGACAGAGTGAGGCGCTCTATTGACAGCATTAAGCTGACTTTGCAACTGATGCAATGTCGCCCCAGACAAGCTAATCACTTGCTCGCCATCATTCACCAAATACAACTGGTTTATGGCAAGCGTATTAATCACCACAACGGGTCTATCGTAGTCATTACCGCTTGGTGTTGAGCCTTCAGTCAGGCCTGTTTTTGCCGCTTGCATAATGATAATACAGTCGCCTTCAACGCACACTTCTAGGCTACGCCAAATGTCCAGCAATGTTTGCGGAAACAAAACCGCTAAGGCACTGCCGCCACCAGAGCGCCACCCCATTCTATAGTGCTCATTTTTCTCTGGATCAGCTTGTACATTACTCGCGCCTAGCAAGTTGGTTAGTTTATCTAACACCTGATCAGGACTAAGCATGCCTTGAGAAGCTTGATTTGACGAAGATATATGACGCTCCTTATCTTGTAATGGTGTGTCACTCATGATGCCAAGGGACCTTGAAAACCAAAAATATAAATGGCGGCCATGACGATGATGCCACAGAACAACACATAGTATATGGTGGGTAAAATAGTACGCCTAAGTGTGGCGCCCTCCATACCAAGTAAACCCACCGTTGCTGATGCAGCCACCACGTTATGTATGGCAACCATATTACCGGCTGCGGCACCAACCGCTTGCGCTGCGATGATTAGAGAAGGTGAAATATGTAAGCTCATGGCGGCTTCATATTGGAATTGACTGAACATCATATTAGATACGGTATTAGAGCCTGCGATAAATGCACCTAAAGCACCAATGGTTGCACTAATCAATGGAAAAACATTGCCAAAAGTACCTGAAAACAACTCTGCACTGGCGACTGGCATACTCGCCACATCTGATAAGTTTATGCCTGAATTAATAAAAATTCTAACCATTGGAATCGTAAAGATAAGTACAAAACCTGCCCCTAACACAGTCTTACCTGATTCTTTAAAGGCACTGTTTAGTGCGCTGACGGGCTTTCTAGTTTGAAAAGCGGCGGCAACCAAAGCACTAATTAGTAACAAGCCGCCCGGTAAGTATAAAGGACTAAAACTGGCACTGATATCTGTCTCACCTAAAATCGAGGTTAGGTCTACTGCTACACTGTTAAGTAAAGACTGAAAGCCTGTAAATACTCTTGAAAACACCAGTAAAAGGGCAACCAATAAATAAGGGAACCACGCCATAAGGGTGGACATCTTCTTATCACTCAAGGTTAGCGTAATATCTTCTTTACTGACCACTAACTTACCAAGCCATTCACTCGGCCAGTTTTTTTGCGGTTCAAAATCCCATGTGGTTTTTGGTACCAAAAACCCTCTTTTAGCAGCATTAACAACGACAGTAATACTGACCAAGCCACCGACCAGTGACGGAAACTCTGGCCCTAAAAAAACACCGGTTATCATATAAGGGATTGTAAATGCCAAGCCTGCAAAAATTGCAAACGGCCAAATCGCAAAGCCTTCCCGCCAGCTTTTGCTTTTACCAAAGAAGCGAGTGAGCATCATCACCATAAAAAGTGGCATAAACGTACCAATGACACCGTGAATAATGGCGACTTGACTGGTAATCAGTTGTAAAAATTCGCCCCACTGTACTCCTTGTTGTGCCAGTTGAGCACTAATGGCAGCTTTATCTAACCCATCATTTACCCCTATCACAATAGGCGTACCGACCGCACCAAATGATACAGGTGTACTTTGTATCATCATTCCCATCAACACCGCACCCAGCGCCGGAAATCCTACTGCCACCAGCAAAGGCGCTGCAATAGCGGCAGCTGTACCAAAACCAGAGGCGCCCTCAAGAAAGCAACCAAAGCACCATGCAATAATAATGGCTTGCACACGCCTATCTGGCGATACATTAGTAAACCCAGCACGGATAACGGCGATTGCACCAGTATGTTTTAATGTATTCAACAAAAAAATAGCACCAAAGACTATCCACAATACCGAAACCGTAATGACCAAACCCTGAATAATAGATGATGACACTCGGTTAAGCGTCATATCCCATATAAAAATGGCAAGCGCAGCGGTAACCACTAAAATGATAGGCATTGTTTTTTTAGCTGACCATTGCAAACCTATCAGAAAAATACCACAGAGAACGATTGGCAGTAATGCCAAAAGCCCATATATTGTTTGATTCAAAATTACATCCTTTTGATTGTGTGATCTTCCTTGAACTAAGTCATCGAAGCCTTTATTTTGACGAATCTATGATGACTAAGTTGTATTAAATATTCACAAATAGGGACTGCTTATTTACTAAAGCTGTCTTGTAGACAAAGCCGAGCACGACTTGCGACAGTTTATGTCCCAATGTTAAAAATGCCCTGAAATAGTCTACGCCTTGTTAATTCATTGATATATTGCATCAATGGACAATGTTATTTTCCTTTTTTGCTATAATTAGAAACACATTACTAAAATTGGAGAACAAGTGTGACCAAAGCTGACGACATGATTTTATTCGTTCAAGTTGTCGAAGAAGGGTCATTCTCTAGAGTCGCTGAAAAATTATCATTGACGAACTCGGTAGTGAGCAAGCGCATTGCGAGATTAGAAGAGAACTTAAATATACAACTGCTTTATAGAACCACTAGAAAGTTGAGCTTAACCGATGCAGGCAGGGCGCTTTATAACAAAGCTAAAATTGCTAAATCCGCCTTTCAAGAAGCTGAAAATGCTGTCACGGGTTACGGCGAAGATATGAAAGGTCATATACGTATAACCATGCCTGTGGTCTCTGCGAATTTCATATTTAGCGAATCTATTGCCGAATTCTGTAAACAACACCCTGAAGTATCAGTAGAGTTACAAATTACCAATCGATTGGTTGACTTGATAGAGGAAGGATTTGATTTGGCACTAAGGACTGCTGTGCTTGAAGATTCTTCACTCATTGCAAGGCGCCTTATAGATAGCCAGTGGATTATATGCGCGACTCCAGCCTATTTAGAGCAACATGGTGCGCCTCAAACTCCTGAACAGTTACAAAATCATGAGTGCTTGGTTTATAAGTTTGATAATACGGCTAACAGTACATGGCCGCTATATATAGACGGCAAAGAGCAATTAATATCTGTCCCTGGTCGGTTTCATAGCAATCATCTGAGTGCAATTAAACAAGCCGCGCTTAGCGATTTAGGTATCGCTTTTTTACCACAAGTGTTGATCTATGAGGAGATACAGAAAAATACACTCACGCAGATTTTACAATGTTTTACCAGCAAGAAGCTGGGGCTATATGCGGTTTATCCTAAGGCCAGACAACCGGATCAAAAGTTAAAACTGCTCGTTGCACATTTACGAGACTCATTACATCAAAAACAGGCTTACTACTACTAAGTAATAAGCCTGTTTTTGATGTATATAAAAAAACTAATAAAGCGGTCTTAAAATTAAAGAGATAGTGAAGAGTTTTTTATGGGCAATAAAAACTGATTGATGAGCCAAATATAATTATCATATTAGCTACATTGGCAAGTTAGGTAATCAAGTCATAACACATTGCTGTTCTGAATATTAACTTGCTTGCGTATCTATTGTCGTATTATCTTCTTCATTTGCTAGCTCAGACTCAGTGTCAAACTTACGCTGAATCTCCTGATAAAAAGAATGGCCTGGGTTGGTTAATATATAAGCTTTTTTGCTAGGTACTTCAATCATAATATCTCGATGAACCAATAGTTTCATAACCACGTCTTGTAACGTCCGCTCACCTTTTGTGATGAGTTTGGACTTCTCCAATATCTCTTTAACATGAGGCATGTCTGCCATTTTCAAAAAATCATCTTCAGTCAAGCCACCACTTTTTGCATTGGTTAATTTACTGAGTTTAAATTTATGGTGATTAATATATTGACCAATAACAAGCAACATAGTCATCGCTTTCATTGCTAGTTCAGTTTTTGTGCCATCTAGCGTGCCTGTAGCAACGATGCAAATATACTCAGGATCATTTATTGGTGCAATAACCAGATGATAACCGCTCATTTTATACTGTTTAACGTATTCATCTTTATTGTCTATTATCTCAATAAATAATGGATTAACGGTGTCATCACCTGCATTATCAAGGAGATGTTTATTGAGCATCTTTCCATTCATTAAATGGCTATATATCTCTTTGCTTAATGTGTAATTTGCCATAATAGCGTGCTACCTGTCTATTTGAAGTAACGTTAGGATGTTTAAAGTGAGGCTTCTGCATAATCCCAAATGATATAATCAAGATAATAAACACCATCATCAATCCTATCACGATCGTTGCGGCGCTGAGACACACATGCGTCATCCAGTGCACTTAAAAAGTATTCGAGCGCATACAAAAAATCTATTATGCCTGCATTAGGCAATAACTCCTGTAGCTTCTGCCACACATAGCGTTGTACATTCTCAATCATATTATCCACTGCTATCTCATATAACGTTATACTCAATATTTGTTCGCAGCGTTCCTCTTCAATGTCAATCTCTAGTGGTAACGCACGTAAGGGATTATCCAGCTTTTGCTTCAACGGACGTCTGAGCATCATCTCATAATAATTATTAAAATGATCCAGTCCCCTACTTGGTGAATAGTTAAAACGTTTCTCGTACTTTTTTTTATGATCTTCTAAACCATCAAAGGTTGTGGCAAGCTTGAATACCTCGCTGTCCGCATTTAAGTATTTATTCTGATGGCGTCCATGCCTTAAAGGCACTAGCGATTCAACCAACACCCCAAAAGCGCGCTCCATACTCAAAAAGAACTCTCTTTCTTGTGCTAAATTCACCAAATAAGCGTTTAAACGACTGGCAATGGCTCTGATGTCTTTGTAATAACAGAAGATAGCGCCAACGCGAAACTGTAGTGTTCTCGCCTTGTCTACTTCCCCTATTTCTTCAAAATAATGCTCAAGATCTTTTAAGGTTTCTGATAGATTTTTAGTCCCTTTTAATTCAAGGCTTGGGTTAATAAACTCAAGGCAAGGCGTGATGTTACGATGATATACATGCTGCGCTCTATGAAATAACTCATCTAAACCCGTCTCTAATGAGCCCATTTCACGGCTTTTATACATATCTGCAATTTCATCGACACGGTAATCTAGGACTCGCATATTTTCAGAGATATCTACTTGAATGTCGCTAAGTTTTTCATAGAAAAAAGCATAAGTCTCTTTAAAGTTAATACCCTCAATGGGCAAAGTCGTCAACTCATTTGCCAGTCGAACGACGTCTTGTCGATGCGATTCAAAAGGTTGAGAATCTAATTGTTTTTTGCGAGAAATATCCAGCCATACTAAGATGTTATAAATGTCTTTTGATAGCGTTACCATATTGGTTAAACCATCAATATTAACGAATACATTCGCCTGCAATAATGCCTCGACACTTAAGATATCTTTTAAGGCATAGTCATCATCTTGATAAATAACTTGTTCGTAAAATTTCAGATACGCTGTCATAGGAAACTGTAACGCTGTCTCGTTGGCATTAATCACATCAACGAATCTAAAAAAATGGGATTTATGCTTTAATATACCTGCTAATATCGCTTCTCGATTAATGACCATGCACAACCCTCCCCTGACGGTTGATTTGGCTCGGCATAATATGGAAGATACAATCACGAGATTTGGGCTTGCCATCGAGCAAGCTTTTATCAACTCGAATGTAATTAGGGATATAGCGTAGGGTGTCTGCATGCAAGCCCGGATTGGCGCATATAATAGTGAATCCAGCATTGCTTACCTGTTCAACAATGGTCTTGATATTATCTTTGTCAATGGTGCCCACTTCATCCACAATAATAGGCATGCGTAAGCTACTGCCTTTTTGGAAAGCTTCACTAAACAGCAATGTGGCAATTAAGGCGGTAATGGTACTGGTCGTACCGCCTGATTGTGACTTTTGTTCGATTTCACCCGTCGCCTGCGTATACTCGTAGTCAATACTATCAATCAAATTACGCATTTTTAAACGTTGACTGTTTGAATGGCTAGTCTTTTCAACATAGTTAATAAGTGATTCATAAAAGCGCTCATCTAAAAGACTGGTTTGATTGGCATTGTGTTTAGCATAGGTACGTTCCAAATTGGCAAAATCAGGTGCTAAGTTAAGCTTAAGAGAGACTTGATGTAAGTTAGATATCTTATGCTCATTCAATTTTTTATTGAGGGAGCTAATCGTCGTACGTAGTAATCCAGCCGAATCTGTAATTTCTTTTAATAAGTTATCAATCACACTATTATGGGTTTTTATTTTGTCATGATAATTGCTTTTTTGAAATTCAAGCGTATCAAAGGAGTTTTTGTATTGCTGAATTACCTCTCCCAGACTATTGATACCTTCAATACGCTGGTGCGGATTAATGCCCTCTACCAAAACAACTTCTGTAAAATCTGACACTTTGCTGACAAGCCTATTAATACGCTCACTTAGCCCGCCTATGCTATTGGCGATTGTAGATGCCTCATTTAAATTAATCTCAATATCATTATTTTCTAAATATGATGTTATCTCAGGGTCGTCTTCCGCTAGATAAGGCAATCCCTGCGATTTTCTCACACCTGCCAGCAGACTTGTAATGCTTTCAGCCTCTTTACCGAAGCTAATAATGTCATCGAACTGCTCTACGATTTGATTGTACTTACTGTCTGTTGATGCTTTAGATTGATCTTTAATGGCTCGCAGGTCTTGAGCCTCTGCCAGCGCCTTTTCTTTTTGGCTTATTTGCTGTGTTTTATCCTCTATCTGACTTTTGATCAAAGATAACCCTTCAAGTAGCGTAATCTTGGCATCAAGCTCTACTATCTGCTCCTTAAGGGCTTGTTTTTTCCCCTCAGCAATCTTTTTACCTATGTCTGTATCAAACTGAGACAGTGCGCTGTTTAACTCTCCAATCTCTTGGCTCAATGTAGACGCTTCTTTCTTATCTTGTGTAATAGTTTTTTCAAACTGGGAGCGCTGTTTATCAGCATCATAAGGGTGATAAAATGTATTAGGTAAAGTGAACGATAAAAAGGACAAATGATTAGCATCATCAACCGTAAACAGCGCCGTAAAATCACTAATTTGACGTAGCGCTTCCTCCGTCAATGGGCTATTAGCGGTAATATTTAAAAAATCCTCATTAATACTGCCTAATATATGAGCGCTATGGGAGGGTAACTGATTGGCAAGTAACAAGTCATGATTATCAAGTCCGTTTTGAGCGGATTTTATTTTTTCCTCTAAGTCCTGTTTCTGCTTATTCTTTTGCTGAATTAAAATAACTGTATTTTCTTTAGCTTGCATGGCTTTAAAAGTTTCGTCATACCTATGACGTTGGATAGTCATTTCAGCAATAATATCTTGTGGGCTTTTGTGAGAAAATTGACCTAATATTTTCTCAGCTTTGATTTTCTGTTGCTGCAGCTGTGCTACTTCCTCTTTTAATGCTTTGTGCAGTGTACCCAATCTAGTAATCTCATTTGCAACTTGCTTTACTTCTTCTATGGCATGATTGCGTTCTCTCTCAATGTCTTCCTTTCTAGCACCAATAGCGATTTTATCTTGAGCATACTGCTGCTGCTTTAATTTAAATTCTCGTAAAAATGCCGTGTACTCTAAGACCGCATGTTTTGCATCCAGATGTAGAGCATCAAACTGCTTTTGAATAAATTCATAGTCGTCTTTATTCTCCGTTAAGCTTTTAATCTTTAAACTTTCTTCAAATAGCTGCGCGCGCTCTATCTTAAGGTCATGTACATTTTCGTTCAGCTTCTCTTTGTCTCGTCCCCGCTGCATCTCGATAATAGTCGCAATAGCATTGGGCAATTTCTTTTTCTCATCCTTACCAGCATCAAACGCTAATTCATAAACTTTGACAAAAGAGCGAATAGACGCCTCTTTTTGGTCTTTAATCGGCACCACACAAAAATGGCTGGTCTTAGATCCTCTATTACCATACATCACATTTTGTAATTCTTGCTTGGTGGTGAGGTGTAATCCACCCAGTTTTTTCTGTATCTCTATCAGGCTTTTAATACCTAACTCATCAGCAAAGTAATTGGTCTGCTCATTCCATATGAACGGCTTTATCTCTTCATAAGGCACAGGGAAGAACAAACGATGGTATTTATAATCTCCAACACGGTATAGCAGCATCGTAAATAAACCAGCGTGGTTCTTTACTTCTACGGCGATAAAAGATTCACTGATTGGAAAATAATGTTTGTAAGACTCTTCCTTGCTGTAGGGATCATTTGCTTTGTTCGTAAAGTTAAATTTGCTTTCACAGTTATTAAAATTGACCTCAGGGTATAAAATAAGCTTAGTCGCGGCGAGACTAGAGGTTTTGCCGCGGTTATTTTTACCAAGTAGTACTAAAGGCTCGTCGATGGGTATCTCTGAGTAAGCATGACTTGCGGAGTTAACTAAAACAATCTTATTAAGAGAATAGTTGAGTCTAAAGTCATCATTCAAATAGTCATCAATACCCTGTTCTAAGTCATTGTCGATCAATGGACTATCTTTATGATCCATAGTAGGGGCATTTATATTGTGAGCCGTAAGCTCATTAAAAGACAGGTGATGAGTATTAAAATCAGTAGCCATACAAATATGCCTCTTATTCTAAGATAGTATTATGTTTTTTAATAATGCGTATGCAGGGGAGCAGTGCTTGAGGCATATTCTCATCAAGGTTGTATACCTTTTGCATATATTCGGGCGAACATTTATCAATAACTTGCTTAAGGCGAGACTCGACATCATTTGGAATGACAAAGTGAATCTCCATGCTTGATGGCAAGTTATTAATCAGTGAGGTTGCCGTTTTAATGCCGCCCAAGTCAAGATCTAGACATAAATACAAGGTGTTATAAAGACTTAAAAATGGAAGGTGTAAGCTATTAGTAATCTCTGTCCCTGCACCAAAGATGACGTCAATGTCTTTACGCATATCCTCAGTAATTTGGTAGTGCTCGCTCAAAAACTTAAATGTTTTATCGCTATGAATAAACAGCTCTCTGTTTTCTAATATTAACGCAGACTTATTGGTTTTATATTTAGGAATCCTACCGTCGTCTTTGAATATCAGAACGTCAGGATTGTTTTGGTATTTTTGGATAAGGAGTAGTGAGCCATTCACTTTAAATGCATGGCTATTATTTTGCATTGCTCCTGAGACTCTATCTTCACCTTGACTGTCAGCATAATGATGTAAAAAAGCCAACTTTTCAGGGTCGATATAACTTAGGATGTAAGTATGTGCACCCTTTTTAATCGATTGTAGGTCAGACTCAGCAAATCCATCAAAGGATGAAATAGACGCTATTAATTTCTGAAAAGCTCTAAGATTAACAGCTTCACCAGCGTCTATTTTTTCCAAATAGTTTTTTAAGGTTTTCGCAGCCATATATCAAATCTTTTTTAAAAGTCATATTAAAAACAGGTAACCGCAGATCATGCAAGTAGTACAATGAAGGGAGCATCATACCTAACAGTTTAGTGGTCCGCTGACTATATCATATCAGCACAGTTTCAGACATTAATAGAACAAAAGCGAGAAATATGACGACTTCACGAAGTATATAAAAAGTTCATGACGAATTGAGACAGACTAAATAAGGAAGTAAAAAGTAAAGCAGTATTTTGCTACTCCCTTACTCATAGATAGCGTACTAAAAGTTGATACCGAATAACGGCTAGGAGAATGTTGATGAATGCCTGTTTAAATACAGTCTATACCATAATGCTACAGGCTTACTATTATAAGAAATTGCAAAGGTTTTGAAAAATGTAAAAACCTTTCACGCTATTCAATAATTAGCGTAAAAGGTTTTCTGATATTATTTTTAATAATCCACAGTGTAGCTCAACCCGTAAGTTGTGCCCGATGCAGGCAGACGATTCAAGTCACCATAGGTTGTTTGATGATAGACCGTTAGATAATCCTTATTGAGTAAGTTATAAATCCCATAGTCTACTCGGCCTACCGGCATTTTGACTTGTCCTAATACATCAAGCGTCATATAACCTGTGACTGGTAATGCGCTAGAATCAGGATCTTTTTGTTGATCCTTAAAGGCTTTATCATCACCGCCAATTGCCAATGCTTGTAGACGTATATTACTGCCTTCATCGAAGTTGTATTGTGCAAATGCGGTGCCTTTAAGTGGTGTCAAGCGTACGGCATCCAGCTCCAACCAATCACCATCTTTATCATACTGGCCACGAGTATAGGCGACACTGCCACCCACTTGCCATTGATCATCAATATCATGGCTGAGCGAGCCTTCTACGCCGTAGACGCGCTCATCGGTATCGACGACTTCTACCGTATAGTCATTGGTAAAGCGTACCGTTTTATCTGATTCATTGTAAAAACCGCTCAATCGTGCAGCAGTACTGCCATGCTTACCTTGCCAGCCCAACTCGTAATTGTCGATCGCAATAGGCTGTACGTTGTCTGAGTTGACGACAAAGCCTGCTCGTACATCACGTAGCGCACGCTGAATGTCAGCAGTGGTAAAGCCTTGTGAAAAATTGGCAAATACTTGGTCATTTGGGGTTAATTGATAGCTGGTACCGATATTAAATAGGGTTTTATCGTGGTCTGTATTGCCCTTTTCCACTTGACCAGCCTGATAGTCAATGCCATAAGCATCACTGACACCGTTGATGAGAGGATCATTAAAATACTCTTCGAGCAATTGCTCATAAATGGGCGTGAAAGTAGCCGTTTCTGCTTTGAGTTTTTGATAGCGCACGCCAGCACTGGTATGCCATTTATCAGTGATATCTATATCCGCATTGACAAAAGCGCCCCATTTATCGATGGTGGTATCTGGTCCACCATTATAGCTAAGACCATTTGGCTGAGCACTTAGACCGTTACTGGCTTTAAATTTATCTAAGTCTTGACCTTCATAGGTTTGCTCGCTTTTTTCGCGTTCAAAGTCAACCCCGTAGCTAAATAGTGTCTTTTTACCCACGATTTCGCTATCCGTTTGCATGGCGACGCGTAGACCCATCACTTCAATATCTGCCTCTGATTGAGTGACCAATGTTGCTGCCTCCAACAGCTTACCTAGCGTGGCTTTATCAGTCAGACCATTGGCTTGCCATACTTCAGCAGCTTGGCTTGCTGCACTCTTGGCAGAAGGGTAAAAACGGCCTTTTTCATCTCGATAGTAGCCAGTCACGCTCAGATTTGAGCCTGCAATATCATCATTATTATAATTTAGGTTCACTGATGTTTTTTCCGTAAAAGGCTCATTCTGTATATTGGCACCATCAATGGCTTCTAAGGACGGTTTTGCGCCAAATAATACTTCCAAACCATCACCGTAGTCTGGACCGTAGTCCGTATCCTGCTCATCTTTGTAGTAAGTCACTGCCAAATCGAGACGCTGACTGTCAGTGAGCTCTATACCCAAGCTACCATTAATACTTAGCGACTCGGTATCTTGTTGGTCAGTTTGATTGACGTCTGGACTGATGCGATTATCGTGGCTATCGAATTTGCCGCCCTTACGATCATAATCCACATCTAGGCGACCATAGACTCGCTCACCGCCATAACCTAATGTCTGCCCCATATGATAACCCAATGAATCTGAGTCAAAATTACGACTGCTACTGACGCCGACTCTGGTTTGCCTGATAGAGCCATAACCCACCATAGATTTTGTGACGAGATTAATCAGACCACCAGCCGCGCCAGCCCCATAAATACTGGTCGCACCAGAGAGCACTTCTACCCGCTCAAGCTGCGCAGGGTCGATACTGTTTAGCTCGCGTGAAAGGCTGCGTGAGCCACTCAATGGCACACCATTCAGCAAAAACTGCACGGGACGGCCATGCATGGTCGTGCCATAGTTACTGGTTGAGCCGCTGCTCGCCCCCAAACTTGGAATTAGCTGAGCCAATATATCTCCAGTAGTGCGATTGCCTGTCGCCTGCATCTGCAGCTCATTTTCGGTAATTACCTGTGTGACGGCGGGCATCTCACTAATTTTTTGTGCCAAAGCCGTTCCTGTCCTTGCTTTAGCAGTGACCGTAATGGTATCTAAAGTCACGTTTGGTAACTCACTTGAGGCGGCATTGACAGCTAAGTCTTCTGAAAGCCTCGTATTTGAAGCGATGTCCATAGCACTGACATTGTTTTGTGCATATAGTTGCTGGCTGATACAAAGGGTAAGAAAGGATAGAGCAACTTGATGGTGGCGTTTCATATTCACTTCACTTAATTGGAGGATCAAAGAGTGGTAAAAGTTATATTTAGCTAATAATGCTGTGTGTACTAACTTTGTGAACAATATTGTAAATGATAATCATTGTTGTTTCTATAATTATTTACAATATCGAAAACCCTTATTGCTCCCAAAAAATACTGCTCCAGCGTCACTCAAGATTCGACATCTATCTAAGCGGTATCCATAATTCAATTGATGGCTCTCTATATGGCTAAACACTGATATATTATTCATATCACCCAAGCGCCTGAACAAGGCTTCTTAGATCATATGATGGCCTTGGTACGATAGAAGATGCCAAAAGTCCCAGAACGCCAGATGAAATAGCACTGACTATATTGCCGTTCTCTCAAAAGGCAATATAGTCAGTGCTATTTTTATTTCAGCGGCTTTGTTAGTTTGCTTAATTTCGACAACGATTGGCGTAGTAGTCATGAGCTGGATGCTCAAGCTAAGGTGATTGTGATCTTGGGACGAGCGGTGGAAGCTGCTGGCGACGTCGATGTACTATGGATTTAGAACAACAATTACCAGAAGTGGCTCGCCGTGGTAGTACGCTACTGCTCATTTCATTAATATTAGACCAATACGGTCTTATGAATTTGCCGGCAAGAGAGATAAATACTGGGTGTTCAGTAGGTGTCACTTTCGTTCTGCTAGGCATGATCATGGAGCTGTGGCTCACTCCTTCATTTTAAGTGCCATAAAAAGCACTCCAATAGGCACCGCTAAATCTACTTTTCATCTTAAGAATTAATCGGGTGCGTTAATATGATGTGTTTAAATATAATTCAGTAAGCCTATAACAAGCTTTCAATGAGCACCATTCTATTTATGCTTTAGGTAACAACTTGCCAGTAGAATAACGAGTAATTATTGATATCGCTAAGTCTACGTCTCATCTACTTTTTGAGCCTTGAACTCACAGAAGAGTGAATTATATGCTAATAAATTTCCTATTTGGGTGCGGCAAATCTTTAGCACTATAATTCACTAATCTATAATGATATTACAAACACGCCTTAACTCAAATCAAAAATCCATTGTGGCTGACAGCATAAATGTACGCGGCTCACCCAAGCCAAGACTGGTATAATGCGGCTTTGCCCAATAAGCTTTATTAGTTACGTTAGCAACACTCGTTCTTAATGTCAGCGGCTTTTTATCAATAGAGGTGGCATAACGTGCACCTAAATCATATACAGTGCGACTTGGTAATGACAGTGAGTTGCCTGCGTCAAGATATTGCTTAGATATCGAGTTTGCATTAGCTGTCAATGTCAAGTCTTGAATAAAAGGTAGATCCCATTCAACACCAAGCTTAGACTGCCATTGTGGGACACCTGTAGCTCTATTACCCTCATTAACGCCACCAAGCGTCTTGGTTAGCTTCGCATCAATATATGAAACCCCACCCATTAGGCGTATATCTTCAATGGGTGAGCCAAAAAACCCCCATTCAACACCTCGGTTACGCTGTTCGCCAGCATAAGAAAAGATATTACTAACAGGGTCTAAATAGCTATTAGGTTTCTCTATTTCATAAACACTTAGGGTATGTGAGAACTCACCAAGATCAAGCTTTACGCCAACTTCTTTTTGTTGCGTCTTATAAGGGGCAAACATTTCACCAGCATTTTCTGCATCTATCGGTGCAGTAGAACCTTGGCTCAAACCTTCTATATAGTTAGCATACAAAGAAACTTGATCGTTTACTTTACTTAGTAGCGCTATTGATGGCGTAGTCGCACTTTCGTTGTAATCCTTTGCTGATGCCAGCATACCTGCTTGTTTACTTTCTACCTGTTGATGTCGCAGTCCTAAAGTCAGCTGATATTTATCCTCAGCAAAAGACAGTGTGTCTGCAAGACCATAGCTGGTCAAATTCGTTTTTGTGTTCAGTAGCGCAGGAGAATTGAAGGGAATATTACGCGACTCCCATACTGGTTTATATATGTTCGTGACCCAGTCTTCAGCTAATAAACCCCTTCTAGCACTTAAATCATAATCTTCCTGATAGTCAACGATGTTAAATGCCAATTGATGATTAACTCGTCCTGTTTGGAATTTACTTTTTAACCCTATCTCAGCAGACTGTCTTTCGACTTCATCATCAACTTCTCCAAGGTTAGTCCGATAATCTCCTGCGGCATTGATAATCTGCGCGACAGAGGCACTCTGCGACTTAAATTTTGTTTTACTATTTCCGCCCGCACCATAAATCATTAAATCGTCAGTCACATCATATTCACCACGTATCATTAGCCCCTTATCTTCACTATCATTAAATGCCCAGCTTGGGTTCAGTAGCGTCTCTGGTTTGGGCGGCTTAGGAATCGACAATCCTGGTGCTAGGGTGAGACCGCGAGTCGGTCCATCGACACGATCTTTACTATGATAAAGATCTGTCGATAATCGAGCACGCTCTCCTTTCCAGTCCAGTGCAACAGAAGCCAGTTGCGCTTGTTTTTCTTGATCATTTACTGCACTATCACCCTCTCTATAAGCACCATTAATCCGAACACCAAACTGCTTGTCTTCACCAAAACGCCGTCCTACATCCACATGCCCACCAAGTTGTGAGTCTGATAAATATCTTGCCGTCACTCGCGTCAACGGCTCATCGCCTGCTCGTTTAGGCACTAGGTTGACTGCACCGCCTACTGAGCCTTTGGGCGGCATACCATTCAATAAAGCTGAGGGCCCTTTGAGTACTTCGATACGCTCAAACATCTCAGGTGAGCTACGATAATAAGGTGCCATACCGAATAGCCCGTCTACCGTAACATCACCAATGTCTGAAGAGAATCCACGGATAGAATAACTTTCAAGATTCTGGCCACCAACCCCACTGCTAAAGACGGCAGGATCAGTAGCAGCGATGACAGCCGTAATATCGATGGCTTGCTGATCTTCAATAAATTTATCGGTATAGCTGATGGCACTAAACGGCGTCTCTAAAAAATCCTTATTTCCCAAAAACCCAGCATGATTGGTATAGGTCACCTGCCCGCCTGCGTAGCTAGGATTGTCGTTGCGTTCTGCCACTACCGTTATCGCAGGCAAGGTCACTGTAGGAACGTTATTATCCTCGTCTAACGGTGGGGGTTTCGCTCCTTTGCCAGACTCAGTAGTTTGCTCACTATGTGTCACATTACTATTTGTCTGTGCATACGCTGATGGCATACAGATGAATACCGTCCCAGCGACTAGGCTCAAAGACATGGCAAGTCTTGCTGATACGATATAATTGAGCGCGAAAGAAGGATTAAGCGCAAAAGAAGGTTTGGTCAGTGTCGCCCGCTGTTTGACCCTATTTTTATGACCTAGGTGTTGAAGTTGGTGCATGGAAACGTCCTCTTGTTTTGATGGAAAATAATAATGCGAATAAAAATACAAATGATAATCATTAACAATTTAGGATAAGAAGAACCCTCTCTTTCTCACTTAATCATTCACTAGGCCGTGTCCTAGTCCTACGTTAAAAACATCATTCGTCTTAGGATAGCTTTAGAACGTTGGTTGATAACCTTTGAGGACATCGTCCATTATGATGTTTAATGAGGTTGGGCTGGCGGCTGCTATATACCACGCATCTGCATCAACAAAAACAACACGACCGTTTTTCCATGCTGCTGTTTGACGAAGTAAAGGGTTGCTCACCTCCTCAGGATTGATAATAGCGCGATGCTCCATGACAGCGGTACGGTCTACGATATAAAGAATGTCTGGATCTGCCTGCTGTATAAACTCACTAGAAATCGGTTGTCCATGTAGGCTGGTCTCTACAATCGTACTCGCAGGCTTCACACCCAAGTCATTAAAGATAAATCCATAGCGTGATTGCAGCCCAAAATTGCTAAAAGCCCCATTATTATGTAAGACAACCAGTGCTTTTTCTGGGCGGGTTTTTGTGAAGTCCTGAACCTCTTTGACTCTTGTATCTAACTGCGTGGCTTTTTGTTCTGCCAATGCCTCCTTATCAAAAATACGACCTAAAGTTAATAAGTGGCTTTTAACACTGGCTATATGCTGCTGACTGTTATTAAAATTCACATCGAAATGTAGAGTCGGTGCAATCCCTGACAGCTCTTGATAGTTAGCGGCGTGAAGCGGGGTCATCAAAATCAGATCAGGATGTAGCGCATGGATACGTTCCATATTTGGCTGAACAATAGCGCCCAAGTCCTCTACTGCGTCATCCGCTTTGTACTGCGAAAGAAAGTGCGGAATATAGTCTTTGACCATTCCTGCAATCGGAACATCGAGCTGATCCAAAAAATCAGCTTCATTCATATCCAGTACCGCGACGCGTTGCGGTCGATTATTGATGACAGTAGTACCAAGCTCATGCTTGATCGTGATGGGCGTCTCAAGTTTTTGTGACGCGTGTGCTGGCTCATTTGTCAGCTCAGTAGAAGTTTTTTCGCATCCTTGTAATGATACCGCTGCCGACATGACCAGTACCCAAACCCAATCTCTCTTACTCAAATTCATACTGCATCCCCTGATAAATTGAAGTAGTTGCACAGGCAACCACGTTCACTACGAATGATCTCAAAATCAAGATCGTATAACTCACTTAAGTTGGCTTCTGTCACGACCTGTTCAGACAGACCACTAAAGCTAAGCGTGCCATTCTTCAACGCCACAATATGGTCAGAATAGTTGGCTGCAAAATTGATATCATGAATCACCAAAATAACCGTGCGCCCCTGCTCATCACATAGACGGCGTAAGGCTTGCATGATTTGTACTGCATGCTTCATGTCAAGATTGTTTAGTGGCTCATCCAATAACAACACGTCTGTTTGTTGCGCGATGGTCATCGCCAAAAAAGCCATTTGCCGCTGTCCACCACTTAATTCATCCAAATAAGAATGACGTAGAGGCTCTAATGCCAAAAAATCAATGGCCTCATCAATGATGCGTCGATCTTCTGTGGTTAACGCACCACGGCTATACGGAAAGCGCCCAAAGGAGATCAGCTCTTCCACGGTTAATCGTAGATTAAACCCTGGAGACTGCCGTAATGTCGCAACGTGATGCGCGTATTCAGAAGTACCAATCTCACGGATGTCACGATCATTGAATGATATCTGACCACTACTTGGCTCCAATAGCCTTGCCATCATCATCAACAAGGTGGATTTTCCAGCACCATTAGGACCAATTAAAGAGGTAACACTGCCAGCCTGAAATTCTAGGCTAATATCTGATAGCACAGATTTTTTGCCATAGTTTTTATGGACATGGTTGATGGTAATCATGTGAACCCTCTAGTACGGACAGTCAGCGCGAGAAAATAGATGCCACCCACAAGGTTGACGAGAATACTGACACTGGTTTTATAATTAAAGACATGCTCAACAAAGATTTGAGCGATTAAAAATATGGCGATAGTAATGGCACAAGCGATGGGTAAGGTGACTCTATGCCAGTTACTCCCTGCAAGCGCATAAGCGATGTTGGCAATGAACACGCCCATAAATACCGTAGGACCGATCAAGCTCGTTGACACAGCCACCAAAATGGCAATTAAAGCAAGATATAACTTAACGTATTTAGGATGGTTTACACCAAGAGACAGCGACTGCTCACGGCCAAGCGCCATCACATCTAAGACAGGCAATGTTTTACGACTAACCCATAGTACGGTGGCTACCGCAAGCGCTCCATAAAACAGAGTCTCTGGCTGAGATCGATTAAACGAGGTATAGCTCAACCCCTGAAAAACCGAAAACTCTCCGGGGCTAATACGCAGCTGAATAAACTGCGTAATCGTACCGATGACCATCGTCAGTACCAAGCCAAACAACAACAAGGTATAGACATCATTTTTACATCGAGGGAAAAGCCAGTGATGAAGTGCCCAAGAATATGCCAGCATCAATACGATTGATACGATAAAATTACCACTGACACCCAGCAGCATCAGTCCATTTGTACCCATCACAAACAGCAGCAGCACTTGCCACAGTAAATAAACAGCCTCATAGCCCATGATAGAAGGTGCCAAAATACGATTGCCAACAATAGTTTGAAAGATTATAGATGAAAAAGCTAAGCATATACTACCGAGAACAATAGTCGCTAGACGCATCAAACGCTTAGGAATTAAGTAATTAAAATCTAAATCAGAGCCTATAAATAAGAAAATAAGCGCCAGCAATATAATCATTATCAAGGTCGTCCAAATCTTTGCCGCAGTACTCATCTTACTCCCCTCATGATTAACACAAGGAATATCACACCGCCTACCCCGCCTGCGGTAAGGCCAATAGGAACCTCAAAAGGATAAATGACGAGCCGCCCAAAAATATCACAAATCAGCAGCAAACAAGCACCGCCTAAGGCGACTACTGGCAGTGTCCGCGACAGGTTTTCCCCGTACTTTAGAGCGACTAGATTTGGAATAACCAGCCCCACAAAAGGTATGGCGCCGATGGTGATGACTGAAGCGGCCACCGTTACTGAGACTAGCATAAGCCCTAAGGCAGCTGTCGCCGCATAGCCGAGTCCTAGACTGGCGGCCATGTCCTCGCCCATACCCAGTACCGTAAAGCGATGGGCATAAATATAGGCTAATACAATGATGGGCAAAATAATATAAATCAGCTCGTAATGACCTTGTACAACCCTTGAAAAATCTCCCAACAACCACCCTTGCATACTTTGTAAAATATTATGGCGATACGCATAAAACTCCGCAATTGAGCTCAGCACACTGCCATACATCAACCCAAGGACAGGAATAAGAACAGCGCTCTTAAACTTAATACGGCTAATAATGAGAATAAAAAGTAAGCTTGAGGCAAAGCAAAAAACCAGCGCAAAGATCATTTTACTACTCGTACTGGCATTAGGAAGCATGGTGAGCGAGACCAAAATGCCAAGTTTGGCAGCATCCAAACCCCCTGAAGTTGCGGGCTCAACAAACTTGTTACGGACGATGTGCTGTAAAATCACGCCGCTAACAGACAAACCCACTCCTGTCAGTACCAGCGCAATCAGCCGTGGTATACGGCTCGCCGTTAGGGTCAACCATGCATCGTTGGAGAAATTAAAGAGGGCGATAAGTGAGGTCTGTTTTGAGCCCAGCATAAGAGAAACGGCACAGAGTAAAATGAGTAACAAAGATAGTGAGCGCATTATTGAAGTTCTTCTTACTTATTACGAATGACTTTTTACTACGCTGAAACATACCACCAACAGTCTATAAAACTCATTGCTAGGATTTTTCATTAAAGCATAAATGAGAATCAATCATACTATGCTTGTTTGAATAGGTAAGTTGAATATAAGGTGAAATTGGGAAGTTATACCGTGAATAAGGGAACTTATTCGGAACGACACCTCAGCATTTACCAAGGTTTAAAGATTGAATTAACTCAGGCGCAACATAGGTTTGGTATAAATAAGTCGTATATCAGCAATGCTTATTTAGCTGATTTTAGAAGATTGTGGCAGCTTGACATCTATTGGTTGGCTAGATAAGTTGTGTGGGTGTAACGCCATAAAATTTGGCAAAAGCTTTACTGAAATTGCTAGGATCACGATAGCCAACATACCATGCAGTCTCTTGGACGCTTTTATATTCATCTAGCAACAAACGCATTGCTTCCTGCATACGCAGTTCACGGATAAAGCTGCCGATTGTTTTACCCGTTTGTTGTTTGAACTGTTGCTTGAGATAGCATTCGTTTATACCCACTCGTTGAGCCAACAAGGAAATTGTTAATTTATTACTGTACTCTTGGCGAATAATATCAACGGCCTGATCAATTTGGCTTTTTTGGTTTGCTAATCGGCCTGATATATCTTGAATGCCTAAAATATCTTGGCAAAGCAGCAATGCTTGACTCTCTAAAGCTAATCGATCACTCAAAGTACAGCAAGGTAAAGAGAGGATATAAGCTGCACGAGCAAGTAGACGTGGCTGGTTGGATAAGCTGACTTGAACCATTTCAGGATCTTGATTATTAGAAGGTAATAGCCATGTTGGAACAGCGAAGCTTTCTGCCCAGCGCGACAACAATGTTTGATTAAAATCGATTGTTACGATATGGCTATTTATAGGGGAATTCTGCAAATATTCAGTGTCAACTATAGAGTTTATATCACCAAAATCTCCTGATCGTCGCCAAATTTGCTGCGAATGAATACTTGTATCAGTCCGTAAATTACTAGCATGTAAGGTATAGTTCGCATCTACAATTAAGTGCATCCCTACATCACAAGAAAATGGTGCGGCGGGTTCCACCAAAGATTGGCTGCTAGCAATGCTGTTTCGACCGAGCACGATACCATTATGCAAGCTCAGTAAGTCACCATAACCAGAGCTGCCATCATAAGTTGGACGTTTAATCAAATAGTCAGAATCAGGATGATCGAAAGACCAGTATTCGGTCTGATAGTGGTCGTAAAATGCATGTAAGTTTGCCATATAAATACAATCAAGATGTTTTGGTATGTGTGTTTATGTTATATCCAGCTAAAAATAGCTTTACACGTATAAATAGCCAGTTCTCCAGTCTTGAAGCAATAATAGCATTATTAGTAATAAACAATCATCTTAATGTTAATGATTATCAATTAAATATAATTCAATGGTATTCACATACCAAAAAGGAGTAAGCATGAGTCTGCTGATAGCGAATATAAAAAAAGAGCTTGATGATATTGAACAGTTTTGGAAGCCTACTGATATCGCTCAGTTTAATCAATTAACCGTAAAACTGGCTAAATTGAAAGGTGAATATGAATGGCATAATCACGAATATGAAGATAAGCTATTTCACGTATTGTCAGGCCAGTTATTTATTATATTAGAAGACAAAACCGTAGAGGTGAACGCTGGTGAAGTTGTTGTTATTCCTAAGAACAGCAACCATAAACCTTATGCGCCTACTGAAACGAGTGTAATGTTTTTTGAACCTTTATGAATATATAGCCGGTACAATATAATTCAGATACAAGGAAGGCGAGCGAAAGTACTACAAATAGTAGACTAAGCGAGCCTGACACCGTATCTGATTTATATAGGATTGACTATAGAATTAAATCTATAACAATGTTTCTATTACAGCTATTTGATTGAAATGCATCTGAGCACTCAGTATTAATAATTTGTAAAGCCGTTAAAAATACTGCCGCCTTTGTAAATTAAATGTCGAAAATGCAATATGCATAATAAACTTATCAACCATTTATTGAATACCCACTTTGCTTTTCAAAGAGTGGTCAGCCAATCAATCTTGCAGATTTTTCTCCTAATGAAGGTGTGAATATTAGCACTCTCATTACTCGCGTTTATATTATTTCAATATCAGGATATAACGAGGCTAAGTTAACCAAATCCCTCCAATGAGTAGGAGCTTCTCTGCCTGCTTACAAAGCTATCTGGAGATATGCATATGTCAAATAGCTGGTTTTAAATAAGTCGTCATCTGCGTTTCAATGCTATTGTATTAGCATATAAACTTGATTATTTTTCCTCACGGTATAAGATGTTTTTTGCTTCTACTCTAAAATCTTCATGACTAATCGCAGGCTCAATGCTAGCTGTATTTAGGTTCACATGTGAGACAGACGCTTCTGGCTCACGATATAAGATATTCTGTGCTTCCTGTCTAAAATCACCATAACTGATAGCAGTCTCGACTTGAGCGTGCTTAGCTTCAACATTAGCCTGATTGTGATTTTTTTTAACCTCTGCTAGAGGTGAACTATCTGCTGCCGACTCGTTGATTTGATGAGTAGCTACCGTAACAGGTAGATGAACACTTACCATGGATGTTTGAGGGATTGTTGAAAAAAAACGAGCCGACACAAATATAGTCATTAACAACAAGACACCCACTATAGCAAACCATTTTACATGACTCAGCAAACTGTCTTTTGCTAGCTTTGCTGTGTCGGTTGCTAATAGTGGCTCGTTATTAGAATTACTGGATAAGCCAACACTTTTATTGATATCACTTTTATTGTCTGAGAGAGTCATAATTCAATACCGAGTCAATCCATGTTATGAACGGCCTATCACCGTATCCTTGATCTCAGGATACGGGCTCTCGGGTATGTTGCAATGATTTTTGGTATGAGCGATAGAATTGACTGATAAGCGGCTTGAAAGCACTATTATTGTATGGCTAGTTGCTGATGAGCAATTTGAAAAATGGTAATAAAAATGAGATGAATTGCAGTCTAATAAGCAAAATAGCACAGGTTATCTCGAGGTATTAAGCAGATATTTAACGCTGCTTGGCAAAATTCAGTCCATTTGAATTGAGAACATGCCTTAGATTGAATGACTAGTTGAAATTATGAATGCGTAACAGACCCTAATCATTGGTCTCACGATACAAGGTACTTTGGGATTCTTCTCTAAAGTCATCATAAGTGATGGCTGCATCAGCTGCTGGCATGGTCGATGGGGCTTCAGTAGTCTCTACCCCATTAGGATTAGTGTCTGAATTCTCAGTGGTGGATTCATCTGGTTGCGACATCACTGCCGATTTGTCTATCGCGCCTGTATCAGCAGAAGGTTGGTTGTCATCGGTTACTACTGCTTTGCCAGTGCTGACAGTTGGTGCTGCATCTGTCGTTGTTGTTTTCGTCTCTGCACTATCAGGTGCAATCGTTTTCGTTGAGGTCGATAGAACGCCGGTGAGAATTAGTGTTGCTACAATAATAGCAATCAATAATGAGCCAAAGATCATGCCAATAATAAGCGGTTTTTTGCTACTTACTTGCTTTTCCTTTGATTTTGCTAATTGTTTAGCAATGGCACTGTCATTTACAGCATCGTTATTATTAGATAGCTGTTCGTTTCTAACTTTTTCAGCTACTAATCTTTCTGAATCTTGACGTTTTAAATCATCAGCATTCACGCTGTCAGCGATATATAAAGAAAATTTATCGTTATTTGCATCAGAATCTAAAGAGTTGTCAGTATTAGCTATCGGTGCATGATTTGTCGAAAAACCCTCGTCTTTATCGTCATCAGAAAAATCTACATTAATACCTGTGCTCACGCTTTCTTGCTCTAAAGTAGCAAATAATTCTAGCTCTGTGGCGCTTAATGGCTCATACGATGAAAGATGGTTGGTATTCTTTAGTGGTTTTAATGCATTTTCTTTGAAAGTAGCGTTTTCCTCATTACTATCAACATTTTCGACACGCGTGATGAAACGCTCGTAGATATTATCTTTACGCATACGCTTACGTGGCTTAGTATTAGCAATTTTGGCTAAATTTGCCTCTAACTGCGCATTAGGGCTATTTTTTTTGTCGCTCATGAAGTAATACCAAACCAGTTTTTACCGCGAAAAAGTAGATAACGGCTAGAATTAAGAATAAAGTTTTTATTGTTTGCTAAATTGTAACACTAACGTTAATAAACAATATAGTAGCTCGCCTCGTTCGCTTCAAGCATAATTTGTCGCTTACTGCTCTTATTCGGATAAAATAATCAAAATAGCCAAGAGAAGATAAGCCACAAGCAACGGTGACATCATAAACAAGTGAGCATAAAGATATGGATTTAAAACAGCTCAACGCTTTTATTGCTATCGCAGATTCACGGAGCTTTAGTGCCGCAGCGACTAAAACTGGATTGTCACAACCAAGCTTGAGTCGTCTGCTTAAACAGCTTGAAACAGATATGGGTGTGGAATTAGTCGATCGCTACCATAGACCGCTACATCTGACCGAAGCGGGTACATTCTTTTACGACAAAATCAGCGCCATATTGACAGAGATTGATACCGTCACCAGCATGACGCAGCGGCTATCGACGCCCAGTAGCATGCTAAATATTGGCTTTGTCCCATCCGTGCTTTATGGATTGCTTCCTGAAATCATTGCCATGCTTAAGCAATCCAGCCCCGATATCGAAGTCAATCTCAAAGACATCAGCTCATATCAACAAATAGAGGCGCTCAAATCTGGTGAAATAGACATCGGTTTTGGGCGTTTCCCTCATCAAGATCCATGGATTCAGCAAATACTACTGCGTCATGAGCGTTATGTCGTTGCCTTACCGAAAGCCCATCCTTTGGCGCATGTAAAGGAGCAACGGTTGATAGACTTAGCAAACAATCGACTGATTCTCTACCATCAAACCCATTTACCGATAGCGACTAGCGTAAGATCAACAAGTGCAAAGCTGGATAGTAATACAAAATCCAGACGCACAAGCGCTGAGCAATCCACACTTAGCGCGCCTATTACGGAGCCGTTGCTACACTTATTCGCACAATACGGTATTTCGCCTTTTATGACTACGACGGTGAGTGACTTGCAAGTAGCGCTAGGATTGGTGGCGGCTGGCGAAGGCATTACGCTTGTGCCTGCTAGCCTAAAGACTGTGCGTACCGACCAAATCAGTTATCAACGTTTAGTACACGAAAACGTCACCTCCCCTATTTATCTACATACACTCAAAGATTTCGTTCATCCCAGCATTTCTGATTTACTGAGCGCCACCTATCAGGTATATGAGCAGCGCGGCATCACTTATCGGCAGCAAAAATTTGTGTCACAGCCTTAAATTATCAGATATTGAATGGATATTGTGTTATAAAGAACCGCTAAAAAATAATCAGCCTTAATACTTGATATTATCAACTGATTATGCTAACTAAAAAGAATGGCAATGCAAACAAATAGTAATAACAACTAGAATAATCATTCTCCTGACTGGCTTCGGTGTGCTAAAGTCGATACAAGATGAATCGTTTTATATTTAAGCAGTTTATAAAGCGCTTCTCTCATGATCATTGGCAAGCTGACACAGGTAAGTGATAATTTGCCGTTTTAACCATTTAGAGGTATTCATGACCACACAACCACTCAATAACCCACGCACCAACCCAAATGCCACTGACGATACCGCGACCTCGCCGCAAGAAGGCTTTAGCTGGCGTATCTTTGGTCCCGGTATTTTGATGGCAACCGCTGCTATCGGTGGCTCGCATTTGATTTCATCGACGCAGGCTGGCGCTATATATGGCTGGCAACTGGCCATTATGATTATTTTAGCCAACGTTTTTAAGTATCCATTTTTTCGCTTTGCAACCGACTACGTCTATGACACTGGCGAGAGTTTGATTGCAGGCTATGCCAAACGCTCAAAAGTATATCTGTGGGTATATTTTATACTCTCTATCCTATCAGCCGTCATTAGTACGGGCGCGGTCTCATTAATAGCAGCGGTTATCTTAGGTTTTATGCTACCCGCCTCCCTTGGTCTTTCGACGATGGTGCTGTCATTGATTATCGTGGCGGTTTCTTGGTTCTTTTTAATTGCGGGTCACTATAAGCTGCTCGATGGTGTGACCAAATGGATTATGATTGCCTTGACGACTGCGACCGTCGCTGCTGTCATCATTGCCGCTGGCAAGCCGACAGTCATGGCTGCTGACTTTGTCGCCGCCTCTCCTTGGAATTTAGCAACTTTAGGTTTCATCGTGGCACTCATGGGCTGGATGCCAGCACCGCTTGAGTTTGCCGCCATTACCTCGATGTGGACTTCTGCCAAAGTCAAAGCCGATCACACCACCCATCGCCAAGGTTTGCTTGACTTTAACGTGGGTTATGCCGTTTCTGCCATTTTGGCATTGTTCTTCTTATCGTTAGGTGTGTTTGTACAGTATGGCTCAGGACAAGAAATTGAGCTGGTCGGTGGCGCTTATATCAATCAGTTGATTAACATGTATACCGCAACCATCGGTGAATGGTCACGTCTATTGGTCGCTTTCGTCGCCTTTATGTGTATGTTTGGCACGACGATTACCTGTGCAGACGGTTATGGCCGTGCCAACGCTGAGTGCTGGCGTCTAATAAAAGGTGAAAGCGAAATCAACAAAAAGCAAATCGCTTTTTGGACGACCTATGCTATCGGTGGTGGGTTGATGATTATCACTTTCTTTACTGGACAACTAGGTACTATGCTTAAGTTTGCCATGATATCAGCGTTTGTCTCAGCGCCTATCTTTGGTTGGTTGAATTATTCGCTGGTAAAAAACCATAAGAAACTGTCTTTTAGCATGAATGCACTCTCTATCGCAGGACTCATCTTCTTAACGGGTTTTGCGCTGTTATTTTTAGCCAATCTTGCTGGACTATTTGGCTAGGTATCAGTTTTAAAAATATCTATTTATATCATAAAAGCCCTTTTAGCTTAGCTATTAGGGCTTTTTGGTAAGCTAAAATCATGAATCGATAAAAATAAGCGCAACCGCTATTGTAAATAAATGTAAATAATGAGCTATACGTGTCTTTGTGAATTCAGCAATATGAATAATAGTTTGAGCAAACCATTACTTTATAGATAATGCTATTTATATAGTGGATAATATTAATTTTAATAAACTAGTTGTTTAAATTATTTAAATAAACATGCTCAAACAATGCTTTTCACTCACTGATTATTGAGTATAATCGAACACAATAACGATAATACTATCTCTCTATGCAAGGACACTCACATGACTTTATCTTCAGCAGGCGCACGCTTTCGCAGTGCCCTCACTCAAAAAAATGATAACAACCAACCATTACAGATCGCAGGTGCTATCAATGCCTATACTGCAATGATGGCGACCCAAGTCGGTCACCAAGCGTTATATCTCTCTGGTGCTGGTGTGGCAAATGCCTCATTTGGTCTTCCTGATTTGGGTATGACTAGCCTTGATAATGTACTAGAAGATGCACGACGTATCACTGACGCAGTTGATACGCCGTTATTAGTAGATATCGACACTGGTTTTGGCGGTGCATTCAACATTGCCCAAACCATCAGAAAAATGGAAAAAGCGGGCGTGGCAGCGGTACATATCGAAGACCAAGTGGCGCAAAAGCGCTGTGGTCATCGCCCAAATAAAGAAATCGTCAGTATTTCAGAAATGGTTGATCGTTTAAAAGCGGCATTGGATGCCAAAACGGATCCTGATTTTGTGGTCATGGCACGTACGGATGCGCTATCGGTAGAAGGCTTAGACGCTGCTGTCGAGCGCGCTGTTGCCTTCCAAGAAGCAGGCGCAGACATGATTTTTGCCGAGGCGTTAACCGATATCGAGATGTATCGTAAATTTACTGACGTACTAGATATTCCAGTACTTGCCAACATGACAGAGTTTGGTCAGACCGACCTATATACCACTGATCAACTGTATAGCGTGGGTGTCGAGATGGTGTTGTACCCACTATCAGCATTCCGTGCGATGAACAAAGCAGCATTAAACGTTTATCAGCATCTATTAACTGATGGCACACAAGAAAAAGTTGTAGATACCATGCAAACTCGCATGGAGCTGTATGATTTCTTAAATTATCATGAGTTTGAGCAGACGCTAGACAAGCTATTTGCTAATAAGTAGTTAAGCATTCGTCATTGGCAACACTGAAAAGATAGCTCGCCTTTGAGTGTGTTATCTTTTCGAAATCCGTCTTCATTTACTTTTAGGTTATTTATGCCATTTTTTACTGCTAATACTGCTCTTAAAACGTCACTACTGAGCAGCACGCTTGCGGCGCTGTTATTTATGACGGGCTGTGATAAAACACTAGAAACCGCCGACGATACGACCAGTGGTGCAAGCACTGCTGAAGTTGATGCTACCAAAGAGACTCCTGCACCTGTCACTCAAAACGACTTGGTCATGACGACAATTACGCTAGATACTGTCAACAGCCTACTTTTTGCACCAGTTATCAATAGCGGTGCGCTCAGCGCAGAGCAAATCAGCTGCCTCGAATCACGCGATAAAGACTTGGGTAAAGCCGAAGTCGATCGTTTCTATAAGAGTCAGTTTACCGATGCAGAGTTACAAGAGTTAGATGACTTTTATACGTCAGAGGTAGGGAAAAAGCTGATTACGTTTGGTAATGAGCAACTGCGTGTCATGAATGGTGAAGAGATTGCAACGCCACTGGCTGACCCTACCCCAGAAGAGATGACTGAGATTCAGACATTCATGGAATCACCACTGGGTGTCAAGTACATGAAAATCAATAATGCAGAAGGCGAAGGCAGCGCAATGGAAGTCTTGAATGGCCCTATTGAAGCGGAGTTTGCGCGTTGTAAGGTCGATTTAGATGGTCCACAGCCTGAACAGCCTGCGTAATACTTGACTGGCGCTATAGTCAGTCATCAACTGACAAATTTATTATTAGAAACTTAGAAACACCGTTTTTCACCCAAAAAGCTACCCACAAAAGGAATTTCATCATGGCAGCACAAAACCCATCAACAAAAGTATTGTCAGGCGCAGGTCTACGCGGACAAGTCGCTGGCAAGACCGCTCTATCTACCGTCGGCAAGTCAGGATCAGGTCTGACGTATCGCGGTTATGACGTGTCAGAACTGGCAGACAAATGTATCTTTGAAGAAGTCGCTTATCTACTGCTTTATGGCAACTTGCCGAACCAAACTGAGCTTGACGCTTATCAGACCAAGCTCAAAAGCTTGCGTGGTCTACCACAGTCATTAAAAGACGTGCTTGAGCGCATTCCTGCCGAGTCTCATCCAATGGATGTTTTACGTACAGGTTGCTCTATGCTGGGTAACTTAGAAACCGAAATGAGTTTTGAGGAAGAAAACGACCAAGCAGATCGCATGCTTGCGGTATTCCCTTCTATCATCAACTACTGGTATCGGTTTACCCATGACAACGTGCGTATCGAAACCGAAACTGATGATGCCACCATTGGCGGTCACTTCTTGCATCTGTTAAAGGGTGAGAAACCAAACGAGCTACACACAAAAGTGATGAACGTCTCGCTTATCCTCTACGCAGAGCATGAGTTTAACGCTTCAACCTTTACGGCACGCGTTTGCGCCTCTACGCTATCTGATATCCATTCTTGTATAACAGGTGCGATTGGCTCATTGCGAGGCCCTCTTCATGGCGGCGCGAATGAGGCGGCAATGGATATGATTGAAGGCTTTAGCTCACCTGATGAAGCCGAAGAAGAAATGATGGGTATGCTGGCGCGTAAAGACAAAATTATGGGCTTTGGTCATGCCATCTATAGCGAGTCAGATCCGCGTAACGTGGTGATTAAAGGCTGGGCTGAAAAACTGGCAGCGGATGTTGGTGATGAGGTGCTATACCCAGTATCAGTGCGCTGTGAAGAAGTCATGTGGCGCGAGAAAAAACTGTTCTGTAATGCCGACTTTTTCCATGCTTCTGCCTATCACTTCATGGGTATCCCAACCAAACTGTTCACGCCAATCTTTGTCTGCTCGCGTCTAACGGGCTGGGCGGCACACGTATTTGAGCAACGTGCTAATAACCGCATTATTCGCCCAAGCGCGGAATATACCGGTGAAGAGCTACGCCCAGTACCAGAGATGAGCGCGCGTTAATCCATATATATTTACTATCTCGTATAAGTGCTTACGCGAGATAACCAGTTTAACTGCTAGATATATTCACCATTTAGCAGTTAAACTTTTTCTTAATAATCTCACTTTCTGTTTAAGCATATTTTTTTAGCAAAGCCTTCTTCTAACTTCTAATTCCACTGACGATTTTGCTAAAAGAATGACTATTTTTTAAATTTAAACCAGCCAACTGCCAAAGGTGACTCATGGACAACGCCCTAGTACAACCAATGAATGATCAATTCAAAAAGCCCCTGCCAGATACCGACCTCTATTACTTTGACACCCGTGAGGCTGTCGAAAATATTGAAGCTGGCGCGTATGACAAGCTACCGTTTTGCTCAAAAGTACTATGTGAAAACTTGGTGCGCCGTTGCCCACCAGAAGAGCTAACCGCGGCGCTTAAACAGCATATAGAAGGCAAACAAGATTTAGATTTTCCTTGGTACCCTGCCCGCGTGGTTTGTCATGATATTTTGGGTCAGACGGCGTTTGTTGATTTGGCGGGCTTACGTGATGCCATCGCTGAGCAAGGCGGTGATCCATCTAAAGTAAACCCTATTGTACCGACTCAGCTCATCGTTGACCACTCGCTAGCTGTTGAGCATGCAGGCTTTGAAGAAAACGCATTTGAGAAAAACCGTGCTATCGAAGAGCGCCGTAACGATGACCGTTTCCACTTTATCAACTGGTGTCAGTATGCTTTTGATAACGTCAACGTCGTACCGCCCGGTAACGGCATCATGCACCAAATCAACCTAGAAAAAATGTCACCGGTTGTACAAGTCGTACAAAATAAAGCTGGTGAACAAGTCGCGTTTGCCGATACTTTGGTTGGTACTGATAGCCATACCCCGATGGTTGATGCTTTAGGCGTTATCTCAATTGGTGTTGGCGGGCTTGAAGCTGAGAGCGTCATGCTAGGCAACCCGTCGTATATGCGCCTGCCAGATTACGTTGGTGTTAAATTAACCGGCAAATTGCAAAAAGGCATTACTGGTACCGATTTGGTATTGGCGATGACTGAATTCTTGCGTGATGCAGGCGTGGTCTCTACTTATATTGAATTCTTCGGTGAAGGTGCACGCCAATTAAGCGTCGGTGACCGTGCTTCTATCTCAAACATGACCCCAGAATATGGCGCAACCGCAGCGATGTTCTATATCGATGAGCAAACCATCGATTATTTACGTCTCACTGGCCGTTCTGAGGCTCAAATTAAATTGGTTGAGCAATACGCTAAGCAAACCGGTCTATGGGCTGACGGCATGGAAAATGCAGTTTATGACCGTGTGCTTGAATTTGATTTATCCGCTGTTGTCCGTAACATGGCAGGCCCTTCACGTCCGCATGCGCGTGTTTCAACCACAGATTTGGTTGCGAAAGGGATTGCTCATGGCGAAGGTGATAAATTACCTGAACCAAAAGATGGTCTAATGCCAGATGGCGCCGTGATTATCGCCGCGATTACCAGTTGTACCAATACGTCTAACCCGCGCAATATGGTTGCTGCTGGTCTTGTCGCCCGTAATGCTAATAAAAAAGGCTTGTTGCGTAAGCCTTGGGTGAAATCATCTTTAGCACCCGGCTCAAAAACGGTAAAAATGTACCTAGAACAAGCCGGTCTGATGCCAGAGCTACAAGAAATCGGCTTTGATGTGGTTGGCTTTGCTTGTACCACTTGTAACGGTATGAGTGGCGCGCTTGATCCTAAGATTGAGCAAGAAATCATTGAACGTGACTTATTTACCACCGCGGTACTATCAGGCAACCGTAACTTTGATGGTCGTATCCACCCGTATGCTAAGCAAGCGTTTTTAGCGTCGCCACCACTGGTGATTGCTTATGCTATCGCCGGTAATATCCGTTTTGATATTGAAAAAGACTCGTTGGGTAAAGACACGGACGGCAATGACGTGTATCTAAAAGACATCTGGTTTGATGATGACGAAGTTGATGCTATCGTTGCCAAAGCGGTGAAGCCTGAGCAATTTAATGCCGTTTATATCCCGATGTTTGATGAAGCCAAAAAAGACACCGGAAAAGTATTAAGCCCACTCTATGACTGGCGCGAGCAGACCACTTATATCCGTCGTCCGCCGTATTGGGAAGGCAAAATGGCGGCGATGAATAAGCTAAAAGGCATGCGTCCATTGGCGGTGCTTGGTGATAACATCACTACCGACCATTTATCACCGTCTAATGCGATTTTGGGTGACTCAGCAGCTGGCGAGTACCTTGATACTATGGGTCTGCCAGCAGAAGATTATAACTCTTATGCGACCCATCGCGGCGACCATTTAACCGCCCAACGTGCAACCTTTGCTAACCCTAAATTGCTAAATGAGATGGTACGCGATGAAAAAGGTGACGTTATCCAAGGCTCATTAGCCCGAGTTGAGCCAGAAGGTCAGGTCATGCGCATGTGGGAAGCGATTGAGACCTATATGAACCGTGAGCAGCCGCTCATCATCATCGCAGGTGATGGCTATGGTCAAGGCTCAAGCCGTGACTGGGCGGCAAAAGGTGTGCGTTTGGCTGGTGTGGAAGTGGTGGTCGCAGAAGATTTTGAACGTATCCATCGTCAAAACTTGGTTGGTATGGGCGCACTACCTTTGCAGTTTAAAGAAAGTGTCAATCGTAACACCCTAAATATCGATGGCACCGAAGTATTTGATATCGAAGGCGAAGTATCTGCTGGCGGCGAGATGACGCTAGTGATTCATCGTAAAGACGGCACCGTTGATAAAGCACCTGTTATCTGCCGTTTAGATACCGCTGATGAAGTCAAAATGTATAACGCAGGCGGTATGCTACAGCGCTTTGCCAAAGAGTTTATCGATGGCACGTTAGATATCGTTTAATAGAAACGAATAAACAACAGCGATAGCTGCCGTACACGTGACAAAAGCCAATGTTATATTTATATGGCATTGGCTTTTTTAGTAGTCTCACAATAGATTCTGATACTCTTTAGTCTTATTAGGCTTCTATCCATTAAATACATTACTTATAGTACTTTATTTAGATGAATTTTCTTAAAAAATAAACATTTGTTTTTCTATTTAGTATAATTGTCATTTTTTATCATAAGAAGTGGCATGAAAAACATCAATAGAACTTTTATTATTTTGATTTCTGTATTGAATCTTAGCGGTTGTAGTAGTCTCACTGATTTATCAATGGTAGACGTCTCTATTTCCATTGTCATTATTGCTATTATTATTGGTTGTTGGGTTTCTAATGTACGTACCGGCCGCGATATACAAGAGTCCGTTGATAGTATTATACAAATTCGACGGGAACAACTTGAAATGGCTAAGTCCGATTTGAGACCTGGCATTGATGAAGGCGACCCAGTTTCGCAGTATCTCTTGGCGCTTAAATTTCATACTGGTGATGGTGTCGGTCAAGACTTAGTAGCAGCGTGTTACTGGTACAGTTTGTCCGCTGAAAGTGGATTTATTCATGCCGTGACAACTTTAGCCCTTATGTATATAAAAGGATGGGGTACCAAGCAAGATTTGACTAAAGCTGCTAAGCTTTTGTCTATTGCCTCAAAAGAAGGCGATCTGCAGGCACAGAACTTTTTAGCAGCAGCCTATTTAAACGGATGGGGTGTTCGAAAAAATGAAGAAAAAGCACGTTATTGGCTGCAACAAGCAGCTGCACAAAACTCTGAAGAAACCAGTGAGTCTATAAATATGTTGTCGCCGCAATCTATTGAATCATTAACAATGGTCATTCAAAACGGTGATGAATATATCGTACTAAAATAATAGGAATAAAAAAATGACCCGACCAAACCCTGCTTTCGCCCCACAACTATCTGTCCCTGCCACCTACATGCGCGGAGGTACGTCTAAAGGTACCTTCTTTAAACTCTCCGACCTACCAGAACGTTGCCAAGTCGCTGGCGAATCACGTGATAACTTCCTATTACGGGTCATCGGCAGCCCAGATCCTTACGGTAAGCAAATCGATGGTTTGGGTAATGGCAGCTCTAGTACATCAAAAACGGTAATTTTATCGGCCTCTGACAGACCAGACCATGATGTGAATTATCTGTTCGGACAAGTCAACATCGCTAAGCCTATGATTGATTGGGCGGGTAATTGTGGCAACTTAACCGCAGCCGTTGGTGCCTGTGCCATTAATATGGGTTTGGTCGATGCCGACAAAATCCATAACAGCATCGACGACAATGCAGATAGCGGTATTTGTGAAGTACGCGTTTGGCAAGAAAATATCGGTAAGACGATTATTGCCCATGTCCCAGTCTATAAAGATGCAAATCATAAAGTACAGGTTCAAGAGACGGGCGACTTTGAATTAGACGGTGTCACCTTCCCAGCGGCTGAAGTCAAAATTGAGTTTATTGACCCTGTAGATGCCACCAGCGACATGTTCCCTACTGGCAACTTGGTCGATGACTTCGATGTAACGGACTGCGGCCTAAATGTCGATAGCGTCAAAGCCACCTTTATTAGCGCTGGCATCCCGACCATCTTTATGAAAGCTGAAGATTTGGGCTTTACCGGTACTGAATTACAAGGTGATATCAATAGCGATGGTGAGCTACTTGCCAAGCTTGAGAAAATTCGTGCTACAGGCGGTGTGGCGATGGGCTTATTTAAAGACGTGAGCGAGGCACAGACCAGCCAACACATTCCTAAAGTCGCTTGGGTAGGTGCAGCACAGAGCTATACCGCTTCTAGTGGTAAATCGGTCGATGCAGGCGAGATTGATTTAGTCGTACGTGCTATGAGTATGGGTCAATTACATCACGCCATGATGGGTACAGCTGCCGTTGCTATTGCTGCTGCGGCAACCACACAAGGCACATTAGTGAATGAGGCATCAGGTGGTGGCGAGCTGACAGAGGTACGTTTTGGCCATCCATCAGGTACATTGCTCGTCGGTGGAAAAACCGAACTGGTCTATGGTCGCTGGCAAGCCAAAAAAGTCTCGATGAGCCGCTCAGCAAGGCGTATTATGGTTGGTGAAGTTTTTGTACCAGCGGATAGTTTTTAACTATTAACTTTACTCTCGCCATATATCATTAACATCCCGCCTATAGTGACTAAGGCTAAACCAGAAATTTTATAGATATCTATTGTTTTAACCTCTAAGCCAAATAAGCCAGTTTGGCTTAGAATCAAGGCAAAATACATTTGCCCTAGAAAAACCCAGAGCAATGTATTACCTGCGCCTATTTTTGGCGCAGCAATAAACATAAACAAGATATAGAAGCTGCCCAAAAATCCTGGTAACCACATCCACCATGTCGCATTTTCAATTATTGGCGGCTTGATGCCACCACTCATCATATATGACAGCACTAAAGAAGCCAATGCACCTCCTAAGTATAAATAAAAGGTAGATTGGATCTGCGAGGCTTGCGTACTTTCTCGAAAAGCGTTGACAATAGCCAGCTGTAGCGGAACAATGGCACCGCCTAACAGGCTAATCAAGATATAAGGAAGCATTTTCAAATGGCTTCTACCAAAAGAGAACAAAGAATGGTTCTACATAATACCAAACTTTATTTCAATAATTTAATATAAATATGATTTAGTAAAATATTAAAATCCATGAGCTAAGTTTTTATGCCAACATCTCCCCAGCCACGCCATGTGCAGTTAGATAAAAAGCCGCCCGTCGAGAAAAAGGAGCGGCGGGCTTTGTTATGGGATATCCTCAAAAAGCTTGCCGTCTTTGCCGCGCCATATAAAGTATTAATTATTGCCACTTTGATATTAACCGTACTGGGTTCATTTACGGCTCAGGTCAATGCTTTTGTGCTTCGCTATGCCGTTGATACCTTGACCGAAATTGCCACGCTTGCCGAGCCGTGGCAGGCAGGCGTGCGTATGCTAGGTATCATCAGTGTGGTATTGCTGACTAAAGAGATATTGTCGATATTCATCTCGTTTGGGCAACGCTTCTTTGGTGAAAAGATTCGTATCAATCTATCACGTGATTTGTCACAAAAGATCATTGAGCGTATCTTAACCTACCGCATGGCATTTTATACCAGTAGCGAAAACGACAGCGGCAAGTTGCAAACGCGTATTGATTATGGGGTCAGCAGTTTAACCAGTTTAGTGCAAAACTTCTTTATCGATATGCTACCGCTGTTTGCCAGCGCGATCGTCTCACTCATCATTATGTTTTCGACCAATTTTTGGATAGGCTTGGTCGGTCTTATTGTCATACCGATTTACTTTTTTATCAGCCAAAAACAAGCGCGGCGTCTACAAGGATTCCGTCGGCAGATGCGTGGCTATCGAGAAGCCAAAAGTGGCTTGGTTATCTCCTTGATCAACTCTATCAGCGTGGTGAAATCCTTTGTTCGTGAGTCGATAGAAGCAGAAAAGCACTTAACCATTCAAAAAGACATGACTGACAATCAGCTGCGCATTCGCAGTATTGGTTTTATTTATGATGCGATAAAGACCTTTATTGAGCAAATTGGCGTGGTGGTAATCATTCTGCTGACATCCTACTTTGTTTTAAAAGGCGAGATGACCATCGGTATGATTTTATTCCATGTCATGCTATTCCAAAACGTCGCCGCCCCTATTCGTCAATTGCATCGTATCTATGATCAGATTAATAACGCCCTGACTTACGCTGAAGGTTTCTTTGATATATTAGAAGATGAAAGCCAAGTTGAAGATATCGCGGGCAGAAGTAGTAAAAATTTAAAAGGTCATATTGAGCTGAAAAACGTCGATTTCACGTACCCGAATGGCACGCAAGCGCTCAAAGATGTCAGCTTTACTATCAAGCCCAATCGTATTACTGCGCTGGTGGGTTTAAGTGGTGCTGGCAAGAGTACGATTATCAGCTTATTGGTAAAGTTTTATGCGCCAGATAGCGGCACTATATGGCTAGACCGGCATAATTTAGCTGACTGCGATACTCATGAATTGCGTCAAAATATTGGCCTGGTACTACAAAGCAATCATATCTTTTCGGGTACGATTAGCGAAAATATCCGCTATGGTGATATGAATGCGACTGAGGAAGATATTATCATTGCAGCAAAAAAAGCTTCCATTCATGAGCAAATTATTAATTTAGCAAAAGGCTATGAGAGTACAGCAAAGTCATTGTCTGGTGGTCAACAGCAACGTATCGCGCTGGCACGGATGTTTTTAAAAGATCCACCCATTGTGTTTTTGGATGAGCCAACCGCTAGCCTCGATGCTATCGCCAGCCAACAAGTGAAGAAAAGCCTAGATCTCATCAAAAAAGATCGTACCGTGATTATGGTTTCGCATAATATTGCCCAAATTATCGATGCGGATGACTTGGTCGTGATAGAAGATGGTCGCGTGGTTGAAACTGGTACGCATGAAGCGCTGTATGAGAAACACGGCAAGTATTTTGAGATATTCAATGCCATGTCGGACAGCTTAAATTTGGATAAAATCAGCCAGACTCTAAAGGGTTAGGAATGGTCAATGTGTACCTAAATCGTTATAATGCCAATCTTTTACCGCCTATTTCCAGAAGCTAGCCCACTATGACTTGTGAATTTTCTATCAAAACCTTTGATGAGCTGACCTCAGTTGATCTCTATCATATTTTAAAAGCCCGATCACAAGTGTTTGTGGTTGAGCAAAACTGCGCCTATCAAGATATGGATGAGGTGGACTTTGATTGCCTCCATCTTATCGCGCATCAAAACGAGGCGTTGGTAGGCTACTGCCGTATCATTCCGCCTGAATTTAATAAATTAAAATCCAATCTATCGGTCGCTGACCCTACGATTAAGACCAATCATACTGCTGTGCCTGCCATCGGTAGAGTGCTGGTCTTATCAGAGCACAGAGGTGACGGTATAGCACGGCAGATGATGATTCATGCCATTGCGCACTGCCGTAAAAAATACGGTAAAAAGCGCCCGATTATACTCTCTGCACAAGCCTACTTACTCAGCTTCTATGAGTCCTTGGGGTTTGTCCCTGAAGGCGATCATTATCTCGAAGACAACATAGAGCATGTAAAAATGGTTCTATACGTTGCCAAGAAAAACAAAGTACAAAAAGAGCGTACTGAGTCTGCCTCCACGACGAACAAAGTCTTAAGTTTTCTGCTGTTTATCATGGCGGCTTTATTTGTGTTAGGTCTACTATATTTGATGATTTAAGCACGCCGCAAGGTTTTAATTTTTAACATAATTCAGTTTGGTTGTTTCATATTGAGTGTGCTACTTTTAAATGATGGCTAATTTAAAAAGATGACCGAGATAATGGGTCAAGGAAGTAGCACACTCAAGGAAGAGGAGACAACCATGTCAAATGATAATTCAGATACAACACATTCAAATAAAAATGATGCAACGGTAGAAAGCAATGTCCGTCCAGAATATGACATTGAGATTCAAAAGATTGCTGATTATGTGCTTAATTATTCGATAGATAACGACTCCCCCAATAGCGCAGATGCTTGGAATACTGCGCGTCATTGCTTGATGGATACGCTTGGCTGTGGTCTGCTTGCGCTACGTTTCCCTGAATGCACCAAGCATTTGGGACCAGATTGTGCCGATCAGCTCACACCTAATGGCGCGCGCGTTCCGGGTACAGCCCACAGACTAGATCCTATCAAGGCCGCCTTTGATATCGGCTGTATGGTGCGCTGGCTCGATTATAATGACACGTGGCTGGCTGCTGAATGGGGGCACCCTTCGGACAATTTAGGCGGTATCCTAGCAGTCGCCGATTATATCAGCCAACAAAATGTCAGTCGCAATCATCAGCCATTAACCATGCGTGAGGTGCTCGAGGCTATGATTATGGCACATGAGATTCAGGGGGTAATTGCACTCGAAAACTCATTCAACCGTGTGGGTCTTGACCATGTGTTTTTAGTTAAATTGGCCTCTACCGCTGTGGTCGCCAAGCTCTATAAATTGCCGCGTGAGCGTATCATGGCTGCCATCTCGCAGGCGATCGTCGATGGTCAGGCGTTGCGTACTTATCGTCATGCACCCAATGCCGGTAGCCGTAAATCTTGGGCGGCAGGCGACGCTACCAGTCGTGCGGTACGCTTGGTTGATATTACCCGTCGCGGTGAAATGGGTATCCCTGGTGCACTCTCCGCACCACAATGGGGGTTTTATGATGTATTGTTTAGCCATACCAATAAAGACTTAGCCCTTAAACCTGCAAACGAGCGCCGTTTTACTTTCCAGCGTGAGTTTGGCAGTTACGTGATGGAAAATATCTTATTTAAGCTAAGCTTTCCTGCCGAGTTTCATGCGCAGACTGCTTGTGAGGCTGCGGTTATTTTACATCCACGCATTGATGATAGAATCGACGATATTGAAAAAATTGTCCTGACCACTCATGAATCTGCGATTAGAATCATCTCTAAAGAAGGCACATTGGCCAACCCTGCGGATCGCGATCATTGTTTGCAATATATGGTCGCGGTGCCTCTGCTCACTGGCGATTTAATGGCAGAAAACTATGAAGACGATTATCATGCACAGCACCATGTTTTGATCGATGGTCTACGCCGCAAAATGATCGTAGAAGAAGATGCGGGTTATTCAAAAGATTACCATGACCCAAGCAAGCGCTCGATTGCCAATGCCATTCAGATATTTTTTAAAGATGGTAGCAGTACCGACAAGGTTGTTGTCGAATACCCTATCGGACATAAGCGCCGCCGCAAAGAAGGTATTCCTGTATTAGAAGCCAAGTTTCGTGCCAGTTTAGCAACGCGATTTATCGACAGTCGCTGTCAGGATATTTTTGCGCTTTGTAGCGATCAAACCCGCTTAGAGCACACACCTGTACATGAGTTTATGGACTTGTTTATGGCGAATTAAGCATGTGCCTATCTAAAAATAACCCTTATCTTATCAATAAAATAGGTCGTGTTCTCATATTAAGGACACGACCTATTTTTATCTCTTGAATTAGCTTTGTGAACGTTTCAATCATTTAGAGCTACCAAGGTATGGATTCCCCTGCCCAGTCAACAAAGCTTCCTGATTGCATCGCCTTCATACGGTTAAGCACTTCTAATAAGCATTCCGCACTGTAGGCTGGCGAGAACAACTGACCTTCGGCCACATTACCTTGAAAAGGGGCGGATAGTTGCGTATTTACCGTTCCTGGTTGCATGACAACCACGCACACGTCTTTAAGCGAGCGACTCCATTCAATACTCAGGTTTTTCATGCCCATATTGAGTGCCGCTTTACTCATACGATAGCTATACCATCCGCCCAGCTGATTGTCACTGATACTGCCAACGCGCGCGGATATCGTCGCAAAGATTGCGGGCTTGTCATTACTACGCGCAGATTTGGCTAATATTGGTCTAAAATGCTTGGCAATGAGTAAGCTGGCTAAGGCATTCACTTGCATGTTTTGTAAAAAGAAATCAGTCTCAACCTGACGCAGCGCTTTTTCTGGCTGCTGCGTCGCCGTATGTAACAACCCTGCACAATTGATAATCCAATCAATATGAGTGGTTTGCTGCTGAATAACCTCGGCTGCTTGCTGGATACTCTGTTCGTCGCAGAGGTTCATGGATATCCAATGCAGATTGTCAGCCTCAAAATCAGGTACATTGCGATGATAAGTCGCAAAAACATGAATACCCTGTTTTCCACCATTATCGGTATTCGCATTCTCATCCTTATTGTCACTGGCAGTGCCATCTACTAGTTGCTTAATCATCGCTCTACCAATGCCGCCTGTACCACCAACGATTAGATATGTTCTGTTATTCATGATGATTCCTTTTTTGGATTCTCTTTAACAGCGTTTTTTCACCCTTGTCATTATCATTTCGTTCATTATTCATTTTGGCTGATTTTTATTGTCTTTACCATGATAAAAATGCTTAATAAATGTTCATTTTTTAACATTTGGCGAAGGCGTGTCCTCATATATACGCTACAATAATCAAGAATTATCTCCTACATAAACGCCTTTATATGGATGTTATCGCATTATGCTATCACCCCAAGATCAATTGACTGAGTTGGTACGCACGCTTGAGACGCAGCAACATGTCTTTGCCACTGACCCGCTACTTATCACGGAAAAACTACAAGGTGAGGATGGCAAACCCATTCAAAAATTGCACCGCCGAGCCTCACGTATCGATAGTAACGGTGCGCTGGCACGAGTATTGGGCAAAATTGACGGGCGTATTAAAGGCATCATGGTGGTCATGAGCGTGGTGTGGTGTCTCTCGGGATTTTTGGGATTATTCACCTTACTACAGACCAATGTGGTGAATTTCTTTTATGTCTTGGTTTGCTTGCTGGGTTTTCATACTATTATGCTGTTAGGCTGGCTGGTGATGACCCTGATTAATCAAGGCAAGCAGTCTTCGAATTGGTTTGCCAATTTTGTCAGTCCCAGTTATCTGATACGTGGCAAGGATGATGTTACCAAGGCGGCAGTCGACTTGTACGAGCGCCAATTACAGCATAGCGGGATGCGCTGGTATTTGGGGCGCTTTAGTCATCAGTTATGGCTGGCAACGTTGACAGGTATGCTGCTGGCGATTATTTTCCTATTGATTGTGCGTCAGTATAGCTTTAGCTGGGAGTCGACTTTACTATCCGATCAAGCGCTAATTACTTTGACACAGGTACTTGGCTGGTTACCAAGTATGGTGGGATTCGATGTGCCAGACAGCACCGCTATCGTCCAGAGTCGCTTGGTGACTGATGCGATGCCATTGACTGTCGCGCGGCAATGGGCAGGCTTATTGGTTGGTAGTTTGCTGATGTACGGTATTGTACCAAGAGCGATTGCTTGGGCGTTTTGTGCATTGATGTTCCGTCGTAAAAAGATGCGGTTGGACATTAAGCAGCCTTATTATCAAAAGATTTTAAACTTTTGGCAACGTCAGGTGGTAGATGCTGATGACTTTAATGAAGTGCCCGTTCCTATTGCGCCAAAAGCAGCCGTCAGCGCTGGCAAGAAGCTGGTTGCTTTGCTTGAGTATCCAGCAGAGCAGGATAACTGGTGGCTTGCAGGTCTGGATGCCAATATTAATAATAGCGAGATAGAGAATTTCGGTATCGTTGATGATCGTGACGATATGGCACGTTTGAAGACGTATTTAGACAGTCACCCAGTGCAGGTCTTACTTGGCATTCATCATAAAGCCTTACCTGACCGTGGTACGCTACGCAAACTTGATCAAATCGCTGCTCACGCCAAAGATGGACTCATTGTGCAGCTGTTGAGTGATTCAAGCGCTTTAGAGTTAACCAAGCAGGTTGCAGACTATCAAGATGTTCGTTATCAGCAGTGGCAAACCGCACTCTCTGCCCGCAACATTGGTCTAGTGAATACTTGATTGACTAGCCAAACTGGGATTATCAGTTACTTAAGACAAATGGTTAGTATTAATACCGAAATAGCACACAATTTGTTCTACAAAAAAAGCCACTGTATGTTTTGATCATTAATAAATATAAGACGATATTATGAATAATGATAATAAAAAAGAGAATTATGAACACAATAAGCCTGCTGGTCTCTTTGCAGATAAGGCTTATGAGGCAACCCCTAATACCGCAAACAGCACTTTAAAATCAGCTGTAACTCAAGACAATCAACTTTTATCAACTGAACCATTAACAACAACGACAAGTATGACAAGGAAAACCATCGCCAATGGTGAACCGCTAAAATTGGCCGTCGTTGGTCATACCAATACGGGCAAGACATCCATACTGCGTACCCTATTGCGTGACGTCTATTTTGGTGAAGTCAAAAACGAAGCCGCAACTACCCGTCATGTAGAGCAAGCCAAATTGACAGACAGCCAAACGGGCGAAGTGTTGGTGGTATTGTATGACACACCGGGTCTAGAAGATGCGTCAGGATTGATGGATTGGTTGGAAGACAATACCGCCAGCCGCCGTGATGGCATTGAGCGTTTGCAACAGTTTTTGGCAGCAGACATTGCCCAAGGTGGTGATGCGCAAAATAGCAATGAGGACTATAGCCAAGAGGCCAAAGTGATTCGGCAGCTGCTGGCAAGTGATATGGCCATTTATGTCGTCGATGCACGTGAGCCAGTACTCGGTAAATATAAAGACGAGTTAGCTATTTTATCTTGGGCAGCGATTCCTGTCATGCCAGTATTTAATTTCACTGACGCTCAAGATGCCAATATAGATGAGTGGCAGACGATGCTAGCGCGTCGTAATTTGCATATTTCTACACGCTTTGACTCCGTGGCTTTTGAGTTTGCAGATGAAATGCGCTTATGGCAGAATTTAGCCACCATGCTTACCCACTCTGAGATGCTTGAGCAGTTGATGGCACGTCGTACTGAAGACTGGGCACAGCTTTATGATGAGGCAAATATTATCATTGCTGATTTTTTAATCAATGTCGCCGCTTTCGTACGAGAGATTGGCGAAGATGATGATCCCATGCCGGTATTACAGCAAATGCAAGAAGCGGTCAGACAGAGCGAACGGGCGATGCAGAACAACTTGCTCAATTTATATAAATTTTATGACAATGACGTAGCGGCAACGCCACTTGAGCTAAAAGCCTATCAACAAGATCCGTTCGACCCTGAGCTGCTAAAAAGTTACGGTATTCGCACCACTTCTGGCGCGGCAGCTGGCGCGTTATTAGGCTTAGGGATTGATGCGGCCGCTCTTGGTACAACCTTGGGATTGGGTGCCGCGATAGGCGGTATCGCAGGTGGGCTGTTATCTAATACCAGTAGTATTGCCGATAGAATCACTGGAGTAAAACGTTTGTATATCGACCCTGCAACATTGACCTTGTTGGCAACGCGAGCCATAGATTTACTCACCGCCCTACGTCATCGTGGTCATGCAGCAACTGATGCCACGCAATTGCTGTATAAAGGTGAGAAATCCAGTATTGAACAGTCGTTAGATGACGAAAGCACCACTGTCACACCATGGCCGACACATAAATTGCCAAGTGAGCTAAAAAAAGCTCGTGGCAAACCGCAGTGGTCATCACTCAGTAGTGGTAAGTCTGAACAAGCGCAGCTATTACGCGCAGATATGGCATGGTCGCTGGCAAGTAAGCTGTTGTCATATAAACCTGAACAATGATCGCCAAGTTTGACTAAAGTTGTAGATGTGATTGTTTAAGGAGATGGGTGTAACAACTCACTCAATGCCTTAGTTCCACGCACATCGGTTTGTTGCAGATATATTGGGTATAGCGGATACTTGGGAAAGCTTTGCTCAATATCTTGCATGAGTTGTTGTTGGCGCTCAGCTCGATGCCGCCAAAAATCATCAGACTGGGTCGGTGCTATCAACTGATTGATAACGATGGCGGCTGGCATGAGCTTACTGTCTTCTAACTGCTCTATCGCTCGCTTTGTTTCAGCCAGTGGCAATACATCAGCCGTCATAACCAATACAATGGCAGTTTGTGTACGGTCATGCAGTAGCAATCCTGCCTGACGAAACAGCTGCTTGCGTTTTTCTAGTACAGATACTGCTTGCTCCCAGCGATCATTCCTCTTTTCAGCAAACGGATTGGCTAAATCATTGTCATTTTTTTTCTGGATTTTTTGCTCATGACTACCCAAATGATTTGCCACTGAGCGCAGTTTTGCCTGCCGCCGCTGCTGCGCTAGCAATCCATCCGTCCATGCCCCCATCATTTCAGGCAGCACTAATAAACGCAGTGTATGTCCCGTCGGTGCGGTATCAAAAATGACGTGCTCATAGCCAGCATCTGCTGCTGCAACCAAGTGCTGACACATGGATTCGAGCATGGCGGCTTCTTGTGCGCCAGGTGCTGATTTTGATAGCCGTAGATGCTCGCGAATTTTTGGCATCATGTCTGGATTGGCATAAGAGGTGATGGTGCGTTCAACTTGGGCAAAATGCTCATCGACGATGATATCAGGGTTTAATTCAATAGCATCTAGATAAGGAGTTACGACTGTTTTTTGGTTTTTTAGCGGGACGTTTAACACATCACCCAAGCTGTGTGCTGGATCGGTCGAGACAATCAGTGTATTTTTGCCTTGATTGGCATAATAGCTGGCAAGTGCGGCGGCAGTGGTGGTTTTACCGACACCGCCCTTGCCACCGATAAATATAATCGGCTGCTTTGCCAGTTGCTCTACCAATGCGGGTAAAGGGTGTAATGCCATACTTGTATCTCATTTTTATGAATTCAAAGGAAACTAGCAGCAACCTACGTGGTCAAAAGGGCATCTATCCATACCCATTCTGGTATGCCATTCATGGAAGTTTTCTAAAAACAAAGGCTGCAACTCTAATGTATAAAAGCTTGCCGGATTGTCGATACCCAAGCTTTCCGCAAACATGAGTAGCATGAAAAAATCTTCTTCATCACGCGCGGCGCGTGCCATCGTTTGACGATAAGGCGCATGATAAAACTCGTTTAACCCAGCCGCAAACCGTTGCCACCATGGCGCAATATTTTTTATAGATTTTGTCATATCTGCCTTTTCCATAATGACCCTTATTTTGCGTATATTTATTATCTATCATGCCTATATGAGACAAAAAACGCCAGCAATTGCTGCTAGCGTTTTTTATACATTTTAGTAAATATTTAACTAGGCATTCAACATGGCTTAGAGGTTGCTTTTGCCTCTGTGTATCGACCATTCTTTGCGTAATACAGATAGACTCTCAAACGTCACTAAAATCGTAGCTATCAAAATAATGATATCCATAATAATAAGCAGCCAATTACCATCATTGAAAAAGGTTTTTAGCTGAATCAATAACGCAAAAACCGTCATGACCAGTAAGAATGACAATGGCCCCAAGGTATACCACACAGGTCTGCCTTTACGTAACAAGATAACGGTGACAATCATCAAGGTTAATGCAGCCATGAGCTGATTTGTCGTGCCAAATAATGGCCAAATAATCATACCGCCAGCACCATCGATGCCACCAGCACCAAAGGCTAATAACAAACAGCTACCAACAGCAAGCAATGTTGCCACCACACTTTTATTTAGAACAGGCAGTTTATAAATTTCACCAAACTCTTGGAAGATATAGCGTTGCAAACGTACCCCAGTATCCATCGTAGTACCAGCGAACAATGCTGCCATTACCGTCAGCATCGTCTGCGATAAAACCATATCAATACCGACGCCTGCATTCAGTATGGTTGCACCGCCATCAATAAAGGCACCAATAGAGCCATCGCCAAATTTTTGATAAACAGCTTGCCAGTCGCCAAGGGTTGCAAAGCCTGCCGTTGCCGCAAGTATCGCACCCAGTGCCAGCATCCCCTCACCCATGGCACCGAAGTAACCAACGAATCGCACATCCTCTTCTTTATCAATCTGCTTAGATGTCGTACCCGTTGCTACCAGACCATGAAAGCCTGAAATTGCACCACAAGCAATGGTGACAAACAATAAAGGCACCATAGATGGTGTACCGATTGGCAATGCCGTGTTTATCGCTGGCGCGACAATATTAGGCGTCGCAATAAAGATGGCGGCATATAGTAAAATCAGACCGACAAATAACTGTAAGCCATTGATGTAATCGCGCGGCTGCAAGAGCATCCAAACTGGTAATAAAGAAGCGATTGCCGCATAAGCAAACAAGATAATAATCCAAACAGCATTGTCAGGTAACCCTAAGAATGTCTCAGGCAATACGACAGGGAACATAGGACCAAGATAGATAAGCCCATATAAAGCCGTGACTCCAATGATTGATACCCAAACCAGATTCATCTTATAGCGATAAATACACTGACCGATGATAAAGGCGACTATCAAAGCCCCCCAAACAGGTAGCACAGCGGACGGGGTTTTTATCATCATATTAGCAATAGCGACACCGAATACCGCATTTACCATGAGTAATAATAAGAAGATAACGATCATCATCAAGCTACGTACACGTGTACCCATGACGGTACCGGCAATCGAGCCAATCGACTGACCTCGATTGCGCATACTAGCCCAAATGGCTGACATATCGTGGACACCTGCCATAAAAATCGTGCCCAATACTACCCAAATGATAGCAGGTACCCAGCCCCAAATAACCGCAATGGCAGGACCAATAATCGGAGCTGCTCCTGCGACTGAAGTAAAATGATGTCCCCATAGCACGTATTTATTGGTAGGGATATAATCCACCCCATCTTTCATAGTATGCGCTGGCGTGGGGATACTGTTATCCAATGCCAAGATTTTAGTAGCGATAAATTTTGAGTAAAACAGATAACCGCAAAGCATCGCGGCAACAGCAAACACTAGCACGATTGCACTATTCATCTTATCTCTCCTTAGACAAGTAATAGGTAGCCTTATAAGTTCAAGCTTTTTAATTTAGAATATAAAAAATATGTTAAATTAGTCGGCGACTAGTGACTTAGCGCACCTGTCCAAAGGCTGTTTATAGAAGTACTGTAGTATCATCATCCATTAATAAGGCTTTGCATTCTATCGTTAGCACATGTCACTAGTCAGCATATGGTGAGTCTTTGACTGCAACCCATTTAGATACTAACTGATTTAACGACAAATGTAACGCTGGTTAAACATGAAAAACAACAAATAAAGGAAGCACCATGGCGCATTATTTTGGGTTTGTACCTTCAGATAAATTGAAAGCATTAATCATTGACGCTGAGCAAGTGATTGCCTCAAATGAGGAGGTCGAATACTACCCATATCGTGATGCCCTGACGCATCAAACAGCACGTGATCTAATCGACAATTTGTTGATTGGATTGGTAGATATTATTCCAAACCCTGAACGTCAAGCCTCGATGCGCAAAATTGTTGGCACAGTTGAAAAAGCAACAGATACGCTGCTTAACATCTTACTCGGTAAAGAGAATAACGAAGAAGTAATGCCAAGCTTTCACTTCTTGAGAGATCGGGCGACGTTTATTGATAATGAAGGTGTAAAACGAGTGGGTTTCAAATTATCTGATGCAGATGCGCAAACCATCGAAAAAGGCTTTGCTGCTATCACACCTGAGCAAGTAGATATGAAAGCATTTAAAACAGCGCTTGAAACCATGAATGAAGAGACATTGACTCACTTTATCAGCCGCTATGCTGAAACGCTGAAACTTGGCATGATTAAACGCAAAGCTGTCCCAGTTGCCAAAGCCGCCATTGATAAAGGCATGAGTATGGCCTTAAATAAGTTGCTACCCGACCTACCTGATCGCTCTTTAAATCGTTTAGCAAACTATTACCGCCCTTTCATCGTAGAAAAGCCGGAATAAATGCCAGTATTTGATTAATTTTGCCTCAAAAGACAGATGGTATTGGGCAAATTCACTAAAATTTGCTAAAATAAGCGGCACTTTTTACCGAAGGCGCACCCGATGACCCAAATCAGCAACCAAGAAATTGAAAAAACATTACGCAACTCAGAGTGCCTTATCAGTAGCATCGAAGTAGCCGCTGCTTATGAGCGCCTTGCCGCCCAACTCAACCTACATTATGCTGGTTTAAACCCAATCGTTATGGTTGTTATGAATGGTGGACTTATTCCAGCTGGTCAACTTTTGACTCATTTGACGTTCTATCATCGCATGCATTATATTCATGCATCACGCTATCGTGATAATGCAGGCACCAACGAGCTAGATTGGAAATTCAAACCTGATGTTAGTATCGAAGGTGAGCATGTATTGCTGATTGATGATATTTTTGATGAAGGTATTACGCTAAAAACAGTTGTCGAAGAATTAAGCAAAGAAAAACCTTTATCACTTGAATGTTGTGTGTTGCTTAATAAAGAGCATGATCGTAAAGTTGAAGATTTTGATGTTGATTTTGTCGGTATCAATGTTGCAGATCGTTATGTCTATGGCTGTGGTATGGATTTCCATGGTTACTTGCGTCATCTGCCTGGCATCTATGCCATCAAAGAAGACAAAGTTTAAGTTCTGCATTTGAGTTCAAAAAAAGCATCCAATTTGGATGCTTTTTTATTGCTTGGATTTTGCACTTACTGTTAATTTTGCTACTCATACAATGCCCGTATTTTTTCTATAGGCAGTATGTTTGTACCAGTCACCATGAAGAAATAATCGAGTTGCCAATTCTGTGTCTTCTTAGCGGTATTACTGATTGGCTTATCCCAGCTAGGATACACCCTGATGCCCATCTTACCTTTTGTAAAATGAGACTGAAGAATATTATGTCTAAGCAAGACATCCTTTGGAAAAACAAACTGCCCAAATGTATGGTTGTCTTTAAATGCGGTGATTACTAACAAGTCTGGTGACGAATCATATTGAAAAGGTTGATTAATACCTTTGGAATCCTTTTCCCAAAAGGTAACGAACTGCCCTACTTTAGTAGGTGTTTGTTTAGCTACTCTGAATCTGACTGTTTTGACAGTCAGTCTGTTCATTAATTCAAATGTACCAGCAGCATATTCTAGATTTTGTTGTTCTTCTTGAGTTGAAGCAATAATCGATTGGTTGGGCTTATAAATAATTTCATTAATATGCTCTAGCACCGTATCAAAGGTATACAACTCTAGTCCTCTTTTTATATTTCTGAGCATTTTTCTATTAACGCTGAGAAAACTGTAATGCCAAACCTGTATGGCGCTCAGTAGGTGTTTGAACAGCCTTTTCAAAAGCAGATTTTGTACTATATATGGTTACCTGTTTTTTAGCACGGGTCACCGCCGTATAAATAAGCTCTTTGCTTAGCAATCTAGCATGACTATTATCAAAAGTAATGGCAACGTGTTCAAACTCAGATCCTTGCGATTTATGAATGGTCATCGCATATGCGGTGGCAATTACCTCTTCGTTTAGCAGATTGACGGGAATCCCCTGTGTTTTATTCTCGAAAAACACTTCTAATCGACTTCTTTCATCCGATGTTTGCAAGCAAAAACCAATGTCACCATTAAATAATCCTAGTTCATAGTTATTTTGTAAAACCATCACAGGACGACCATGGAACCATGTGTTTTGGCCCAGTGGCAGCTTTAGTGTAGTTAGGTGCCACTGAGTGAGATAGTTATTAATGTAGTGATCGCCCCATTCACCATTATGACCAGCACTTAGAATTCTAAACTCATTAAATGTCTCCATTAGTGATGTAATCGTATTTTTTACTGATTCTGGCATGGATTTTTCGACTGGATTTTTTAGGAGTTCTTTTACTTTATTTATATATTTGATATATTTTAACGATATTTTTGGAATAATTTTTTTATTGCCTAGGCTATTTCTTGTCTTATTATCTTTAAACTCATTTGTTTGCAGCGTATTTACATATTGAAAACTCAAGGCTTCATCCTGCCTTAACAGCTGCCAGATGGCTTGCGTATCTACCTCTGCCTGATTAATTTGGTAGGCAAGTTTGCCAATACCTGATTCTGCACTAAATCTGCGGCTTTCGGTTAACTCTGCATGAATGGGTTGTAACAGTGGGATACGGCGCAAGTCAGCCAACACTGCTCCTGCATCGACTGCTGCCAATTGGTTCGCATCCCCTAGTAGTATGAGCCTTGCACCTGGTTTCACTGCACTCACGAGATAATTAGCCAACTCGACCCCGAGCATCGATGCCTCATCAACGATGATAATATCTTCGCCAAGTGGATTATTGGCATCGTAGCGCGGTCTGCCCGTCCGACCAATACCTAACAAACGATGGATGGTTTTAGCTTCTTGTAACTGTAGATCAATATCTGCTGTATCGAGAGCAGCTTGTAAAGATTCTTGCATGCGCTGGGCAGCCTTACCAGTCGGTGCTGCCAATGCCAGACTGGCACTGTCCGTACTGAATCTAATATTTTCAGCCCCGTACCCCCCACTCTCTGTCGCTTGTTGCAGCGCAATGACTAACTGAGCCACGGTATAGGTTTTACCTGTACCTGGACCACCAGTAATAATACTAAACGCGTTGTTATTAGCAACATTAATCGCCTTTACTTGGTGCTCATGAAGATTTTCAGGCATTGCTATCTGTAAAGGACTTACTTGCTGATTTAAAATATTGTTGATATTTTTTGCTAAATTAAACTCGGCTTGCCATGCACGATGTAGCCAGAAAGTTAGTGATACTGTTGAACTTTTTGTGTTTTGACTGTCAACTTTTTTGTAAATAATAGGTTGATTTTTTTTACTTAGGCTATTTACTTTATCGTTATTATTAATGCTACTATTAACTTCAGCAAACAAATCGTGTTCGTTAACTAGGCGTATAAAAAAACTTAAGTCCGTATTTTTCAATAAGTGATATAGCGTAGCAATCATGTCAAAACGCTTGGTTAGTACCTCTTTTTCGTGGTTGCTAAGCGCCAATTGCATCCACAGCTGCTCTCTCTTATCAAATAGCGTGTCTAGCAATACGAATAGCGACCTTTCAGTTATAGAGTCATCTTCTGATTGCGTATTTAGTTTGGTATCTATCAGCGCAAAGATTGGCATTGCTAGCATTTCTAATAACTGTTGCTGCCAAGCATATAGCGTAACTGCCTCATCATTGATTTGACCTTGCAATGCTTCTTCATGCTCAGAGGACTCAATGGTTAATACGGTATGCCCCTCTTCCAAATGAGTCGCTAACATAACGAATAGAGCGGTGAATAAATTACTTTCTTCTGTTTTATCGACTTGCTTGCTATCAGTATTAGCTTTTGCATCCGTTGCCTTATAAGCTAAATACGTTTGCTCGCGGCGTAGCAATATATAATCACTGATGTTACTAGCCCAGCTTTGTTGTAGCCCAATTACTGCCTTGCTCTCTTTTTTATTATTACTCATCGTATGCTTGTCTCTATGTTGAAATAGTTAATCGATATCATGTCTTTTAGCATTTAATCATTACTTATAGCCTACTAATCGGGCATGCCAAACAACGCATCCAAACCTTTAATAAAATCGATTGGAATATCCCATGTCACTAATCCATAGCAGTCGTTTTGCATTGAGTGGCTATTATCAGCCTCTTTAACATCTTGTGATAGATCATCAGCTATTTGAGAATTGGGATCATACACACCTCGTAAAAAAACATACTCCACAGCGCCCAAATACTTATCTTCATTGCCTGCATAATCATGTATTCTCATTGAAAGGAATCGGTGTAACGCTACTTGATAAATCGCTGCTTGTAACCAGTATCCTGCCTTGGACATTGTTTGCTTAAGTGTATCTTCATTATAATCGCTTAGGCTATTTCCTAAAAAATTACTCTTATAATCGACCACATAATACTTGCCAACATGCTCATACACCAGGTCAATTTCACCACGCAGATAACGATATAGATGTGCTTTGTTTTGTGGGACCAAAGTGACGTGTTTGTCTATTTCGTCAGGTAAATATTGTTGAAATAGCCTATTGATATCCTGAGCTTTAAAATTCTCTGACAGCCCCATGTTGAACTCTAACTCAGCAAATCGCTTACCCTTACTAAGAGAAATTAAGGGTTGATTGGAGGCCAATAGCGGCGCATGTATCACCTCTTCAATCCAATTGATTAATGCCTCATGCTTGGCAGCATCTATTGAAGCAAGATCAAGTGAACTAGTATTAAATGAACCGTCATCGCCTTGCTCTTGCTTCTTCGCTTGTGATCGACGGCCTTGCTGCTCAGCGCTACTATAAACTAAAGGCAGTTGATAGCTGCTGATCGCTCTATCGATAACCTGAGACCACTGCGCTTTATTGCTGAAATCAATTTTTTCAAATATCTCATGCAAAAACGTACCCGCATTAGCACCTTTCACAAAGGTAAAGCGGATATCATCTTCTGATTTGAGATTTAACCCATCGACTTTTTCAAGAGACGCATCACTATTAAGCAAATGCTCAACCGACACTGAAGTGTCTGCCATATCAATGTCTATAGCATCATCAATACGCTCATCCACTATCGCCATTGCTTGTGTAGATTCATCGAGCTGACGAGCCAAAGCGGTAAAGCTAGTCTTAGCCCAACCATAAAAATAATTGGTTTTCATAACCTCTGCAAAAGGCGCGTATTCAATAGTCTCTGTGGCAGGCTTATGAACATCTAACTTGGTTGCGGCTAGCTGAACATTGTCATTTACGCCTGCTGATTTAGCATCGTTGCTTGCGTAATTATTGTCATAAAACTCATTAACCTTATGCCCTCTGAGCATGCCTATGGTGCCTTTGAGCCTATCAGGTAGTTCAAACTTTGCTTCTGGCGATTCAAACCAATAAAACACTGGTTTTCGCTTCATATCTCTTGTGTCATTAGGGTCTCTCAGAACAACATAAAGCTGCTCACTGGCACGGGTAAAGGCCACGTAACCTAGTCGTCGCATCTCATCGAAATCTTCCCGCGTTTCGATATCGGTGTAGTAGTCGTCTGTGGTAGCAGAACCTTGTATCGGTGAGAAGCGGCGTTGATTTCCTGTTGATTGACTATCTAGTGACTGCTGTACTAATGCTGAAGGTGCTTGATCTGCGTTATATAAATACAGGCCATACTTCTCATTGGTGCCTGACCTCCTACTGGCATCACCCATTCCCAGTACATAGACAATGGGAAACTCAAGCCCTTTGGATTTATGAATGGTCATTAGCTGCACACCAGACTCTGTCGGTAGCGGATATTGCTTAGCCCAATCGCTATTGGGCGCGGCATCTATATTTTGTCTAAACCAAGCCAATAGTTCATGCTCACCCATACCTAGGCCATACTGCGCCAAGATATCCATCACATGACGCAAATCCATGATATGACGATCGCCTTCTGGATGAGCCGCTAGCGCTTGCCAAACGCCTTGCGGCTGTATGGGATTTTTATCTAACAAGTAATGCAATGCTGACAAAATACCAAAGTGCTGCCAACGCTGTGCGCCTTCTTTTAGATAAGTAATAAAATCTTGATAACTTTTTTTATTATCAGTAGCCTCATTAACTGAGGTATCCTTCGCATTAGAATTGTGTGAATGGGCGCTTGTGGTACTGCTGCTATCAGTAACTCCTGACTCATGATCCGTCATCATGGCTTTGATGTTTTTAATACTCAGTCCATACAGATGACTTGTCAACACCCGATTAATCATGTCATGACGATACGGATATAGCATGGCACTCAGCAGCGCCGCCACATCTTCTGCCATGATGGTTTCAAAGATACTGACATCACTAGTAGTCAAGGTCGGTACATTAAGCTTAACCAACTCATCCTCAACCCGCTTTAAGTCTTTTTTGGTACGTGCCAGCACGCCGATATCACTGGGCTGAATAGGCTTGCCTTTTAAGGTCTGACCACTATTGAGCAAAGTCGCAATATGACGCGCTGTGATTTCATACTCATCGTACTCAAGCTCTTTGTTTTTATCATAAGGCAGATGTAATACGCTCACTGGCTGGGCAGAGAGCACCTCAGTCACTAAAGTAGTGCTGTGAGCGTCTGGTTCATTAAACCAAGACAGCTGATTTTCTGGTTTTGCCGCTTTAATATGCTGATAGTAAATACCTGCGCCTAATTGAGCTAACTTATTCTCAACAATGGTTGCATCAGCCATGCCGAACCAACAGTTTAGGGCATTAATCACACCAGCATTTGAGCGTCGGTTAATATCGAGCGTCCAAAGCGTGCTTTTATCAAATTGGGCTTTCATGTAGTTATAGTTGGCCACATCGCCACCACGAAACCCATAAATAGCCTGCTTGGGATCACCAACCAATAATAAAAATTCATGACTAGATTTTTTAGTAGCTGACTGTTTATCATTATCAGCAACCTTGCCCTTTTTCTTTGGTAAATAGATACTTTCAATCATAATAGCTTGCGCGCCATTGATATCTTGCGACTCATCAATCAACGCCACAGGATAGTGATGACGAATATAACGCGCCAGCTTTTCGCCTTGCCGACCCGTTAATGCTTGGTTTAAACGCACCATTTGCAGGCTAAAGGTCGTCTCACCACGCTCTTCCAAAATAATTGGTAGCCTGTCACGTACCGCAAGCACGATATGACGATTAAGATTGGCTAAAACAGTCACTATATATTCATCGAGCTGTTGGATATAGTTATATAGCATGAGCAACATCTGCACTGATTCAGTATTGACGAATCTGATTCTTCCTTGCTCTTTATCTTCTAAAAATCCAGAATCTTCTGAATCATCGAAAGTTGCTTGAAGCTGTTTTAAGAAATTCGCTTGCGGGGTAGATAAACTTTGATAAAAAGAAAGCTGCTTCTTTTGAATAAGGCCTTTAAAATCTTCATAAAAACATAAGTTTTTAGCGACACTCTTTCGATTATTAAATCCTTCTTTTTTTCTAAAGCTCAGATCTAAATAAGGTTGAAGATCATTAAAATCAAAATCACAGAACTGAACTAAGAACTTTTCATAATTTTGAATACTAAAGTCATTTACTACAATCTCATCAATTGGCGCAGAAATAAAATTAAGCGAGCGAGTCACATATTTTTTATGATCACTCACGGCAGTCAACTTGCCTTGTTGATCCATAAGCGCATACAGTTTAGGCTGCTCATGATGTAAGCGGCTTTGAAACTGACGCAGCTCATCATGAATAATACTATCGGTCACCTGCTCAATACTGCTCTCTTCGATAATAGCCATACCTTGCTGATGACCTGTCTCGCTACTGTACTCCTTCAGCCATTTTTGTGCCAAGCTATCGAGCGTACCCACAAACAGTTTATCCAACGTGGTTAAAACCAGTGCGGTACGCCTGATAGCTTCCGTCATTGGATAGCTGTACACGTGATCCAGCAAATAACCAACGAGATGCAGGTTAATGGGATCTTGCATGATGCCATCCAAGCGCACATATTTAGCCTGTGCTACCAACCAATCTTCACGGTCTTTTTTTGCTTGCGCACGCTTTGTGGCAGCAGCTTGCTTATCAGTAGCAAGGTCTTGGTTTAACTCATCAGCGCCTATCTCAGTACTTAAATCCGTACTTGATTTTTTGCCCTCTTGTTTATCCTTATCGCTTTCAGGCATCACCTGCAATATATTGGGATACAAAGCCTCCTTATTACTGATGTCAGCACTTAAACTGTTGACCCACTGCAATAATTGATAAAAATCCACCAAACGATCATGAATACGCTGACGCATCTCAGCGGCAGCGGCTCGCGTAAAGGTAGTAGCAATAATTTGCTCTGGCGCACGTCGTGCTTCAATTAGCAGGCGCAATACAATGCCTGTTAGCGTCCAAGTTTTACCAGTACCAGCAGACGCTTCAATCAGGTGCTTGCCCGTTAGGTCAACATCAACTGCTGGTATCACATCAGCCTTACGCTCACTCATAGGATCTGAGTGAGGCGCATCTGAGTGCTCATCGAATAAATGTGGCTGTGTAGAAAGTTCAATGATATTGGTTGGATCAGTCAAGTCTGTCATATGGGCGCATACTTTTAATTATTATTTATTAAAACAAGATAGCAAAAATTAATTAGAGGCTGTTCTAGATAATGGGCTAGCCATCTAAGTCAATTAACGCAGTAAACATCGGCTCGTACAATGGTCGCGCCAAGGTGGTCAACGCGTCTGACAAAGCCTTAAATCCATCTTGATCACGTAGTACATATTGCCAAATGGCATGCTGAGAGCAAGTATCATATACTGTGTCTGTATGATAGCCAGATCGTAACCAATCCGAGAAGTCGGCACGTTTTGGCCAATAACTGCCGCCTTCACTATCTTCAGATTTTGAACACTGATCAAGGTAATTGAGTGCATATTCAGGCAATAAAGTAATAGGCACTTGCCCAGATAACTTGGAAAAAATCGCCCATTTTATCAGCTCAATAACAGCGTCTTCATAGACAATGGGGCTTAGTTTAAATGCGATTACTTTGTCATACTTTTTGACTTGTGAGCTAGGCTTATTAAAGCGCCAAATACTCACCCCATCATTGAGTGCCACTTGCTCAGCAGTGGTACGTCTGGCCACTTGCCAATACAAATGTGATAACCAAAATTTGAGTAAATGCCTAGGACTGGCAGAATTGGGCAATATGTTTAACCACTGCTTGGGTGATTGCTGAGCATAAGGCATGCCCGCCTGAATATGAGAGTGGCTATCATGCGCATCTATCGGCACTGCTGTTGGTAATGATACTGGTGCTAATATAGGTACTGAGCCTTTGATCTTAATGATTTTCGGCAACAGCTTAAGCAGTGCTTCTATCTCGTTAATATCTGTCTGGCTGTTTGACCCGTTATCAGTGTTATTCAGTATATTTTTTAGCTCTATCTGGACAGGATGCTCGGCGGTTGGCGTTAGTAGCTGCAAACCTGTCGTACCCTCTATCCCATCTTCATTGGGTACAATATTTTCGCCAAAACCATTAGCTATTAACTGCTCTTTAAATTCCAAACATTGCTGTTGCAGTTTTTGTTGTTGATTGGGTAGCGTGGTTTGGCGAGCCACACCTGCTGGCATGATTTTTTGATACATCAGGATTGGAGTAGTGGTTTCAGCCGCTGCATTACTATTATTCTTACTCTCATCAGTAACCAACTGTTTAATCAAGTGCTCTTTGATTTGATAGGTAGTCAAACTGTTTAGAAATAATGGCTCTTGATGCGACAGTGCTTCTTCACCTTGTACCACATGCACCTTTTGAGCCCGTAAGAACGCTTTGGCAGGATGGCGCACTTGGTAAGCCAATGCACCTTCAACATCTATCTCCCCAATATTAAATACGCTATCAGATACAGCTTGGGAGAGCACCTGAGTCATATCACTGATATTGCTAGTATCAACAACAGCCTCTAATGCCAATAGTTCAACCAATGCAGACAAGGTTTGAGTGTTTACTTGACCGAGCTGACCCAAGCCTTGACCAAGCATCTTAGCGATTGCTTCGTACTGTGTCTTTGTGGGCAAGCCAACCAACTGTACCTGCTCACTAGACACTCTGCCCTTTAGTGTATCAAACACCGCTTGCCAAAGCGGCGCAGGCGGAAATTGCTTTTTTTGCGCCAATTTGGTTTTGCGCATGGCTTTACTTAAGAGAATGTCCAGCTCATCAATCATCTCAACAGGGCTGGAATCCTGAGCATTGATATTAATATTGGCATTAGCATTGTCATCAATATCAGAAGACGCTTGCTCAGAAACATTCGTACCTTCAATTTCTGTTTCAAACAGACTCTCATGAAAAGGCAGAGCAGGATGCTCAGTCACCAACCACTGCTTAATCAATTTAGGCAAATAGCGCTTGAGACTTTCGGTGGTTGGGTCAACATCCTTAGGTAATGTCTCAAGCGAGTTCACCTGCCATTGCACTTCGCCTTGCAAAAACTGTAATAGCTCACTCACTGGATTGGCTGGCAGATGCTCATGAGTGTCCGTCAAGCTTTGACCGTTGTAGAACATCCAGCATGCACTGCGCGCGCACAGCAGGGCATCTAAAAATGCACCGTTGTCATCGTCCTCACTGACTCTGTCACCGCGGCGAGCATTGGTCGCTTTCATCAAATCATAGCGGTTGTCACGATCACGCCCAGGGAACTCTGAGAGATCCATGTTGAGCATGACCACCAACTCAAAAGGCACGTTCCTTAAAGCACCAAACTTACCAAAGGTAATAACACCAGTAGGCTCAGCACTGACTTGCTGACTTTCAAGCTCGTTTTCAATACTGTCTAGCATAAAGCTCAACTTTAGTGGCAAGTGCTCCACACCTGCCAGCCTTTGCTCCACTTCTCTGTTGTCGACATCACCACTCGAGTACTGCCTATAGTGACGATTGGCTCGCAAACTTGCTTTAAAGCCATTCATCGCATTGTAAATGGCGCGCATGGTACGCGTTTGGTCCACATCGCCAAAGTAGCGATGAATCACTTGTCTCTCAATCTGATCGAGCCAGTCTTCCGCTTTCATTTTTTTTGTATGGTCATCCCGTCGTGCGACCAAACCGGTATAAATGCGGCAAAGCGCTTCAACAATCAACGTATCATTTAAGCTGACTTGTGGTAGCGGTAAAGTCATTTCTGGTAAGGCAGTGCTTGGCCATACATCTTCATTTAGAGCATATAAGCAATCACTCAACTCAGCTTCTGGCATGACCAGACCTAGGGTCAATCTGTCTAACGCTTGTGCAAAGCTAAAGCGATAGTCGTAGTCATTACTGTCCAACGTTTGTTTAAGATGCAGCTCGTCAAAACCGCGAATAAAGCCCGCCTCTACCAACAAATCACAGCCACGGCTCATCTGCTCATGAGTCAGCCCAAAGCTTTCAAATAAAGGAGGCAACATAAGCCAATCTAAGACTTCAGCCGCTTCAAAACGGGCGCTATGGCTACCCAATAGCTTATAAAAACCAATAATGGCTTCCCATAACTGGCGAATGTCCGCATCAACAACACCAGTCACTTTAGCAGGCAAAGTCAAACCGTCTTGACCCTTACCATTGACGAAGATAGAACCAATCAATGCATGATGACGTTCAACATCAGGTAGCAGCACAACAATGTCGGAGATATGACGTTTCTTTTCACCTAGTTTGATAGGTTCATTTAACCAACGGCCAATCATAATACGCAACACTTCAAGCTGACGCTGCAAACTATGACACGAATGAATGCTTAGGCTATTATCTTGGGAAGAGATTGCCCAAAAACGGTCTTTCTCAAAGCGCTTATTCTCTAACGCTTCATCTTCATACCAAGCCGTTGCTGGCTTAGCTTCATCAAAGCTTGGCTCTAGTTGCTTACTTACTGCTTGCGAGACTGTAGCGGCTGTTGCTTGCTGGGTAGATTGCTCATCAAGCATCAACACATCATTTTGCAAACGTTTTAATAAGCTCAGGTTACCTTGGGCATCTTGAGTACTGACAGCGTCATCAGCAGCATCTATGCTTTCATAATCGTAATGACCGAGCACATTATCTACACCCTTATCAAAGTTATCTTGCCATTCGACTAGCGCATCGTCGTATTGCTCATTACCTGACAAGTTGGCAAGCATGGCAAAAGCATCACGCGACTGCTTGCCCAAACGCGATAGCAAACTATGACCATAATCACGTAAAAAGACACTCTCAGGGTTGATAATCTGTTGACGCTGTAACCAAGATTTATCGACGATATCCGCCCAAAACAGCTTTGATGGATTGTAATGCAATAGCGTGATATTCATGTATTGCGACAAGCGCTGTAGAAAGTCGAGCTCGGTCTGTGGCAGTTGCTGGATGGTAAAAATACGCAGTATGGTTGGCAACTGGTCGCGCTCATTCGCCTTGTTACCTTTTAAAGCTGACCAAAATGCGCGCTCTAGTGCCACGCGGTGTAAATGAACGTCAGCAAACAAATGCGACCATAAGAATCGTTGCGCCGCCTCTAACTCAACATAATGCCCCACCAGCCATTCAGGCGTGCCGCGCGCATATTTATCAAAACGCAGTGATAATAAATCTTTCTCCGCTATCAATTCATCTACATTTAGCGGTTTGTTGTACGACCATAAATCTAGCCAATCCTCACGATGGGTCAAGTATCGGTTAAATACTCTTGCCAAATCGCTTGCTAACTGCCAGATACGGGCATCTTGTTGCGCCTTATCCTGTTGTAAGCTGTCTTGTTGAGCACTTGCCTGCGGCTCATCAATCAAAGATACTAGTAATGGATGAACCGGATGTTTTTCATCTGCAACAATCGCCTCTTGATAGTAGGTCAAATAGCCAAACAATCGCCACTGCATGACCGTTGGTGACAACACCGCCACTTCTGGCACATTTAAGGTTGCAGCTTCAGGGTTTTGCGCCAGTAAGTATGCATTATGGCGAGTCAATACATCCTGCATGAGCGTCCATTGATACTGACCCCAAAACTTAGTACGCACCAAGGTACTAATCCCAGCACGACTGGCAATGGTTTTGTCCAACCAATCGCCCAATACCATTGACGGTACAATGACAATAAAAGGCTCAAAAACAGGCTGATCCTTAGACTGATATTGCACAAGCAGTTGATCAACAAGGTTTTCGGTGCGGTGCGATTGAATAATGGTAAACATAGAGGATAGTCTGATTGAAGTTATAATATGAGTGATAGTGTGATGTAGACGGTCGTGAATGCCTGAAATGGAATAACATTTGCGTTAACTTTCTAATGCATATTGATGGCTGCTAAGGAATACCACGAAGGATACTCACCAATCTATGTTTCGCGGTCGTTACTACAATGTATTTCTGCTAGCATGGCTGTCATGAACACGATGCAAATGACAACAATGATTAACTATCATTGCATCATCAGTGATTATTTATAACAATCATAAAATAGGCTGCTGATTAGTGTGCCATCGATAGCTATCGTTTACTAGTATATGTGCCACTATTATAATATCTTACGACAGATAGTGTCGCATTGATAAGTCTCATATTTATGAATAGAGAAGTCAGTGCTGCTGTCAGATTAATTGCTGTAATTTTTATGTCCATAACCCTTTTTTAACGGAATAACTTAATACTATGCCCTTGCGTCCCATTGATGCCATTTTCGTTCATCCTAAACGACGGCTATATGTTGTATACTATCGCGGTGAATTGTGGCAATTGCCACGTATGAAAATTGACGACAGATCGTGGCAAAACAGACAGCCCTATACTGATGACAGTCGCTCGCTTTATTTGAGCATCCATCAAGCCATTAACGACCCCATACTTGCACAAAAACTGCGAACATTGAATCTGCCTGTCGCGGTGCGTGGGAGCACGCTGCCACGCTTTGAAGCATGGTGGGAAGCCCATGGTTTTGAATGGCTTAAAGACAAGCTTACGATGGGCGAATCGCCATTAGCTGCACACCAAATAAAAGCCATTGACAATAATGTTACCTCCCCTTCAAACGATCAACCTGTGCTATCCAATCAAAACAGTACAATTATTCATGAGAATAATAGCAAGAAAAAACTTTTACCTGATTCAGAAACCGATGTTTTTGCAGATATGCTTGCGGACTTAGCAGATGAAGTGTTACACCAACAGCTTTAAAAATAATACGTTATACACCGCATTTTATGTAAACTTGACACAAACCCATTAAGAGAAGAGCAGTAACATATGAGAGACTACAAGCTGCTACTGGCTGGGCTAATTTTACTGCTGCTGATAATCTTTATTGCAATCTTTACGTGGTTATGGAGCAATAACCGTAAAAATATAGACCCCCTACCGATCATGGCAAATGCAAATGAGCCGTCAGCCACCACTCAAGACGAGGTAAATACCCTGACCGACAGTACATTGTATATCAAGGCAGAAGAGGACTTACAAGCACCCTTGGACGATATCATCGTTAGCTTCGAATCTCGTTATCCTCATGTGCAGGTTGTACCAAGTTATGTACCCGCCAGCGACCTCTTAACCTTATCAAACGCCAATCCTAGCGATAATGAACGCTCAGAATTAGGCGCTGATATAGACATGATCATCGCTAACGACAGCCTATCTGCAGACCGTCTGACACCGTTACAAGCAGAGCTAAAAACGGCTCACGATAAAATAAACCAAGACAAAGCAAATATCAGCAATACTGATGATAAAAAAGTAGAGACTGCTGAGACTGATACCATTGAAACTGACAATATAGAGGCACGTAACCTAAATTCTTTCAGCTATGCATTGAAAGAAAAGCAAGCGCTTGAAGGGGTTATTTTGACAGAGAATACTGCTGCTATTAACTTCCGTAATTTTTTACTTTCGAGTACCGGACAAGATATATTAGAAAAGTACGATTATTATAATATCGAAGGTTATAAAAACAGTGTAAATGACTTGTTTAATCCAACATCACGTGCACAAAAAGCAGCAAATACCAACACTGTGAATGTCGCTGACGCCTTGAGTAATGGCAAGTAATGATAAAATCTTTATATTTTGTTGATTGCTTTTATGAGCGATTTTTCCTACAATGTTATTCCAAAATGCGCCTATAGCTCAACAGGATAGAGCAGTTGCCTCCTAAGCGATCGATCCGAGTTCGAGTCTTGGTGGGCGCACCATCAAACATTGTCAAAAGACATTAAAAGACCTCACAGCCTATCAGTTGTGGGGTCTTTTAGTGTCTTATCGCATCATAACATTGCATAACTTACGATGCATTTTCATACAGCATACCTGCAAAACACAAAAAAGCCTTTCAAGCTTTATATTTCATAGCTTGAAAGGCTTTTCGATCGCATATTTTTATCTAGGTAAGCGTTTTAATATTGGGGAATGCCCAAATCCGCTCTTACTCTATGTTTAACATCGATTTCGCCACAGCTTCGGCCACTTTAATGCCATCAATCCCTGCTGATAATATGCCGCCTGCGTAACCAGCACCTTCGCCTGCAGGGAATAATCCTTTGGTGTTAATGCTTTGAAATTCTTTATTGCGCTTAATGCTGATTGGTGACGATGTTCTGGTTTCTACACCCGTTAGTAAACCGTCGTCAGATGAAAATCCTTGGATTTTTTTATTAAACGCTGGAATGGCTTCACGTATGGCATCTACGGCAAAATCAGGTAGTGCTTTGCTTAAGTCGGTTAAGGTAATGCCCGGTGTGTAAGACGGTTTTACATCGCCTAATTCTGAGTCTGGTTTACCTTTTAAGAAATCGCCAATCGTTTGCGCTGGTGCACTGTAATCTTTGCCGCCTAATTCAAACGCTAAGGTTTCTAGCTGTCTTTGTAAGTCGATACCAGCAAGGGGGTGGTTTGGGTAATCTCGCTCTGGGTCGATACCTACAACAATAGCACTGTTAGCGTTACGCTCGTTTCTTGAATATTGGCTCATGCCGTTAGTGACAACACGGCCTTCTTCTGATGCTGCGGCAACCACGGTTCCGCCTGGACACATACAGAAGCTATAGACGGAACGACCATTTTTACAATGATGAACCAGTTTATAATCCGCAGCGCCAAGTATCTCGTTTCCAGCATTGTCACCAAAGCGTGCTTGGTCTATGGTTGACTGTTTATGTTCAATCCTAAAGCCAATTGAAAAAGGCTTTGCTTCAACATACACGCCTTTATCATGGATCATTTGGAAGGTATCACGCGCGCTATGACCAACAGCAAGAACAACATGGTTGGTTTTTAAGGTTTCGCCAGTATTAAGTGTCACGCCAGTTACTTTTGAGTCAGTGATATGCAAGTCGTCTACGCGAGTAGCAAAACGGACTTCCCCACCAAGCGCTATGATCTCAGCACGCATTTTTTCTACCATAGTGACTAACTTATAAGTGCCTATGTGCGGTTTACTAACAAATAAAATCTCATCTGGTGCACCAGCTTTTACAAATTCCGTCATGACTTTACGGCCATAATGATTGGGATCTTTCACTTGGCTATACAACTTACCGTCGGAGAAGGTACCCGCTCCGCCTTCACCGAATTGTACATTTGATTCTGTATTTAATTTACGCTGACGCCAAAAGCCAAAGGTATCTTTGGTGCGTTGTCTGACTTCATTACCGCGTTCAATGATAATAGGTTTAAAACCCATTTGAGCAAGAGTCAGTGCTGCTAATAAACCACAAGGACCAAAACCAATAACAACAGGACGTTCAGTTAAATCTTTTGGCGCTTCACCTACATATTTATAACTGGTGTCTGGCGTTGCTTTAACATGGTTGTCTGACTCAAATTTAACCAGTAATTCATTGGTTAAATCCGAGTCGGTCAGTGTGATGTCTAGCGTATAAATTAATTGGATATTTCTTTTATTACGAGCATCATAACCACGTTTAAACATCACAAATGACGCCATTTGCTCAGCAGAAATTTTAAGTTTTGTCGTTATAGCAGTCGTTAGATCTTCAGGTGCATGATTTAATGGCAATTTAATTTCAGTTAAACGTATCATTGGTTACTCATAAACTCGTGTAGAAAACAGTCTCGCATTTTACTGGTACTGATACAAATAAGCGAATAAATATTTTACTTATAAAAGGGTAAATTTATGGATTCTTCAGCATAGATCAGCACCCTATTATAAAAAATAAATTTCAGACTTCACCCCAAGCTAGCTACCAAGCCTAATGGCTAACGTGCTTTAGCTAAAAAAAACCTACCTTTAGTTAAGTTGACATCATTTAGTACGTTTGCTTCTTAATTTCCTTCTGTTCACACTTCCTGAACTCAAAAAAAAACATCGCTTCTGATGTCATCATTTTTTATACCGCTTTAGCATTCCTTAACCAGACATAAATGGTGCATAGAAAATCATAAAAACCAATTATGGTGCACAAAAGTGCCCTAGCTCCTGATAAAGACCAATATTGGTGCATTTGTCTAGTATTTTATATTGGCATAGATATTGAAGTATTAATAATAGTTAGGAATGGCTCGTTCACTCGGCCTACCATGCTGCTACTTTATCTTTCTGGAGAAATATATGTCTTTATTGCCAACGCTTATCACTGCTACTCCTATAAGTACAAATTATCGTATCGACTCAAAATTGACATCACGTTTGTCTCTACTAGCAGTAGCCGTTGTCGGCAGCTTAAGTCTTATGGGTTGTCAAAAACCTGCGGAAACCAGCGCTGAGACCAATTCTACCGCCACAAAAACGGAAACCTCTGCGACGACTGCTACCTCTGCGGCAGATGGTGACACCATCAAAGTTGGTATCTTGCATTCTTTATCTGGAACGATGGCCATCTCTGAGACGTCATTAAAAGATACTGCTCTCATGACCATTGATGAAATTAATGCCAATGGCGGCGTGTTGGGTAAACAGCTAGAGCCAATCGTCGTAGATCCCGCCTCTGATTGGCCGTTATTCGCTGAAAAAGCACGTCAGCTGTTAACCCAAAATAAAGTTGATGTGATATTTGGGGGTTGGACGTCAGTGTCACGTAAGTCAGTGCTGCCTGTCGTTGAAGAGTTAAATGGTTTGATGTTCTACCCTGTTCAGTACGAGGGTCAAGAACAGTCAGAAAACATTTTCTACACTGGTGCTGCACCGAACCAACAAGCCATTCCTGCCGTTGAATATTTGATGAGTCCAGAGGGCGGTAGTGCAGAACGCTTTGTATTACTGGGGACAGATTATGTTTATCCTCGGACTACTAACCAGATACTGCGGGCTTTCTTAAAATCTAAAGGCGTCGCTGAAACAGATATCATGGAAGAGTACACCCCTTTCGGTTTTAGCAACTATCAGACCATCGTTGGCAATATTAAAAGCTTCTCGACGGGTAAGAAGACGGCGGTTATCTCTACCATTAATGGGGATTCAAACGTACCCTTTTATCGTGAACTTGCCAATCAGGGTATTAAAGCCTCTGATATCCCAGTCATGGCATTCTCAGTAGGAGAAGAGGAGCTTCGCGGTATCGATACCAGCTTATTGCAAGGGCATTTGGCGTCATGGAACTACTTTATGTCGGTTAAAAATCCTGTCAACAGCGATTTCACTAAAAAGCATAAGAAATATGCGTTGGATCATAAGCTACCGAATGCTGAAAAGGTCGTGACCAATGATCCTATGGAAGCCACCTACGTGGGTATCAATATGTGGAAACAAGCAGTCGAAAAAGCAGGTACCACTAATGTCGATAAAGTGCGTATTAGTATGGGAGGTCAGACTTTTGACGCGCCATCAGGGTATACATTAAAAATGGATGAGGAAAACCATCACTTATGGAAGCCTGTCATGATCGGTCAAATCCGTGCCGATGGTCAGTTCGATGTGATTAGCAAAACGCCAAAAGTCATTCGTGCTGAGCCATGGAGTCAGTACATTCCTAAATAAATAAGGTGTTGTCACCTAAACCGCAATCCTTAGCCCCTTAATGGTATCAATACCAGCAACCCTTTAGCTCCTCTACTGATAAAACAGTTTTCAGTAGAGGTTAGAGGAGTGTTGACTGCAAAAAAGGAACCATCATGTCACATTACCCTTCCTATTATAAAAGTGACGCGCAAGCCAATTATTCTAATAAGACTTTTGTCATCGCCTTACTATCTTTACTCCTCCTCATTGCTATCACATCAGCTGCTCATGCTCACGAGACGCCAGTAGTACACAGCCATGGCGAGAAACTATCGACTAATACTGTGGCAGTGACATCCACTGCTGTAAGTGAAGAGAACTTACTTGCTCAAGACGACACCTTACTTGCTCAAAACAAGCAGTCTCTTACTACGCCTGCTAATCTTGCGATAAGTAAAGGGGATGCTATCGAGCAGTTCGTTGCTGCTGACTTCACCAAGCGCCAAACCATGCTCAATCAGTGGCCGGGGTCAGTGGAGAGTTTGGATGCTTTAGTTGAGCTGATAAAAAACGATGAGCTATACCAAGGTAATGGTGGGCAAACTTATCTACTTAACAGCGAAGATGAGCTATTTACTTATCCTGCTAAGCAGCTGACCACTGAGTGGCCTAGCGACTTGGCGCAAGTGACTTTGACCAATACGCTACGCTCAGCCTTAGTCTTTGGACAAGCCAAGGTTAAGCTTGAGTCAAACGATCCTACGCAACGTGTGCAGGCAGTTGCCATCTTAGCGGACAATATCGAACAGCTAGATCCAGCACTCATAAGTACTGCTGCTGCTACTGAGCAAGACGACGACGTCAAAACGGCGTTGAGTACTTTACAAGCGAGGATTGATTTTAGAGACGGCGACGTTACTACCCAAATTGCCTCGCTTACCGTGCTTGCTGATAGCGATAGTCCACAAGTCTTAGTTGATGTTAAAAAAGCATTGGCGGCAGATGATATCGATCCTGTGCTCAAATCTGCGCTGTTAGATGCTGAGGATAGTATTGAGCAGCGCATTACCATCAGTACTTGGATCGGTCATCTATTCACGGGGCTTAGTACGGCAAGCATCTTACTACTCGCGGCATTAGGGCTGGCCATTACTTTTGGGCTACTGGGTGTCATCAATATGGCTCATGGTGAGCTCATTATGATTGGTGCTTACGCCACTTATATGGTGCAAAATCTCTTTCAAGCGTATTTTCCTAGTATGACTGGATGGTATCTGGTTGCTGCTATACCCGTCGCTTTCTTAGTCAGTGCCATTATCGGCATGATTATCGAACGAATCATTATTCGCCCGCTTTACGGTCGTGAGCTTGAAACCTTACTGGCAACCTTCGGTGTCAGTCTGATTCTTATGCAGTTGGTTCGGATGATATTTGGCGCACAAAACGTCGAAGTCAGCAATGTCGACTGGTTGAGCGGTGCATATCAAGTATCCTCGAGCCTTGTGCTCCCCTTCAATCGTATCGCTATTATCGGCTTTACCATCATCATTCTTATGCTATTGGTGTACTTGCTTAACAAGACTCGCTTTGGGCTATTTGTGCGCGCTGTGACTCAAAACCGGCAAATGGCACGTGCAGTTGGTATCTCCTCTGCTCGCATCGACATGTTGGCATTCGGCCTTGGTTCAGGGTTGGCCGGTCTCGCTGGCTGCGCTCTAGCACAAGTGGGCAACGTCGGACCCGACTTAGGTCAAACTTATATTATTGATGCGTTCTTAGTCGTCGTGGTTGGCGGTGTTGGACAAGTATGGGGCGCGGTATTGGCATCTTTAGGTCTTGGTGTCAGTGGTACGGTGCTTGAGATTGGCATTGGTGCTGTGATGGCTAAGATTGTATTACTGGTTCTTGTGATTTTGTTTATTCAAAAACGTCCACAAGGTTTATTCGCCCTCAAAGGCCGTTTTGTGGATTAAGGAGAACCTCATGCGTTGCGCTCAACTATTATCTGATTCCCCACGTAATGCCATTCTGATTGGTTTGTGTTTTTTAGTGCTACTGATATTGCCTTGGCTCCATTTACTACCTGAAACCTCTATTTTTCACCTGTCTGCTTACTGGATAACTTTGATTGGTAAAATAATGGCGCTCGCCATGGTAGCACTGGCTTTAGACTTGGTCTGGGGCTATGCTGGCATTCTAAGCTTAGGTCATGGTCTTTATTTTGCGCTAGGAGGCTATGCTTTTGGTATGTACTTGACACGTGAAACTGCTGGCACGGGCTTGCCAGATTTTATGCGTTTTTTGAGTTGGACTGAATTGCCATGGTATTGGGCAGGCACTCAACATTTCTGGTGGGCAATGGCTTTAGTGGTGCTAGTTCCCGGTCTGGTCGCTTTTATCTTTGGCTATTTTGCTTTTCGCTCAAAGATTAAAGGGGTTTATTTTTCGATTATTACTCAGGCCATGACCTACGCGGCAGCTTTACTGTTTTTCCGTAACGAAACAGGCTTTGGTGGTAACAATGGCTTCACAGGTTTTACGACGCTATTAGGCTATGACATCACCGCCTCTTCAACGAGGGCTGTGCTGTGTTTTACGACTGCTTTGGCGCTGCTAATGTCCTATCTTGGACTACGCTATCTGATGAGCCAGCCTTATGGGCGCGTGCTTGGTGCCATCCGTGATAGTGAAAATCGTTTGCAGTATTTAGGCTATCGCACGCTTTGGTACAAGCTTTCAGCTTGGGTGTTATCTGCAGTCATTGCTGGTATCGCTGGTGCTCTATATGTACCGCAAGTTGGTATCATTAACCCAGGCGAGATGAACCCCGTCAACTCTATCGAGATGGCAGTCTGGGTGGCTGCTGGAGGCAGAGGTTCATTAATCGGTGCCATTGTAGGTGCTGGTACAGTCAATGTGATTAAAACCTATTTTACCGTCGCCTACCCAGAGTTCTGGTTGCTTATCCTAGGTGGATTATTTGTAGTGGTTACTATATTTCTCCCTAACGGCATCATTGGTGTACTCGATCGTTTTAAGAAGGAAAAAGAATAATGTCAATAATATGTAATAATGCTGCTTCCCAAAAAACGGCTAACGATGCGCTTATTAAAAATAAAAATGATCCTAGTATTAATAATCCAATGAAAAATTCTAAAAACACACCACATATAACGGTCGCAGAAAACACGCCTACCCGACCAGTCACTACTTTGGCTGAAGATTATGGAGATAGCGGTGGCTTGCCGCATCCTGTTCCCAAATCAGGTCCAGATATGAGACATGGGATTGCGCTATATTTAGAAGGCGTTAGCGTATGGTTTGACTCATTCCGTGCACTCAATGATTTATCTTTATACATTGAGGCAGGCGAGCTGCGCTGCATCATTGGTCCTAATGGTGCAGGTAAAACCACGTTAATGGATGTCATCACTGGTAAAACGCGCCCGACCACAGGTAGCGCATTTTTTGGTCAAGTACATAATTTAGCCAAACTATCTACCGAAGAAATAGCGGAAGCAGGCATTGGCCGTAAGTTTCAAAAACCCACCGTATTTGAGAAATTTACCGTACTTGATAACTTAATGCTGGCCGCGCCCAAGGATAAGCGGGTATCAAAAAGCTGGTTTACTAAAATTGACGCAGAAATCCAAGATACTCTTGACTCAACGCTTGATCAAATACGCCTAAAAGAGCTGATTAGCAAGCCAGCAGGACTATTATCTCATGGTCAAAAACAGTGGCTAGAGATTGGAATGTTACTGATGCAAAGACCAAAACTTATCTTACTTGATGAACCAGTAGCAGGCATGACCGATGCCGAAACGGAACATACCGCTGAGTTATGTCTACGCCTTAAAAAGAATCACACCTTAATCGTGGTTGAGCATGATATGACTTTCATTGATGCCATCAGTGAGAAAGTAACGGTCTTAGCAAATGGCGCTATTTTGGCTGAAGGTACGTTGAGTGAAGTACAGAATAATGAGGCCGTTATTGAGACCTATTTGGGTCGGTAATAAGCTCAGGTCGATAACAAATAGTAACACTTAGAAATAGACCTAAAAAAATAGAGGTACTTATATGTTAGAAATCAATGCCATAAATCAATATTATGGTGGCAGTCACATTTTACGTGATGTCACCCTCGCCGCCCCTGTAGGAGAATGTAGCGTGGTACTGGGTCGTAATGGCGTCGGTAAAACCACCTTGCTTAAATGCTTGATGGGCATCCTACCAATAAAATCAGGTGAGATTTTATTAGACGGTAAGGATATTAGTCAGATGACGCCTGAGCAGCGTGTGCGCGCAGGACTCGCTTATGTGCCGCAAGGACGCGATATATTTTCCACCTTGACCGTTGAAGAAAACATTCTGATTGGCATGGCGAAATTCTCTCAACGAAAAGCAAGCAAAGTACCCAAACACTTGTATGATATATTTCCAGTGCTAGACGAAATGAAGCATCGCCGCGGTGGCGATCTATCAGGCGGTCAGCAGCAGCAACTTGCTATTGCTCGTGCGCTTGCATCAGAGCCTCAAGTACTAGTACTTGATGAGCCGACTGAAGGTATCCAACCGTCCATTATTAAAGACATTGGTAGAGTCATTCGTAGTCTTGCTAATAAAGGCGATATGGCAATTGTTTTAGTCGAGCAGTTTTATGAGTTTGCAGAAGAGCTTGCCGATAATTATACCGTGCTTTCTAGAGGACAAGTGGTTGCTCAAGGGGCTGGATGTGACATGGCAAAAAATAACATTCAAGAGTTGGTGGCAATCTAAAAGGACACTTTATAAAAAGACACTTTATAAAAGGGAACACAATTTTGACTTGGCAATCCTCACTACAGCTCCATTTCGACTGCGCCTCTACTGCTGCAAAAACTCGGCTGTATCATCGTGCCCATACTGGCGCACTCATGGTGCAGCGCGCTCTGTATCCTGAGCCTGATAGTACTGATAACAGCCAAGCAGGGATTTGCCATATTTATGTATTGTATCCTCCTGCTGGTATCGCCGATGATGACCGCTTAACATTGGAGTTTAACCTACACTCTAATAGCCATGCGGTGATTACTACTCCTGGAGCCGGAAAATGGTACGGGCAACGCAAAACGTTACGATTCTCTAGACCTAACGACTCATCAAAATTTAACAACGTTACTCAATCGGCAAACAGCAATACTTCTAACGACTGTTTTAATGATGTTATCAGCGCAGAACAGCATATCGATGCCCGCCTCGATGACCACGCTGTCCTAGAATGGCTACCTCAAGAAAGCATTTATTACGATCATTCTGTCTCTAATGCGAATAACCGATTTTATTTAGCTAAGACAGCAAGTTTATTGACTTGGGATATTGCGGTATTTGGACGTCAAGCGTATCAAGAGACGTTTGCTAATGGTCATTATGCCAACCGCTTAGAGATATGGCGTGAGGGCAGTTTATTGGTCAGTGAATGCACCTCCCAGCCAGCAAATACACGCTGGTTTACTCACCATTAGGACTGAATAATCAACATGTGCATGGCTCTTTTTGGGCAATACCTAGCACAGAGATCATTGCACCTGAGTTACAGAATAATCCGCTCAAGCTCGGCCAATATTTAGATACCACTATTACCGAGCTACGCCATCTCATTGATACGCAGTCATTACCTATTCACTGTACTCACAATTTTCAAGGTATCAATTGCCGTTATTTAGGAGCAGATGTGCGTGTCTGCTTTGAGGCTTTTTACCAAATTCGCGAGCTTATCAGGTTTAAATGGTACATGCTTGAACCTCATCGACCGAGAATTTGGGACACCTAATATTATACATATGCTCCTACATACTATCATCCTTAAACCGTGCTGAATCAAACCAGAATAACTCTACTTAGCCTATTCACTTTATAAAGATTAAAGACGAATCATAGCCTTCAGAAGACAATAATTATTAAGGAAGTTTTATGCAGTTAAATCCTACAGAAAAAGATAAACTCTTACTATTTACCGCAGGCATGGTGGCGGAACGTCGTAAGAATCGTGGCGTCAAGCTTAATTACCCTGAGTCTATCGCTTATATCAGCATGCTCCTGATGGAAGGTGCGCGTGATGGCAAAACCGTGGCGCAACTGATGAGTAAAGGAGCCACTTATCTCTCTGCCGATGACGTCATGGAAGGCATTGCAGAGATGATACATGATGTCCAAGTTGAAGCCACTTTCCCCGATGGCACTAAGCTAGTGACAGTGCATAACCCTATCGTATAGCTTACTTGCTATAAAGCCGTATAAAACGATATTGAACAAGAGCCATTGCCATAAGACGATTAAGGATAATAAAAATGACGATGAAAGCAGGCGAATATAAGATTAAAGCAGGCGATATGGCTTTGAATGCTGGTCGCTACGTTCAAACCATAGCAGTAATCAATACTGGCGACCGCCCTATTCAAATCGGTTCTCATTATCACTTCTATGAAGTCAATGCAGCACTGAGCTTTGATCGAGAGTCGACGCTTGGCTATCGACTCAATATCCTATCTGGCACTGCGGTACGTTTTGAGCCAGGCCAAGCGCGTGAAGTGGAGCTGGTTGCCATTTCAGGTAGACAGCACATTTATGGTTTTTCAGGCGAGGTTATGGGCGTTGTAAACCCTAAAATCTCTCAGAATACCTCGAAAAAACGCATTGACCGACGTATCTATGCCGAGCATTTTGGCCCTACCACAGGGGATAAGGTACGCTTAGCCGATACGAATTTATGGCTTGAGGTTGAATATGATTTGACCAGTCACAGTGACCAACGTACTGATAGCATCGGTGAAGAGGTCAAATTTGGTGGCGGCAAGGTAATCCGCGATGGTATGGGTCAATCACAACTGCTGGGTGACCAAGTTGCCGATACTATTATTACCAATGCTCTGATTGTGGACTACAGCGGTATCTACAAGGCAGATGTCGCTATTAAGGGCGGTCGCATTAGCGGCATCGGTAAAGCTGGCAACCCTGATATTCAGCCTAACGTGACGTTACCTATTGGCGCGGCTACCGAAATTATCGCAGGAGAAGGTAAAATATTAACTGCTGGCGGGATCGATAGTCATATTCACTTCATTGCACCGCAGCAGTGTGAGACGGCATTGATGTCTGGTGTAACCACGATGTTAGGCGGTGGTACGGGACCTGCTGAAGGTACTCTTGCCACCACTTGTACACCTGGTGCCTATCATATCCACAGTATGCTAAAAGCCACTGATGCTATTCCGATGAATATCGGATTCTTAGGTAAAGGCAATGTTAGTCTACCTGCCCCCATTGTAGAGCAAATCGAAGCAGGAGCTATCGGGCTTAAGCTTCATGAAGACTGGGGCTCCACGCCCAAAGCCATTGATAACTGCCTTAGCGTGGCCGAAGAATATGATGTGCAAGTGGCGATTCATACTGATACGTTAAATGAAAGCGGCTACTTAGATAGCACTCTAGGCGCGTTTAAAGACCGCTGTATTCACACCTTCCATACCGAAGGCGCTGGCGGCGGACATGCCCCAGATATCTTAAAAGCTATTGGCGAAACCAATGTTTTACCCTCATCAACCAACCCGACGCGCCCTTTCACCATTAATACCATTGACGAGCATTTCGACATGCTTATGGTTTGTCACCACTTAAGCCCAGCCATTGCTGAAGATGTCGCTTTTGCAGAAAGCCGTATTCGTAAAGAAACCATTGCCGCTGAAGATATTTTACAAGATATGGGTGCCATCTCCATGATGAGTAGTGATTCGCAAGCGATGGGACGCGTGGGAGAAGTCATTATTCGCACGTGGCAAACAGCTGATAAAATGAAAGCCCAACGCGGTCATCTGGCTCCTGATCAATCGGCTAAAACTGAGCAATCCTTAGAAAATATCATGCTAAGTCCCACTGACTCTGATAGCAGCAATGATAATTTTCGTATCAAACGCTACCTCGCAAAATACACCATCAACCCTGCCATCACTCATGGCATTAGTGACGAAGTGGGATCCATTGAAGTAGATAAATGGGCGGATTTAATTTTATGGTCGCCTGCATTTTTTGGCGTAAAGCCCGACCTTATCATTAAAGGCGGCTTGATTGCGGCAGCGTCCATGGGCGACCTCAATGCTTCCATTTCAACCCCGCAGCCTGTGCACTATCGCAGCATGTTTGGTAGCTTCCCCAAAACAGTAGCGCAGACTTGCATCACCTTTATGTCAAGTGCGGCTATTGATAAGGGTGTTGATAGGCAATTAGGACTAGAAAAAATCATTAAAGCGGTACACAACATTCGTAAGGTACGTAAACAAGACATGAAGTTTAATAGCTATTGTCCTAAGATGGAGGTCAACCCAGAAACCTATGAAGTGTACGCCGATGGTGAGCTGTTGACCTGTGAGCCTGCCGACTATCTCCCAATGGCACAGCGCTATTTTCTATTCTAGCTGCTTTTTATTGTCGTGCTGATAATCAACCATCAGCTGTCAACCATCTACTTTAACGGACTATAAACATAATTATGAACATTTATACGCAACGTCTTGATCTATCAACCCTTAGCGCTGAACAACAAGCAATTATTGATAGGCAAAAACAGGCAGAAAACTTTTTATATTTAGATTTCGATACCCGTCAGCGTAGCCGTTTTAAAGCAGAAACACAACACCAAGAAACCATTGGTGTCGATTTGCCACGTACGGAAACCATTAAGAATGGCAGTGTGCTAGCAGACCATCAAGGCAATTTAATACAGATTATGGCTGCCAAGCAGGGATTAATCGAAGTGACTGCCGATAATGATTTTGACCTTATGAAGGGCGCTTACCATTTGGGCAACCGCCATGTGCCTTTAATGCTGACACCTAATGCACTCTACTTTGAGCCTGACCATGTTTTAGAAGCGATGTTAAATCAACTTGGACTACATACCCAAGCCGTACAAGCGCCGTTTGAGCCAGAAACGGGTGCCTATAAAGGCAATCAAGGCGGACATTCTCACTCTCATGGTCATAGTCATCATGGTCACGACCATGACCATTCACATACCCACGGCAACTCTCATGACTAATCACGCCACACACTCACAGCAGACTACCTGTACCGCACAAGGTATAAATGATCTGAATAATACAGAAGTAAATGGACTTTTGTTCATTCTGGCGTCAAGTAACCTACCTATTGGCAGTTATACCTACTCGCAAGGCATAGAGCCTGCTATCGAGTCAGGGCTCATTCACGACGAAAGCAGTAGTTTAGCGTTTATGAGTGATTATCTGGAGCTGGCATTATGTCGGTATGAGCTACTGCTACTGGCGCTTATGATTGAAGCACTTATGGTTGATGACGTTGCGCTTGCTGACGCTTTAGGTACAGATTACCATGCCAGCCGTGAAAGTAAAGAGTTTGTCTATGAGTCAAGCCAATTGGCTCTTTCTTTATCAGCATGGCTTGGTGATGTCCTTGAGCTCGACGTGCCTGACAGCTTACTTGCCCATGGATTTTTACCCCTCTTTGCCCATATCAGCTCGCACTGGCAGCTTAAGCCTGTACAAGCCTTGACCACCTACGCCTTTGGTCAAATAGAAAATATGGTGTTGGCTGCGGTCAAGACCGTACCGCTTGGGCAAATGGCAGGACAGCGCATTATTTGGCAGCTACAACAGTTATTAAGTCAGCAGATACAGGCATTGGCTGCCAACGTCAAGCAAAGATTTTTGCAAGTTCAAAATATGCCTTTAGAGGCTAACGTAAAGCTGAATCTACTTTATCAAAAGCTACATATGTCCGCTAACCTACCAAATTTAGCCATACTGTCTTGCCAGCATGAAAGGCAATACAGCCGCCTATTTCGCTCTTAATCGCTAATAAACACAACTCTCATCAAGGAACTTTATTTATGGCACTGACACCCAAAGTCGAAAACAAAAATTTAGAAACGACGCTCTCTCCTCTACGCTTAGGCATTGGCGGCCCTGTAGGCTCAGGAAAAACGGCATTGACGCTGAGACTATGTCAACGCCTGCGGGATGATATCAATATGGCCGTGGTAACTAATGATATTTATACCAAAGAAGACTCTGAGTTTTTAACCCGCAATGAGGCGATGCCAGCTGAGCGCATTCGCGGTGTTGAAACCGGTGGCTGCCCGCATACTGCCATCCGTGAAGATGCCTCAATTAACTTGTCTGCCATCGCCGAATTACAGCAGCAATTTGCAGGTCTTGAGCTTATTATCATCGAGTCTGGTGGCGATAATTTGGCAGCAACTTTTAGCCCTGAATTGTCCGACTTGACACTATATGTCATTGACGTATCAGCAGGCGATAAAATTCCTCGTAAAGGCGGCCCTGGTATCATGAAATCGGACTTGCTCATTATCAATAAAACCGACCTTGCCCCTTTCGTAGGCGCGTCACTTGAGGTTATGGCGCATGATGCCAAAAAAATGCGCGGTGATAAGCCTGTGGTATTTAGTAACATGAAAACAGGCGAAGGTCTTGATGACATTGTTGCTTTTATCTTAGATAAAGGCATGTTAAGTGTGGCTTAGAATGCCTTAGGTAATGGCATCAATAAGTGCTCTACAAACCGCTGATGGATCAGTGGATTATCAGTCAGTTTTTATATCGATTTGTTTATTTATTAAGGATTTATCATGACAACAGACATAGCCAAAACGATGACACGCAAAAACCTCTTCCAAAAAACCAATACAATCAGTGGCTTAGCATTGCTACCATTACTACCAACACTCGCATTTGCTCACCCTGGGCATGAATTGATGGCAGCAGATGGCTCATTTAGCCTTTCAATATTGTCTGGTATGTTGCACCCTTTGACTGGGTTCGACCATCTGATGTTAGCGCTGGGCATGGGCATGCTATTTACTCAAATGCACAGCTTTAAAAAAGGATTTGTAGCACTGTTAATTGGTCTAGTAACAGGATTTGTACTGAGTTTAAGTGTGAGCTTGAATAGCCTGTTTATTGAATACGGTATTCTACTCTCTATCGTACTACTGACCATGGCACTTATGAGCCGCTACTTTAATGTGGCATTGAATCAAGGCCACGAGATGTCCGTCAAAACTGTGTATAAATTATTAATCATTGGCTTTGGTGCGCTTGCTATGTTCCACGGTGCTGCTCATGCAATCGAAGTGCCTGCAAACAGTAATACCGCTGGCTTCTTTACGGGTATGATTATTGCCATGCTAGGTCTATATACTATCGGCAAAGGATTTGCCACTTATCTAAACACTCACCTGCAAGACAGCTTGATTATTCAACGTGTTATAGCTGTTGTCGGTTTATGCGGTGTACTGTTAGGGTAACTTTATTAGTTTATACACAGAGTTATTGAACACGGTAGTAAGTTGAAGGGGCTGGCTGTGCAGCGATCTATCATAACAATGAGTATTGATGCCATACTTACCAAAATGCACGCAGGTGACATTATATAAATTGCCTTATGCCCCTGAGCTTATGACAGCTCTTAAAGAAACTCTTAAAGAAATAAGGCCGCTCAAGCGACCGCTTAGCTCGCGGCAGGATTAGCATTCAAAAGGGTTTGGGCTATAAGAAGCTTTAGATAATAAGTATGAAATGGTCATCAGAAAAAAAGGACAAATTAATGTCCTTTTTCTGGCTTTTGGTTTACTTAATGCTTACCAGCTAAAACCCATACCCATGCCACCAGAGTTCTCATCTTTTGTGAAAGCACCACCGAGACTAAAGCTGGTATTGGGATTAATGACACGCTGATATCCTAAGGAAACCGCTTGCTCGGAGCCCTGAAAACCTGCGCCCACGCCTATACGGTTCTTACCTTGTAGACCTGACGTGCTAGTTGCCATGTTTAACATCGCAGCACTCATCGCACCTTGACGATCAAAACGATCATCAATTTCCTTAAAACGCTGTCCATTGTCTTGCAGATAATTGTGAATAGAGTCATTTAGAGCATTAAATTTAGTATCAGTATAAGTGTTCGAGGTTTCGATAGCGCTTGTTTTTGCGTCTTGTAACTGACCGACATTGACTGCGTCATTATCAGCGGTACCATTAGCAACATTGATAATCTGACGCTGGTTAAGATCCGAGCCAACCGACACTGTGTTTTCACGGTTAGAGCTAGAGTCATTGCCGAGTACCACGGCGTTTTTTGCAGTAGTATTGACATTATTGCCGAGCACAAAAGTATTGTCGCCAGACACGGTATTATTATTGCCCATACTATAGCTGTTATTGCCACTGACCGTACTTGGATCGCCAATCGCACCTGAATGATTTCCAGTCACTTTATTACCAGTGCCAATGCTGATAGCTTGCTCGCCGATTGCTTGAGCACCATCTCCCATTGCAATAGATTGCTTGCCCTGCGCCGCCGCATTAGTGCCTAAAGCCATTGCGTTGTCTCCACTAGCAATCGCTTCTGCAGACGTACCACCATTGATGTTTAGGTATTTATGCTGTGCAGCAATATCCTGTTTAACGCTCAATACCTGATCATTTGTATAACTTTGTGACGATGCTAGAGTCTCGGTCGCTTTACCATCAGTATAGCCTTTCGATGCGATCAAAGTCTCGGTCGCTTTGCCATCGGTGTAACCTTTTGAGGCAGTTAAGGTTTCAGTCGCTTTGTCGTCGGTGTAGCCTTTGGAGGCGGTCAAAGTCTCGGTTGCTTTGCCGTCGGTATATCGTTTATTTACCGCATCTGCCACATTAGTGATACGTTTTTCGAAACCCTTGCTACCAACTGAAATCGTATCTCTTTCATCTGCAATGGAGAAACTACCTATGGCGGTTGCGCCTGTCGCAGTGGCTTGGCTATTACTGCCAAACACGCTGCTGTCTGTACCTGATGCGATATTCTGATAACCAACTGCAACACTGTAGTCACCCTCTGATGTATTTTCAAAACCGACGGCACTACTGTCTTTACCTGATGCTTTATTATTATAACCGACGGCACTGCTATTTACATTCGAGGCGGTATTTTTATAGCCAATTGCACTGCTATTTATGTTCGATGCCGTGTTGTTATAACCAAATGCACTACTATAACCCTCTGAGGCGATATTATTAGAGCCTATCGCACTGCTATTGATACGCGATGCGGTATTGTTATAACCAACGGCACTACTGTACTCAACTGATGCTTCATTATTAGAGCCTATCGCACTACTATAATCACCTGATGCTGCATTAGTATAACCAACCGCACTGCTATAACTACCCGAGGACTTATTGAAAAACCCCACTGCATTGCTAGAGTTACCTGTTGCTTCATTTGCATAACCTAGCGCACTAGTCGCTTCATTTGAAGCTTTATTGTCAATACCTAAGGCACTACTATTAATACCGCCTGCTACATTATTTATTCCACAGGCTAGTGCAATTGCACCTGTTGCCGTACTTCCTCCAGAAACAGGATCCGTTACGCATACCACGCCTGCCCACACTGTCGAACCACTGATCGCTGCGATACTGAAGGCAAGCCCTTTTATAGTCAACATCTTATAGTCATTTGAGCGAGCTATCAGGGCGATAGTGCCAGTCGTGCCGCTGGTCTTACCAGCGCTCTTAGTATTTTCAGACACCACCACTAAACAACCTAGTGATTGACTCCAAATCTTTTTAAATACTTTATTCATAGCTCGCTCCATAAGTCCAAAAACTAATCGTCGATAAAATCAAGGCTATCTATGTCACTTACTATGCCACTTACATTAACCATGCTCATAAATGACAACTGTCATTTATTAAAACACAAAGCTAACATACCTGTATATTTATATTAAAGGATATTTAATCTTCAGGGCGGTCTTAGATAAGTAAAATAATCTGGGATAGTTTTATGGAGAAATAGCATTATGAGTAAGATTCGCCTACCCAAACGCTCACAGCACAGTTAGCATAACGATTGTTATATCGGTAAGAGTGAGCGCGTCCGGTAGGATTGCAAGTGCCGTTATGGCACTCGCAAGGTCTGGCAGCAGATCAACCTGATGGCGTATCTGAAATTTGGAATGGCATAGAGAGTGTTGAACAAGTAACCCTTGAGTGGATGGACTGATTTCATAACCCAAACAATCCACCTAAATGATTCACTCACGTAAATCATCCACGACCGCCAACATAGCCACTAATGAGGCTTCCCCTAATTTCATAGAGCGCTCTGGTGACCAACCCGTATCGGCATCGGGGACATTATTGTTATCTATAAATGGCATCTCCAAGGTATTGGCAAGGCAGTCAAAACGTTCGGCAACCCAGTGAGTCGCAAGCGTCATGTTCGCTTTACCCGGTGCATCTACGTCATAGCCTTCTTCCGTCTGAAAGTCAGCACTGGCGAGCTTTAACACTTCTGAGAATCTATCGCGTAGACGCGCGAGGCGGTCGCTATAATTTGGCGTACCCTGAGAGCCAGCAAGGAATACAAAAGGTATTTCTTCATCACCGTGTACATCATAAAACAGGTCAACACCCGTCTCTTCCATTTTATTAATGACATGAAAGACTTCTGGGCTGGTTTCCAAACTTGGATTTGACCAAGCACGGTTTAGGTTAGTCCCGACTGCATTAGTACGCAGATGACCGCGCACGCTGCCATCTGGGTTCATATTGGGCACGATGTAAAAGTTAGCTTTATCTAATAATAATTTACCCGTGGCATTATCACCATCTAACAGGCTATGCAGTAGTCCATCGACCAACCACTCAGCCATCGTTTCACCAGGATGTTGACGTGCCGTAATCCAAATATTGCGTTTAGGCGCATCGTTATTGCTAGCGCCATCACTAATTTTGACTAAGGTTAAATCGCGCTTATCAAGGGTTTCTCCCAAATGCTCTAACGTCACTAATGGATGCATTTGCACCGCTGCTAATAAATCTTGATGACGCTCATCACTGTAAGGGGCAAAAAAAGCAATTTGAATAGTTTCACATTCCAACTCTGCCGTTATGGTTAGTTTGCCGTCTTTATAAGAGGTGGGCAGACGAAACCAATAGTCGCGATCGTACGACGCCACCGCTTGGTAATTCTCCCACCCTGCAGGAAATGCCGCACCCCCTGCATTCATAATATTGAGCACATATTGCTCGCCAACTTGACCTGTCAGGCGAAAATTAAACCACTGAAAAAACTCGCCACCGACGTCCGGACGAATAGCCAATTGGATATTTTTTTTATCTTCTAAATTAATAACCTCAATATTACCAGCATCGAAATTAGCAGTGATATGCATAAATTTTCCTTAATTATTTTTTAGATATCTTAGTGAGTATTTGTAAAGTACCTCAGCATAAACGATTAGAAACAAGCAGGATAGAGAGGCTAACAAATCATCTTAAAAAATAGTAAAAATAATTATTAATAATTGTAGCACCGCTGCTTTTTTTAATTAAAATAACGTAAAAACATTCCAAGCACTATGACAGGCATAGCATTAGCCAATTTTTTATATTTATCACATTACTGAATGAATGTGTCAGATATTGGATATTATAGCTCATAATCCTATATAGCACTGTTCATCATATATAGTACTATTCTCTATAGCTACAAAAGCCATTCAACTGGTAGCCACCCTACTACTGTCAATATAATGTTAAGCAGGGCACTTTGTCCAGGCTCCGAGACGCTCATCGATCCAGTATAGGAATCGATCCAGACGAGCCTTCCATTACGCTGCTCTACCCGCCAAGTAAGGCCAACCATGCCCTCGTCAAATGCTTTGTGCAGTTTTTGTGCCATCTGTTCGCTGTTGATCATTAAACCCATTTCGGTATTGAGCGCAGTCGAACGGGGGTCAAAATTGAACGAGCCAATAAAAATGCGCTTTCCATCTACCGCAAAGGTTTTCGCGTGAAGACTGGCTTTTGACGATCTGAACGCTCCTAGATGGTCAGCGGGTGCACCAGACGCAGCTTGGCTACGTAGCTCAAAAAGGCTGACGCCACTTTCAAGCATGGCCTTGCTTTGTTGTTATTTTATTAGCTAGCGAGCTGAAGATTTTTTACGTTACCCATAAGTGCGCTAAGATTTTTCTCAAGTTTACTTTTTTCTAGCTTCATTCTTACGACAACCTTAATAATCTCATCAGCTATCTCCTTATTGCCTTCAGCCACTGCCTGCTGCAATGCTAGGCCTTCACGCATAATAGCAACCCTTAAAGGCTCGATCTTATAAATAATACGGTTGATAGATTTATGCAGATCCGACTGTCTATAGCACTCTTTTACCTTAAATGATTTATATAAGAGACTGTTTTTATCACTTTTTGCGCGGGCTAACGTCTCGATATAATCAGCCGCTATCTTGTCAGCATAATCATCTTGAATACCAATCTCTAAAATATTTTTTACTATAGCCAATCCCACTTAAAATTGTTATAAACTAATTATCAAACCTAATTGCTAT